>JBDNGQ010000176.1:0-66508 GCA_041689205.1 Pseudohongiellaceae bacterium | reverse complement strand
TGGTTGCCGGGCAAGCAGTTGGCATTGCCATAATTGCTTATCGTCTCCGACCACCGCGATATTGGTCAGTGCAAGATCGAGTTGGTGGTTGCCGAGCGCGGCTAAAAGATTGGACTGTTCACGCGCTTCCAGGCTGTACTTAACGTGAGGGCGCCCCACCAAAGGCTGCATGAGGTTCTCGATAAAATTACGCGACATGGTCGCCAGCATGCCGATGCGCAGTGCCGCCCCCTCCTGTTGCTCGCCAGTAAGCAAGTAGGATTGCAGCTCGTCACCCTTCTTGAAGATGTCCTCAGCGTAGCTGAAGGCCTTACGGCCCGTCTCAGTCAGTACCAGTTTGCGCCCTTCGCGTTTGAACAGCGTTAAGTTCATGCTTTCCTCTAACTGCTTGATTTGCGTGGAAAGCGCAGACTGAGAGACATGCAATTCGTGGGCACATTGGGTCAAGTTGCCTTGCTTAGCTACTCTCCAAAAGTAGTAAAGATGGTGGTAATTGAGCCTGCTCATAGTTCACCAAAAAAGAATGAATATTGAATTAATATATATTTTACAGAATGTTCATAATGCCGGACAATCGCCGCACTTCAAATAACTGGTTGGATTATTATGACTTTTAATGGAAGCTCTTTTTTAGCGACAACTGTGGTGTTGGCCCCTCTGCTGATAATGATGCTTTGGACTTTTTCTTGGCGCTGGGCGGCGGCCAAGACGATAATGGGGGTGGCATTCGCGGCAGCTGCCCTCTATTTCGTGCAGACCATGATCTTGGATGTGCCAGCATCGCAACTAGCTTGGTTCCATTTCAACCCGCTCGTCAGCATCATGCTGCTGCTTATTAGCTTTATCGCTTGGATCGTGCTTCGCTATGCGGCAACGAATTTCGCTCAGGACGTCAACGGAAAACGCTTTTTGTGGTGGTTCAATTGCACGGTCTTCGCCGTACTCTGTGTGGTAACGAGTCAGAATCTAGTGCTCCTGTGGCTTGCCTGGGTCGCAATTAGCCTAAGCTTCCATGAGTTATTGATGTTCTACCCCACGCGAGCTCGTGCCGTCCTCGCGGCTCATAAGAAGTTCATACTTGCTCGAGTAGCGGAGGCCTGTCTCGCTGTCGCGTTTTTCCTGCTGTGGCGTGAACACGGCAGCCTAAACCTCGATGAGATATTGTCCCATTACCCGGTGAATAGACTCAGTGCGCAAGAACAGGCTGCGGCCATTTTAATCGCACTCGCCGCCCTAATTAAATGTGCGCAACTACCCGTGCATGGTTGGCTAATCCAAGTGGTCGAATCTCCAACCCCCGTTTCGGCCCTACTGCATGCTGGTGTCATTAATCTTGGCGGTTTTCTGTTGATACTTTTCTCCCCGCTGTTCGGCCAAGCGCTGATCGCCCAGGCAATCGTGATAGTAGTCGCAGGTTTGTCGATGCTGGTGGCGGCCCTGGTCATGATGACCAGAATCAGCATAAAGGTGCGCCTGGCATGGTCTACCAACGCGCAAATGGGTCTGATGTTAGTGGAGTGTGCGCTAGGCTTATACGAGCTCGCCTTACTGCACATGCTAGCCCACTCCTGCTACAAAGCCTTGGCCTTCTTGAACTCCGGCGAGGCGGTTGCAGAATTTCTTCGCGCACAGCACAGCACAAAGAGACTGCCGACACTGAGAGGCTGGTTCCTGGCGTCTCTTGTGGTGCTACCTGCAATCGCCTTGCTTGTCTCACTTAGCGGCGTATCGTTATTACCGCTTAGCCCATGGTTGATTGTGGCTGCGGCACTGACTGTGTTCCTGACACAGCTTAGTGCGGTGGGTGGAAGGCAGCAGATTGTCTACTCCCTTAGCTGGTGCCTGCTTTTGTTGGGCACTTACTGGGCTTTCAAGACAATACTCGCGCCTGTAATTCCTGCCCATGAGCATACTTACCGCGTCTGGTTCGATGTATGGATCTTAAGCCTCTTCGCGATACTCCTGCTGGGTTATTTCCAGTTGCGTTACAACCCACAAAGCACTTCTAGTCATCGCTTGTTTATCGCACTCAATGCTGGGTTTTATCTCGATGAATGGCTCACACGTCTAACGCTAAAACTATGGCCATTGCCACGCACCCCAAATACAACAACAATGTCACATGGAGCAATTTGATATGACAGTGCCTGGTCCCTTGTTAGATGACGCTACGCCAACGTCCCTGCAGCAGTGCATGCGTCAGGCGTGTAGCAAATTCGCTCCCACGTGGCCTTTAGATCGCTCCATTGCAGTGAACCCATGGTGGGAGATGCGCGCTGAGCCGTTTTCCAAAGTGGCCGCGCGACTCGCAACACTGGGCAAGATTAATTGCCTGATGCCGGGCGCCTACTACAAACGTCAATGGGGCAGGGCAATCTCTCCATCGCATCTGCAGATGGCAAAAAATGAGCTAAAAACAGTGGCAACGCAGGAGCAGTTATTAGCCGCGCTGGAAACTTCTGCGGTGCCGAAGCCTTGGCACAATTTTGTAGACTTTCTGGATGACACGGTAGAACAACGCAATAAGATGGCATGGCGCGCCGAAGTTGAACAACAGATAAGCCAGTTCTGCGGGGCATTTTTCCAATATCCGGAAAGAATGCTTAGCGGCGTCTCTGCAGGGCACGCATTTTTTCAATCATGGCGGGAAGTGGTGGGCCTCGACAAAGGCATCGGAATTCTAATGGGAGCTCGCGAGATCAACCAGCAGATTCATTCCCTCCCGGAATCGATCTCTGGGGTCTATGAGGCATTTCACAAAGAAGTGTTCGCGGGGCAGTTTAGCGAGGCGGCCTGCGTAGACTATGCCACCTCTCTGCTGCTGGATGTGAATGGTTGGACTTCATGGCTCGCGTATCAGGCATGGCAAGACCGCTTGGTAGGCAATGACAACGATCTCATAGAACAACTGCTGGCGATAAGACTCTGCTGGGAGCTATTGCTGTGGCGACACCTGCAAGTGAAGACTGCCGCAAGTTACGAATTGATAAAGCGTCAATTCCTCGCTCAATTCCAGAGAAGCGCTGCGCGTTTTGACGAAATTCTGCAGAACCAGCAGTTACTATGGGTGTGGCAACGTGCACTCGAGTACGCCTATCAAGAACCTTTACAACAGCAGTTACTGAAGGTGCAACCTTCGCCTGCCGCAACGCCAAAGGTGTTGGCAATCTTTTGCATAGACGTGCGTTCTGAGCCAATGCGTCGTGCATTAGAGGCGCAGGACCCTGCCATTCAAACTGCCGGTTTCGCCGGTTTCTTCGGGCTGCCTATCGAGTATCGCAACTCATTCACTAGCGAGGCAAGGCCACAGTTGCCAGGCTTGCTGAGTCCCGTACTGAGTGTTTCCAAGGTGGCGGTGAGCGCCTTAGAGCGAAAGCAAAACGCGAGCATACAACGTAAGGTCGGCAATCAGGACGCCTCTAATATTGCGCCAGCCTCTTTCGGCTTGGTAGAGGCCGGTGGAGTGTTCAAAGCCTTCGACTTGCTGCGGTACAGTTTCTCCAAATTGCGCACGCGCGAATCTATAAGCCCAATTGAGAAGAATAGCATTTGGGAGCTGCGCAGCAATGGTGTCGCGATCAGCAAAGAGGACCAAGCGCAGTTGCTCCTGTCAATTCTGCAAGCGCTTGGTTTGAAGAAGGATTTCCCCGAGCATGTATTACTTGTGGGCCACGCCAGTCATAGTGCCAATAATCCCCATGCCGCAAGCCTGGACTGCGGTGCGTGCGGTGGGCAAAGCGGCGAAGTAAACGTGCGAGTGCTCGCACAATTGCTCAATGACGCAAGCTTGCGAGAAATATTGGCGAGTCATCAGGTCATGATTCCCAATACCACCCGTTTTGTCCCTGCGCTTCACAATACCAGCCTTGATGAAATTGTCTGCTTCGACTCGCCTGACGAAGCTCCTTACAGCCAGTGGCTAAGAGGCGCCGAAAGCGTTGCACAACACGCTCGTGCACCAAGCCTTGGTATCGAGGCCAAAAAAACCAATAGGATTGCATCGGCGATGCAAGAGCGTAGCAATGATTGGGCACAACTGCGCCCGGAATGGGGGCTCGCAAACAATGCCTCGTTTATCGTTGCGCCACGTGCTTTTACTCGCCAAATCAACCTGGAGGGACGTAGTTTTCTTCATGACTACACGTGGCAGAGTGATGCGGGCTTCAAGGTGTTGGAGCTGATCATTACCGCGCCGATGATCGTCACCAACTGGATTAATCTGCAGTACTACGCATCCGTCGTCGATCCCGATAAATATGGCAGCGGCAATAAATTACTGCACAACGTCGTGGGCGAACACATTGGTGTGTTCGAAGGCAACGGAGGTGATTTACGCATTGGGTTGCCAATTCAATCTGTGCATGATGGCTCCGACTGGCGCCATCAACCACTAAGACTAAGTGTCTACATCGCCGCGCCAATACAAGCGATAGCCGATATCATCAACGCTCAGCCAGCGGTGCGAGAGTTACTCGACAATGACTGGTTATTTCTCTTCGCCTGGGATCTGGAGGCAAGAAGCATGGCTCGCTATCACGCTGGCCAGTGGACGCCTGTTACAGAGGAGGACGCGCATGTCTGAAATGACTCATATACGTAAGCTGGAGGCGGAGTCTATTCACATTATCCGTGAGGTTGTCGCCAGTTTTCAGAACCCTTGCATGTTCTACTCGATTGGGAAGGATTCGACGGTAATGCTGCATCTCGCACGCAAGGCGCTCTATCCTGCACCTGTGCCATTGGCGTTATTGCATGTCGATACGACTTGGGAATTCGCCGAAATGGCGCGATTTCGCGATGCGCTAGCGCAGAAGTACGCTTTGCGCATGCTCGTGCATACCAACACCGATGCGTTGGCAGCAGGCATACATCCAGTCGAGTCCGGGTCCGTAAAATACAACGATCACATGAAAACGATAGCGCTTAAGCAGGCGCTGGAAAAATATGGCTTCGATGCCGCACTTGGTGGTGCTCGCCGTGACGAGGAGAAGTCCCGCGCTAAAGAACGAGTGTTCTCGGTGCGTGGTAAAAATCACTCCTGGGACCCTAAAAACCAGCGCCCCGAGTTGTGGAATATCTACAACACTAAAATTGATAGCGGGGAGAGCGTGCGCGTGTTTCCTTTATCCAATTGGACTGAAGTGGATGTGTGGCAATACATCATGCTGGAAAAGATCGATCTGGTAGATCTTTACTTCTCGGCGCCACGAAGGAGTTGGATCTGTAGTGAAAGTGCTCAGATATTTGCCTTGGACGATGAGCGCATGCTGCCCTATCTAAATGCTGAAGAGCGCGATTCGATTGAAATACGTCAGATTCGATTTAGGACTCTTGGTTGTTATCCACAAACTGGCGCTGTCCTAAGTCACGCTACGACTGTGCCTGAAATAATTCAAGAAATTCTGTTGGATAAGTCTAGTGAGCGCCAGGGTCGTACTTTAGACAAGGATCAGGTTGGGTCGATGGAGAAGAAAAAGCGTGAAGGCTATTTTTAGATGACCAATCCCTAAAAAGGGCGAGAGTTTGCGTTGGGCCAAGTGCAGCGCAAGGCTGTGAATGCAAAAACGAGCAAGAGCTAGCTGACTTCCTGAAAACAGTAGCGATGCAGCAGCGACTCGTTCTGCAAAGCCACGGACGAATCGCCAAGGGCTTAGAATCTCCTGCCGAGGTAGAGGCGAGCATCTCCGCATGGACAGACGCGGGCAGCCCGTATCCAATTAGTTTTAGCTACGACTTAGGTGCATATTGTTTTCCAGAGCGGCTAAAAAGCGAGGCCGCCCTGGTTGCATTGTGTGGTGTTAACCCATTGCCAGCGTCGTCAGGAAAGACGATCAGACACCGCCTGAATCGCGGCGGTAGCAGGGCGGCAAACAATGCACTGTGGACCCTGGCCATGGTTCGCACGCGAAGCGATCCAAGGACCCGTGTATATGTCGAACGTCGGACGAAGGAAGGACTTACCCTAAAAGAACTACACCGTTGTCTAAAACGCGACATCGTCCGAGAGCTATACCCACTAATCCTCGGTGATTTGAAGGCTGTGGCCGCGAATGTTTGACATAGGAGCGTCAATGCGCCGAAGGAACGGCTGTTTAGAAGTTTAAAAACCGAATGGATACCGGCATGCAGCCACTATCATGCGGTTTCCAGGGATTCCAGTGTCTCGCTTTTCTGCAGCCAGTCCTCTTCAAGCGATCCCAGTTGTTTTTTGAGGCGAATCTGTTCCTGCAAAAGCTCAGCGAGCTTACTGCGCTTACTGTCTTCGTAAATCTCCGGCACGGCCAGTTTTTCTTCCAGTGCTTGCAGTTGTTGTGAGACCTGCTCCAGCTGTTTTTCCAGTTTCTTTATTTCATTGCGCAGCGGGGCGGACTGCTGCCGCTGGACTGCAGCCAGCTGACGCAGTTCCTTACGGTCCGGTTTATTATCTGCGTTTGCTGTGGCTGGCGCAGCCTCCTGACGACTGTGTTCCTGCAACCATTTTTCATAATCATTCAGGTCACCTTCAAACTCGGTAAAGCGGCCCTGATGAATTGAATAAAACTCATCAACCGTATTGCTGAGCAGATGGCGATCGTGTGAAACGATCAGCAGCGCTCCCGAATAGCTTTGCAGGGCTTCGGTCAGCGCGTGGCGCATTTCCAGGTCAAGATGGTTGGTAGGTTCGTCCAGCAATAACAGATTAGGTTTTTGCCAGACTATCAATGCCAGCGCCAACCGCGCCTTCTCGCCACCGGAGAAATTTGCAATGGTGTCGGTGATACGATCGCCACGGAAATCAAAACCACCCAGAAAGTCGCGTACACTTTGTTCGCGCGCCTGCGGATCGAGTTTCTGCACCAGCGCCATCGGGCCGGAATTCTTATCCAGCACATCAACCTGATGCTGGGCAAAGTAGCCAATTTTAAGATGTTTTGATTGCCGCATCTCGCCGCCCAGCAGTGGCATTTTTCCGGACAGTGTCTTCAGCAAGGTTGACTTGCCACTGCCGTTGAATCCAAGCAAGCCGATGCGGGTATTTGACCGGACTGTCATCTTTACTTTAGTCACCAGCGGCTCCGAAAAACCAATGCTGCCATGAATCAGTGCAAGCAATTCGTCGGGGCCCTGCTCGGGTTCAGGAAATATGAAATGGAACGGGGAATCAATATGAGCGGGCGCAATTTCCTGCATGCGATCCAGCTCTTTCAAGCGGCTCTGGGCCTGTTTGGCTTTGGTCGCCTGCGCTCGGAAACGGCGCACAAAGTTTTCGATTTCCTCTTTGCGACGCTGCTGCTTTTCATACATTGCCTGTTCCTGGGCAAGGCGTGCCGCACGTTGAGATTCGTAAGAACTGTAGTTGCCTCGATATAAAGCCAGCTGTTGCTGTTCATAGCTGACGACATAATCGATAACTTTGTCCAGGAAGCTGCGATCGTGCGAAATGATAAGCAGGGTGCCCTGATAGCGAATCAGCCACTGCTCCAGCCACAGCGTGGCTTCCAGATCGAGGTGGTTGGTGGGTTCGTCGAGTAGCAACAGGTCAGACGGGGCCATCAATGCAGCCGCCAGATTCAGACGAATGCGCCAGCCACCGGAAAATGTCGCTACCGGGCGCTCAAACTCATCACTGCTGAAGCCAAGTCCTGCCAGCATCTGCCGGGCGCGGGTCTGAATATCATAAGCGCCGATTCTATCCAGCTCACTGTGCCAATGTGCAATATCGCTGCCGTTACCTGTTGCTTCAGCAGCGGTCAGCTTCGCTTCTATGGCGCGGAACACCTTGTCGCCATCCATCACATAGTCCAGCGCAGAGCAGGGCAGTGCCGCGGTTTCCTGTAACATGCAGGCGACACGCAGCCCTTCAGGCATGCTCAGCTGGCCCTGATCCAATGCAAGCTGGCCAAGCAGGCAACTAAACAGACTGGTTTTACCACTGCCATTACGACCGATGATACCTATTTTCTGTCCATCGTGGATGGCAAGACTGGCCTGCTCAAGCAGCACCAGGTCGCCGCGCATAAGGCGGGCGTTGTTAAGCGATATCATTAAACACGGTCCTGATTCAGTGGGGACGCTATGATACTACGGACAGCCGCTATCCGGGCAGGCCGGTGTGATGCCGGTTTGTTAAGCCCGGTGATTCGCGCCTGCGCGGCAGGTCTACCAGCCAGTTGATTGATTTCCCGGCGCTGAATTCGTACACTCCGGGCATCCGATCCGAGTGACCTGCCGGCCAAACCAAATGAAACAAATACTACTGATAGATGATGATGAAAAGCTCGGTCAATTGTTGACCCAGTACCTGGAGCGCTATGACATGGCGGTGACTGCCGCGCATACGCCCAGCAAAGGCTTTGAATATCTGAAGCGCATGAAGCCGGATTTATTGATTCTGGATGTTATGCTGCCAGAGAAAGATGGTTTTGAAATCTGCCGTGAAATCCGCTCCAAATCAGCGATCTATGGGCAGTTGCCGATTTTGATGCTGACTGCACACGGTGAAGTGACCGACCGCATCGTTGGCCTTGAACTGGGTGCTGACGACTACCTGCCAAAGCCATTTGAACCCCGTGAATTGGTGGCGAGGATCACCAATATTCTGCGACGCAGCAGCGATGAAGCGCGCAAACAGCTTGAACTGCCACAGATTAAGGGCCTGGAAGTCGACACCGTCAGACGCACGGTGAAGCTTGACGATGAGTTGGTCGAACTGACAACCATGGAGTACGAACTGCTGATTGTGTTTTTGCAGTCACCGAATAAGACTTTTTCGCGTGATGAACTGATGAACCGATTACGCGGTATTGATGCAGAACTTTTCTCCCGGGCGGTGGACACCCTGGTAAGCCGCTTACGCCATAAGCTCAACGACACCTCACGGACGCCACGGTTTATAAAAACGGTCTGGGGCCGGGGATATACATTCGTCGGCGAACCAAAGTGAAAACGCTGGTTCCAAAGGTGGCGAATTCGCTGTTTTTTCGCCTGTTGCTGATTTTCAGCGCCACTGTAATTTTTTTCTTTGTGATTATCTCTTTGTCTCTGCGCCAGTTGGATCAAAACTGGCGGGCAGAACGGGTGAGTCCGATCCCGGATTTCTACCTCAATAACATCAATCAGATCGTCGACAGTATCGGTATTCCGCCTGACCTGCGCCAGGCCTCGCAATTGGCTCAGGATCTGTCGCTGACGATCATTATTCGCAGCCCGCATATCAACTGGCAGTCAGATGAAGCCGACGACCTGGATATTCATCAGGCTCAGTTCGTACGTTCAATCTCTGCTGAAGCGCAGATGATGACGGTAGGTGATGAAGATGTGATCCGGGTTGCCCGCGGTGGTTATGAGTATTTTCTCAATCGCAAAGTGCCTTCCTTAAGTGACTATGATTATTTCGTTATTTATATGGGGCTGGGCGTCGCGATAATTGTGTTGTTCCTCAATTATTGGCTGGTGCGCAGACTGCTCGATCCGGTGCGATTATTGCGAGAGGGTGCTGAGCGCATCTGCGAGGGTGATCTGGGTTATCGGGTAAAAACCAGCCGCACGGATGAACTGGGTGAATTGACCCATAGCGTCAATCAGATGGCTGATTCACTGCAGTCGATGCTGGAAGCAAAGCGGCAGTTGTTACTGGCAATCAGTCACGAACTGCGCACGCCGATAACGCGGGCGAAACTCCAGCTGGAGTTTATGGACGATGGCCAGGTAAAGGATAATCTGCGTGATGATATTGACGAGATTGATCTGCTGATTGCTGATTTAATTGAAGCAGAGCGGCTCAGTGGCCGACATTATGCATTGGTGGCTGAAGAAGTGGATTTCACCCGCTTCGTGAATCTGACCCTGGAGCCGTATACAGGTTACGAAGGCGGTCTAAACAAAAAGTTTCCAAAACGTGATCGTTCAATGCAGATTGATAAACTGCGAATCCGCTTACTGCTGACCAATCTCTTAAACAATGCCGTCCGGCACGGTCGTAATAATCCTATAACCGTTGCAATTCAGTTTACCGGCAGCGACGCAGTGCTGGAGGTCCGTGACCAGGGCGAGGGTATTGCCAAAGAGCACCTGAGCCAGATCAGCGAGCCGTTCTTTCGGCCGGACAGCTCCAGGCAGCGGCATACAGGCGGATTTGGTCTGGGCTTGTATCTGTGCCGTCTGATCGCCGAAGCTCATGGCGGTAAGCTTGAAATTGACAGCACACTCGGAGTGGGTACCTGTGTGCGGGTCAAATTGCCGATTAAGTCTTCGTAGCTGTATCGCGTTTTCTTCTACGCAGGTAGGCCATCGTCAGCGCTGCTATGATCAGCAACACCGGAATCAGTGCCGTGTTTATTAATTTCAGCGTACTGCCCAGACTTTCAATATCATCATTTAACTGATGCTGAACCTCACGCAGTTTTCTGCGCGTCTCCAGTTGCTGCTGAATGAAGCGATCTATCTGTTCTTCCTGCTGCGGTGTTAAAGCATTGCCGTCAGCAGATCCCTGACTCAGTGCCGCCAGCTGTTGTTCGGTTTCCGCCAATGCCTGCAAAAGTTCAGTTTCTTCCTGTCGCAGACGCTCATCAGCTGCACGCTGCAATTCCAGCACGCGGGTAAAGGGTCGCGCATAGCTGCCTCGGTTGCGAATACTGATCAAATCCGCACTGCCGCCAAGATTGTCCAGCGCATTAATAACAAAATTTCCATTGCTGGCAAATGCCTGCACCATACGCTGCCCGAACATTGAACTTAGCTGCGCCCACATTCTGTCGGTCAGAAAATCGGTGTCTGCGACCACAATGACGCTGATACTGCCCTGGGATTGCGCGATATGAGTTGCCAGTTCTGTTTCAGCCGGAGCCGCAGCGTCTGTATCCGTCTGGTCACCACTGTCAGTAATCAGCGGGCGGCCCTCTGGAAACGCACTGGCAGCCGCACCGGTAATTCTTGCGGCTACTGTGTAGCGTTCGCCACTGGCTTCAAACTCGTCCAGCAGGATGCTTGGGTCGGTCAATGCCTTGAAGAATGCCCCTTCCATCAGCATGGCTTTATCACTGGACTGAATCAATGGCTCGAAGCTGGTGCTTGCATCCGGGCGTGGAATCAGTGCGCCCAGCGATGACATATTCATTATCTCCAGACCGGTGGTAACAATATCGTTGGCAAAACCCGGTCGCTGTACGCCAATCATGCCCAGGTGGGTGATCGGACGCTGCGCCTGACCGACCGTTACAAAAAGTGCCAGTTCCTGATCTGCCAGCACGCGTTCAGAGTCATACTCAACGCCCCAGGCGCTAAGCAACGGTGCCAGATCTGAGGAAAGCGAATCGAATTCTGCGCTGCCAGACATCACCTGCTGCGACTGTGAATCCGCATTTGGATCTACAAACACCATCACCTTGCCACCACGCATTACATGCTGATCAATCGCGTACAGAGTCTGCTGTTCAAGATTCTGGGGATGCACCACCAGCAGAATATCAACATCCTCATCAATGCTATCGGTGAAGGGACTCAAGCGGCGCACATCGTAGAGATAGCGGATGCTTTCCATGATTGCCCAGGACGCAGCAGGTTGTCCGGTTGCGGCATTAAAACCGCCATCTATATTGAGCTCGGTCAGCAGACCGACGACCGGTGTCTCCGGATTGGTGACCATGGTGATCAGCCTGGAAAATTCATACTCCAGAAATCCTTCCTGATCAGGACGGATCAAGGGCAGCGTCTGGAAGTTTTTGTCACCTTCACCGGCCTCCTGTCGGTCACTGCTTTCAGTATCCAGCACCACTAGTCCAAAGTAGACCTGCTGGCCGCCTTGCGAGAGCGGCACAGGCTGCACACCGAATTCGGTGGCCAGGTCCTCTTCAACAGAAAAAGGCTGCGGATCAATCACTGACATCGACAGTCTGCCGTCGCTGGCGATGACCATCTCGCGCAGCAACTCCTGTACCCGGTTACCGTAGGCACGCAGTTGCGGGACATCTCCAGTGGCTTCATCAGAGTAGAAAAACAGCAGTTCAACCGGTGTTTCCAGATTGCGGACAATATTGCGGGTGCCATCAGCCAGAGTGAACAATCGGTCCTGAGTCAGGTCGATACGCAGGCGCGGAAAACTGCTGATGATGGCGATGCTGACGATCAAAAAAATTCCGGTGAAGGCAAGACCGGTGGCAGAGAATAAATATCTGTTAAGCATCGTCTGCTCCTAATTTGCTTTCTTGAGTTCGATGATGATTGCGGTAGCAAGCAACCAGCACAGAATGAAAATGACAAAGAAAAGTATGTCGCGCAGATCCAGCACACCCTTGCTGATGGAATCGAAATGGCTGAGAAAGCTCAGTGCGGCAATGGCATCCACCAGTATCTGTGGCGCCCAGGAGCTGAATGCTCCCAATACAATTTCTGAACCGGTGGCCACAAACAGGAAGCAGATTGCTACCGTTAGTATGAATGCGATGACTGGATTGCGGGTGATCGCTGACATGCCTGAACCGATGGCGAGAAAGCCTCCGGCCATTAACCAGCTGCCCAGATAACCGGCAAAAATAACGCCATTGTCGGGATTCCCCAGATAGTTAACGGTAATCCAGATGGGAAAAGTGAGCAGCAGCGCGATGCCACTGAGCACCCAGGCGGCAAGAAACTTGCCGACTACGGCTTCGCCGAGGCGGATTGGAAGCGTCAGCAGTAACTCTATCGTGCCGGTCTTGCGCTCATCCGCCCACAGACCCATGGCCAGTGCCGGAATCATGAACAGATACAACCAGGGATGGAAATTGAAAAAGGGCTGCAGGTCAGCCTGACTGCGAACGTAAAAAGCCCCGAGATCGAAGGTGAATATCCCGTTCATCACCAGGAAAATAACGATAAAGATATAGGCCAGGGGGGTACTGAAATAATTGGCCAGCTCACGTCGGAAGATAATGCCCGTGTTGTCCATGGTTACACCTGTTCCTGCGCGCGTGGCACGGGTTGGTGAGTGACGCTGCGGAAATAATCTTCAAGTTGCCCCTTCGGTGAGCGGGACTCAAGTTCTGCAGGGGTGCCATCTGCCACTATTTTGCCATGGGCGATAATAATCGCGCGCGTACACACAGCGGAGACCTCCTCCAGGATATGTGTGGAGATAATCACGATTTTGTCTTTGGAAAGATTTTTGATGAGTTCGCGGACGTGGTGTTTTTGATTAGGATCCAGACCGTCGGTGGGTTCGTCCAGAATCAGGACTTTGGGATCGTGGATAATTGCCTGGGCCAGACCAACCCGGCGCTTAAAGCCTTTTGAAAGCGTTTCAATGGTTTTATAACAAACCTCGCCCAGTGCAACTTCATTAACAGCATGTTCGATACGACGCTTTTTTTCCGCTCCCCGGTAACCACGGATTTCCGCAATAAAGCCCAGGAAATCCAGCGTAGTCATCTCGCCATAACTGGGCGCACCTTCGGGCAGATAGCCAATCAGGGACTTAACTGCCATGGGATTACTGGCAATATCATGACCATCAACTTTTACGGTGCCGGACGTTGCCGCCAGGAAGCCGGTGATGATTTTCATGGTGGTGGATTTACCCGCGCCATTGGGTCCGAGGAACCCAAGTACTTCGCCTTCGCTCACTTTGAAGCTGAGATCATCTACCGCAGTAAAATGCTCAAACTTTTTTGTGATGTGATCAATTTCAATCATAGCCAACAATCCGCCGGTGATATTTTCTAGTCAGGGAAAATGATCGGCAAATATAGGCTTGCTGGACTGATTTTTCAACCACTGCGGAGCGCAGTGCGCTCAACTATCGTCGTTATCGGTACCGGCGTCTTCTATTCCCAGTTCCTTGATTTTCCGGGTCAGCGTATTGCGCCCCCAGCCCAGCAGCAACGCAGCATCCCGTCGACGCCCCAGGGTGTGCTTCAGGGCCACCTCAATCATCGTGCGTTCAAACTCGGGCGTAGCTTCGCTGAGAATACCGGTATGTCCCAGGTTCAACTCCTGATCGGCCCAGTTCTGCAGCAGTTGCGTCCAGCTCTGGGTCGTGCTGACCTGTGCCTGCGGAGCAAACAGCTCCGGCGGCAGATCATCTATGCGTACTTCGCGGCTGGAAGCCATTACGGTAATCCAGCGGCAGAAGTTTTCCAGCTGCCGGACATTGCCTGGCCAGTTCAATCCAGTGATATATTTTTCGGTTTCAGGTCTCAGCAATTTAACTTCAACGTCCAGTTCTTCAGCAGCCTTGCCCAGGAAATATCTGACCAGACGCGGAATATCCTCACGCCGGTCACGCAGCCGAGGAATATGGATACGGATGACATTCAGGCGATGGAACAAATCTTCACGAAACAGATGGCGGGACACCAGTTGCTCCAGATTCTGATGCGTAGCCGCAATGATTCGCACATCAACTTTGACTGGCGTGTGGCCGCCCACCCGATAGAACTCCCCATCGGAAAGCACCCGCAATAGTCGGGTCTGAGTCTCAGCCGGCATATCGCCGATTTCATCCAGAAACAAGGTGCCACCGTTAGCCTGTTCAAAGCGTCCGATGCGCTGAGCGGTCGCCCCGGTGAAAGCACCCTTGTCATGGCCGAACAGTTCGGACTCGATCAGATCTTTTGGAATTGCTGCGACGTTCAGCGCAATAAACTGTTTGCTGCGGCGCGGGCCATGACGGTGCAGCGCATGCGCGACCAGTTCCTTCCCAGTACCGGATTCGCCGTTGATCAGAACCGTGATATTGGATTGCGACAAGCGGCCGATGGCGCGAAATACCTCTTGCATCGCTGGTGCTTCACCAATGATCTCCTGGGTGTTTTCCTCGGGCGGTGGAACATCGATCTTGTGTTCACGCGCGCGCTCCAGCGCCCGCTGAGTCATCGCTACGGCCTCATCAATATCGAAGGGCTTGGGCAGGTATTCAAAAGCACCACGGCTGTATGAAGAGACTGCGCTGTCCAGATCTGAATGCGCAGTCATGATAATTACCGGCAATTGTGGATACTGATCCTGGACCGTAGAGAGCAGATCCAGACCATTGATGCCAGGCATGCGGATATCACTGATGATGGCATCAGGCTGTTCTTTTGCGAGACGATGTAAAAGATCGTCACCATTGTCGAAGCTGACCGTGGTGAGTCCGCTTTTGCTGAGGGACTTCTCCAATACCCAGCGGATAGATTTGTCATCGTCCAGTATCCATACTGAATTGTGTCTGGTCATGGCGTAGATCTCATCGTAAATTCATTGAATTGCTTGTTTTTTCTACCGGCAGTAAGATCGCAAAGCGGGTATTCCCTGGTTTACTGCTGCACTCGATAATTCCCTGATGCTGATTGATGATTGAATGGGCGATAGACAGACCCAGTCCCGTGCCATCGGCACGGCCGCTGATCATGGGGTAGAAAATACTGCTGATCAGCTCCTCGGGGATACCCGGACCGTTATCAATGATTTCAATACGTGTCACCAGGCGGTGGAACTGCATGCCGATAGTGACGTTACGCAGTACCCGCGTTTTCAGCTCAATTATTCCGGCGCTGTTGCGCACATTCGGGCTGTACAGCGACTGCATGGCATTACGGACAATATTCAGCACCGCCTGAATCAGCTGTTCAGCATCACCCTGCAGTTCCGGGATGCTCGGGTCATAATTACGCTCGATTACGATGCCGTCATCGCCGATCTCAGCCTCAATTAAATTGCGCACCCGTTCCACCACTTCATGGATATTGATGGATTTCATCTCTGGGAGTTTGCGTGAACCGACCAGGCGGTCGACCAGCCGGTGCAGGCGGTCAGCTTCTTCTATGATCACATTGGTGTAGTCGGTCAGATCAGAATCCGGCAGCTCCCGCGCCAGCAACTGTGCTGCCCCACGGATGCCGCCAAGGGGGTTTTTTATCTCGTGTGCCAGACCTCGGACCAGTTCGCGGGTGGTTTCATGGGTAGAGATCAGGGTTTCATCGCGGTTAATGCGCTCAGCATAGGTAAGCGCCTGTATCTCCATCAAGATATAGGCGTCAGCGAGATCGATCAGTGGCGTGATGGTGTAATCCACAGTAATACTCTTACCGTGCAGCAGATGCAGTTCTGTGCGCCGTTTAGTGAAGCTGCGATTATCTGCATGAGCATTGCTGATCTCGACGATATCCTGTTCCGAATCTATCAGGAAATCACGGATATGAGACCCGCTGAACTGCCGACCGCTGATTGCCAGCAGGCTCTCCGCAGCAAGATTGATATAGTCCAGATGAAGGCGTTCATCGAGAACGAGAATACCCGTAGTCAGACTATCGAGCAGGCGTTTATGCAGCTTTTCCAGGGTCAAAGGCGTTTACTCTATATGGCTATCTCCACATTCCCGCAGAGATGTTCTATTGGCATGCAGAGCTATGCAATAACTAAACCAGTTATCCATACTACGGCTAATTTGAAAGCATCCTGCAAATCAGCAGCCTTTTTAACAGTTTGGTGGTGTGGCCTGCTCTGTAACAGAGATCAGGTCAGATTCACTATGCGCTTATTTGGTGCATCGCACAATCCATGAGCGGAAACAGGGCAGAAAATCCCAGGCAAAAAAAAGCCCGACGGATGCCGGGCTCTTTTTGCAGCTGCTTGTGCAGCAGTGTTACGCTGTTTTAAACGCTATAGTACATATCAAACTCAACCGGGTGAGGTGACATATTCAGGCGGGTACAATCAGCCTGTTTCAGTTCAATGTAAGCATCAATCAGATCGTCACAGAACACGCCGCCTTCGCGCAGGAATCCACGGTCTGCATCCAGTTCCGCCAATGCCTCGTCAAGCGAGTAACAGACTTTGGGGATCAGCGCCTCTTCTTCCGGCTCCAGGTCGTACAGATCTTTACTGGCGGCCTCGCCAGGGTGAATCTTGTTCTTGATGCCGTCCAGACCAGCCATCAACAGCGCAGCAAAGTACAAGTAAGGGTTAGCGGTGCAATCACCGAAGCGAACTTCGATGCGAACACCTTTAGGGTTGCCCCCAAGGATGTAAGGGATGCGGATTGATGCTGAGCGGTTGCGCGATGAGTACGCGAGCAATGTCGGCGCTTCAAAGCCTTTCACCAGACGCTTGTAAGAGTTGGTGGACGCATTACCAAACGCATTCAAAGCTTTGGCGTGTTTAATGATGCCACCAATGTAGAACAGTGCGGTGTCTGACAGTCCGGCATAACCGTCGCCTGCGAAGGTATTGGTGCCATCTTTGAATACAGACATGTGCACGTGCATGCCGCTGCCATTATCACCAACCAGTGGCTTAGGCATAAATGTCGCGGTTTTACCGAACGCATCTGCGGTGTTATGGATGCAGTACTTCAGAGTCTGTGTTTCGTCGGCTTTAGCGACCAGAGTGTTAAAGCGGGTGCCAATTTCGCACTGACCGGCATTGCCTACTTCGTGGTGGTGCAGTTCGATGGTCAGGCCCATAGACGTCATGGTGTCACACATAGCGCCACGCAGATCATGCAAAGAATCTACCGGTGGCACTGGGAAGTAGCCGCCTTTGACTTTTGGACGATGACCTTTGTTGCCGCCGTCGATGTCAGCATCAGTAGACCAGGCCGCTTCATCTGAGCCGATCTTAAAGAAGGACTGATGCATTTCAGTTTTCCATTTCATTTCATCGAATATGAAAAACTCCGGCTCTGGTCCAAAGTAAGCCTTGTCGCCGATACCAGTAGATTTCAAATATTCTTCAGCGCGGCGTGCTACCGAACGTGGATCCCGGTTGTAGCCTTGCATAGTGCGCGGCTCAATGATGTCACAAGTTATGTTGATCTGTGGCTCATCGGTAAACGGGTCAAGGACTGCAGTGCTGTCATCGGGAGCAAGAATCATGTCGGATTCATTGATGCCTTTCCAGCCGGCAACTGATGACCCATCGAACATGACGCCTTCCATGAAGGATTCGTTAACAACGGCGGCTGGGAATGTGACGTGCTGCTGTTTGCCCCTGGTATCCGTAAAACGGAGGTCAACCCACTTTACATCGTTATCTTTTATTAGCTTTAAAGTCTTTGCAGACATTCCTGATCCTCCGTGTGATCGAGAATGTGACCATGACGGCCACAGGTTAAAGGGGAGCTCCAGCCAATCCGGAATTCACCTGGTAAAAAGTTGATTATTGTCAGCTGATGCAGATCTCTGCACTCAACAAGCGATCCTGCTGGCACTGTAATTCAAACCATCAATGCTCGTTAATACCGCAAGTCGGTCTTGCCTGCACAAAGAGGAGCAAAATATATGCCATTAAGAAAAAACTTGAAAGCCTTATATTATCCGGGTTTTGATCTGATTTTTCTTAACTTACGCACCGTTATTGTGCGATGACATTTTCAATGCGTCATAATGGTGCGTTTTTACTGTTTTTACTGTTTTTACTGTTTTTGCTAGCTCATGCTGTTAGTTGTGCGATTGTTCCTCTGGATAAAAGCAAGCGGAATACAAACCGAATCAAGCCATTAATCCCTGCTGTTGGGTTTACCCAACAAACAAGCCTCTCTGAAACAATGACTTATAACCAGGCAATCCATACTGTTGTGCTTGCCCAACACTTTATGGTGGATATTTTTGAAAAAATTTACTTAAGCAATTGAATTTAAATGATTTTTCAATGTGGCACAGGCGTTGCAATGCCTCTTATGCAAGAGCAAATTGTGCTAAAGAGGAATCAGAAACACCAGAGTCAGGAGGAAAGCTAATGTTGAGTTGGTCTCTGATATTTTTTGTAATCGCAATTATCGCCGGGCTTCTGGGATTCAGTGGGATAGCAGGTGCCGCCGGCGGGATCGCAAAAATTCTGTTCGTGATATTCCTGGTGTTGTTCCTCGCAGCAATGCTGATGAGAGTCTTCAGTGGTCAGCCGGTTTAGCTCAAAGCTCAGTGATACAATTTTTTCGATCCATCACCTGTAACAAAGAGGATAATGCTATGAAATACAGCTACCTGTTAGTTCTAGTTGGAGCAATGACACTTACCGCCTGCAACCAGGGGCCCGATGAAGAGTTTGGCCGCGAGGTCACTGATCCTCGCATGGATACCATGGACAGGACGCAGTCTGGCGCGCCAGGAGCTCAAACACAGCGAGCTCCGACTACCCAGCAGCAGAGCCAACCTGCATCGCAACAACCGGTGCAACCAGCGCAACAATCTACGCAACCTTCACCTGGTGCGTACCCACAGCAGACTTTACCTCCGCAGTGAGGAAACAAAGCGAGGAGAAACTTATGAATCTTAATCAGAAACACCATAGCAAAGAGCTGGATGCCAGCAAGTCTGCTGTTATGTCAGCTTTGGATAAACTTTTGGTCGCGAAAGAACACTTCACTAGCGCAGCTGAAGACGCCGGTTTGGATATTAAGTATGAGGCAGTTGAACGATACGGCAAAGGCAAGGCGAAGATAGAAGAGTTCAGCGGGGAGGTCCGTGAGTTCGCGAAGGAAAAACCGGTGACGGTAACATTAGGGACATTAGGTCTTATATTTATCGTCGGACTGTTTATTTCGCTGGCAGCACGGCGAGAGTAAGACCATTAAGCTTAAGGCGCACAGGCTGATATTCAACCTGCTGCGTCTCGAGCTTTTTGTACAATACCTGTTCCTGGCCTTTGTACTATGCGTTTCCTGGTGTATACTCCAGCCCCTTTTTGCCATCACCATGCAATCAAGCAGCTCACCTAACGTAAATTCGCAAGTACTCCATAAACAGGTATCCAGTTCGTGATCGAGAAAATTCGTAATATCGCTATTATCGCCCACGTTGACCACGGTAAAACCACATTGGTAGACAAACTCCTGCAGCAATCCGGCACGTTGGAAGGTCGCGGCAAAGCCGTTGAACGTGTGATGGATTCCAATGACCAGGAGCGCGAACGGGGTATAACTATTCTTGCCAAAAACACTGCGATTAACTGGCAGGGCTACCATATCAATATCGTAGACACCCCCGGCCATGCTGATTTTGGTGGTGAGGTTGAGCGTGTCATGTCGATGGTAGACAGCGTTCTGTTGCTTGTTGATGCTGTCGATGGCCCGATGCCACAGACTCGCTTTGTGACTCAGAAAGCTTTCGATCAGGGCCTCAGGCCGATTGTTGTCATCAATAAAGTGGATCGTGACGGCGCGCGCCCGGACTGGGTATTAAGCGAAGTATTCGATTTGTTTGATCGTCTGGGTGCAACCGAGGAGCAACTGGATTTTCCGGTTATCTATGCTTCTGCACTGAACGGTGTAGCAGGTCTTGAGGCGGATCAATTGGCCAATGACATGGCGCCCCTGTTCCAGACCGTCATAGATCATGTGCCACCACCTCCGGTTAACGCAGATGCTCCTTTTCAGATGCAGATCAGTGCACTGGATTACAGCAGTTATGTGGGCGTAATCGGTGTAGGCCGGATTACTGGTGGCGTTGCTAAAGTGAATATGCCAGTAGTCATCGTCGACCGCGAAGGCAAGCAGCGCAAGGGTAAAATACTGCAGGTTAAAAGCCATCTCGGTCTGGAACGGGTTGACGTGGAATCTGCTAATGCCGGCGAAATCGTCTGTATAACCGGCATCGATAAGTTGAACATCTCGGATACCCTGTGCGATCCGGACCATGTGGTAGCGATGCCCCCGTTGACGGTGGACAAGCCCACCATCAGCATGACCTTCCAGGTAAACGACTCGCCTTTTGCCGGCCAGGATGGCAAGTTTGTTACCACCCGAAATATTAAAGAACGCCTGGAACGCGAACTTATTTATAACGTGGCGCTGCGTGTAGAGCCAGGTGAAACTCCTGATAAATATAAAGTTTCCGGCCGCGGAGAACTGCATTTGTCGGTACTGATCGAAACCATGCGACGCGAAGGATTTGAGTTAGCAGTATCGCGTCCTGAAGTGATCATGCAAGAAATCAACGGCCAGATTCAGGAACCCTACGAAGCATTAGTGATTGACTGCGATGAACAACATCAGGGCTCAGTCATTGAAGAGCTTGGTTTCCGCAAAGCAGAAATGCAGGACATGCAACTGGACGGCAAAGGGCGCGTGCGCCTTAAGTTTGTCGTCCCCACCCGGGGTCTGATCGGATTCCGGTCGCAGTTCCTGAGCATGACCTCGGGCTCCGGGATGATGAACCATGTGTTCGATCATTATGGAGCAGTAAAGCCTGGCGATATCGGCTCGCGTAAGAACGGCGTGCTGGTGTCCATGGTCAAGGGTAAGGCGCTCGGTTACGGGCTGTTTTTCCTGCAGGAGCGCGGCCGTCTGTTTATCGACCCGAACGTTGAAGTTTATGAGGGCATGATTGTTGGCCTGCATAGCCGTGATAACGATCTGGTGGTTAATCCGACCAAAGGCAAGCAGTTGACCAACGTCCGTGCTTCAGGTACTGACGAAGCTATTACCTTGACGACACCGGTGAAACATACGCTTGAGCAGGCGATGGAATTTATTTCTGATGATGAGCTGGTAGAAATTACGCCTAATCACATCCGTCTGCGTAAGAAACATCTGACTGAAAATGAGCGCAAGCGCGCCAGTCGTGGTGGTATTCGATAATTTCTGTTGTGATCTGCCGGCTGCCTGAGCCGGCTTTGACCGTGACGTTGACATCGTGACGTTAAGATCGTAATAAGAAAGTCACCGGTCCATCGTTTTCCAGACTCACTTTCATATCCGCGCCAAACTGTCCGGTAGCAATTCGACTGTGTTGCTGCCGAACATAATCAACTAAAGCATCATACAAAATCTCAGCGTCAACGGGTGGCATTGCCACTGAAAAACTCGGACGCAATCCGCTCTGTGTATCGGCAGCCAGCGTAAACTGCGAGATCAGCAACAATTCTCCATCGATATCGCGCAGGCTCAGATTCATTCGCTGCTGTGCATCCGGGAATAGCCGGTAGTCGAGCACTTTCCTCAACAATCGTTCGCCTTTGTCGCTGGCATCGGCCTTCTCTATGCCGAGAAATACCAACAGGCCGCGGCCAATGCTGCCATGTGTCTCACCATTAATCCGCACAGTGGCATGGGTGACCCGTTGCAGTAAGGCAATCATTTTACTCGCTGGCCTCCCTGGCTTCCTCGGTCTGTTTGCGCTTCCGAATAAAACGCCCCAGGAAGATCCCCAGTTCAAACAAAATCCACATCGGGATGGCCAGCATTGACTGGGTGAATGGATCTGGTGGTGTCAGCAGCATTGCGACCACAAAACAGCCGACAACAAAATAAGGGCGCTTGGCGGCCAGATCGTCCGGTTCGACGATGTCTGCCCAGATCAGCAGAACTACCGCAACAGGTATTTCAAACGCAAATCCGAATGCAAAGAATATCGTTAATGCAAAACTTAGAAATCGATTGATATCGGGCGCTACAGCAATACCTTCGGGAGCTACCTGGATAAAAAACGCGAACACAATGCTGAACAAAACATAATACGCAAATGCGATGCCAGCATAGAAAAGCAGCACACTCGAGATGAACAGGGGAATGGCGATCTTTTTCTCATTTTTATACAGTCCCGGTGCGATAAATGACCAAAGCTGATAAAGAATATAAGGAGCGGCCAGAAACAGTGAGACATAAAAGGTAAGTTTGAACGGTGCAAAAAACGGTGAAGTAGGATCTATTGCAATCATGCCGGTGTTTTCCGGCAGCACAGCAACCAGTGGGGCCGCAACGAAGGTGTAAATATCATTGGAGAAGTAAAACAGTGATAAAAAGATGACCAGGATTGCAGTGATCGATTTAATGATGCGGTTTCTCAATTCAATGAGATGTCCAATCAAAGTCAATTCGCCAGGATTTTCAGGGAGCTCTTTTGCTGCCATTACTTTTTCACTGCACCTTTGCTGTCAGTATCATCGTCAGGAATTGAAGATTCACTTGCGGCAGGTTTGAAAACGCCGTCGCGCAATTCGATAACACCCACACCAGGATTGTTGTAAAAATCTTCAACCGGAGTTTTGGGTTTTTCTGCGATCGCAGGTGTTGGTTCCAACCTGAGAGCAGGCTCCGAGTCACTGTTAAGGGCCTCGGGTGCTTCATCAAGCAACGAAGGATTTTCGCTATAGGCGTCTTTAGTTGCGAAATCCTTACTCACCGGGGATTCAGTAAATGCATCTTCGACAGAAGCTATTTGCTTGATCGCTTTATCAACATCTTTGCCAAGAATTTTTAGATCTTTACTCGCATCATTTGCTAATGCTTTCGCCTGCTTCTTCGCATCATCAAGATCAGCGAGAATGGATTCATTATGTAACTGGCGTCGGATTTCATCGGCGTTCAACTGCTGTTCTATTTCTGACTTGACCTTATTAAAACTGCGTCGTGCTCTGCCGACCCACAAACTGGTCGTCCTGATGGCACCAGGCAGCTTCTCCGGCCCCAGCACCAGCAGCGCAACGACGCCGATCAGCAACAGTTCAAAGAAACCAATATTAGGCATCGGCCTTATCCAGGGTCAGGGTGAGTATAATATGATTGAGTCGAGCAGCAATGGAATGCTTCGCTCAGATATCGTCAGCTTTTTTACTGACGGCGTCAGACTTCTTCTGTTCCGCACTCTGGTTGAGGATCACATTGTCATCTGCGTCGCCGGTTGCATCGCCGTTTGCATCATCATCCTTCATGGCCTTCTTAAAGCCTTTTAAGGCTCCACCAAGATCCGCACCCATGCCGCGCAGTTTTTTGGTGCCAAATAACATGATGACGATTACCAGAATGATAACCAGTTGCCAAATACCTATTCCGCCAAAACCCATAGTTCCTCCAGATTACTGCCTGAATGCAGTAATGCTTTTACTGACTTGTTTAAAAATTCTTTTTTATTCTGATCGTGAAGCCTTCTCTGTGAGGCCGGATATATTAAAACGTTTCTGCAGTTCGTCCAACACCTGTTCCGGGCGCAGATTAAGATGACTTAGCATCACCAGCGTGTGAAACCATAAATCCGCGGTTTCACGAATCAACGCATCCGCGTTACCTGATACTTCAGCATCCTTGGCGGCCAGAATGGTTTCAAAGGCTTCCTCGCCGACCTTCTCCAGAATCTTGTTAAGTCCCTTTTGATGCAGACTCGCTACATAAGACTCGCTGGCAGGGGACTGCTTGCGTTGTTCCAGCACAGTCGCCAGAGCGGTCAGTACATCACTCATGGTCCGGTCCTTAATTCTCTTCGCAGTCTAAACTTGTTTGGAATCCTGGCTCTTATAACAGGCTTTGATAGATAACTGCCGGGTCTTTCAGCACCGGATCAATTGTCTGCCACTGCGGCCCAACCAGTTTCCGATAAAAACAGCTTTCACGACCGGTATGGCACGCTATGCCACCTACCTGTTCGACAGAAAAACACACCGCGTCGCCATCACAATCCAGATAAATATCATGAAGCTTTTGTATATGACCGGATTCTTGGCCTTTTCGCCATATTTTTTTGCGCGATCGTGACCAGTACACAGCCCGCTGCTCCTCGGCAGCCAGACTCAGAGCCTCGCGGTTCAACCACGCCAGCGTGAGTATACGCCTGCTCTTAAAGTCCTGGGTAATGACCGGCACCAGTCCGTCTTCATCCCACTTAATCTGTTCTAACCAGGCTGTTGTCATGACGGCTCCATCGGGCGCTCAGTATCCTCTTTCAACGCCTGAAACACAAAAGATAAACACCCAGTCCGCCTAGTACCAGGCTGGGAATTGGCAGGCTCAGGAGCCAGCCATTGAGCTGAGGGTTTGTCAAAGCCAGAGCTAACACCAGTGCCAGCAGACCGAGTATCAGTTTCTGTCGGCTGCGGGTTTTACGCAGTTGCTGTTGCTGGGTCTGCAGTTGATGCAGCTCCTGGGTTATTTGCAGCATCTGCTTTTGCTGCTGCCCCTGCTGGGCCATCGAATCGAGCCACAATTGCGGAAGATGGGGCAGTTGTTCTATCCAGTCCGGAACATTTTCTTTAAGTGCGTTGAACACAGTTTTCGGCTGCAGCCGCTTTTTGTTCCAATTTTCCAGGTAAGGCAGCGCAGTCGTCCACAGATCCAGTTCAGGATACAGTTCACGGCCCAGACCTTCCACATTGAGCAGGGTCTTCTGCAGCAGAACCAGCGAGGGCTGCACCTGCATATTAAAGCGTCCGGCAGTACGGAACAGCTGAACCAGCAGCACGCCAAAAGAAATATCTTTCAAGGGCTTTTCAAATATCGGTTCACATACCGAACGCATCGCAGACTCAAACTGCGGGATGCTGGTATCGGGAGGTACCCAGCCGGACTCAACATGCAGCTGGGCCACTTTGCGGTAATCGCGTTTGAAGATAGCCAGCAGATTGCGCGCCAGGTACTGCTGATCTTCGCGGCTGAGTGAACCGATGATGGCGCAGTCGATGGCGATGTACCGTGGCCGGTCCGGGTTGTCCGCATTGACGAATATATTGCCGGGATGCATGTCGGCATGAAAGAAGCTGTGTTCAAAAACCTGGGTGAAGAATATGTCGACTCCGATTTCAGCCAGTCTCTTCAGATCGACATTACTGGCCCGCAACGCAGCTACATCGGCAACGGGAATGCCGTAAATACGTTCGACAACCAGCAGATTCTGCCGGGAATAATCCCAGTATATTTTTGGCACATAGAGCAGTGGAGAGGATTCAAAATTACGTCGCAGCTGCGTAGCATTGGCGCCCTCCATCAGCAGATTCAGCTCGTCCAGGATAATGCCTTCATAGTCAGCGACAACCTCGCATGGCCGCAACCGTGGTCCATCCGGCAGGTATTTTTCGATCATCCGTGCCAGCCAGTGCAGCACCTTGAGATCCTGATTGATAGTCTGCTGGATGCCGGGTCTCAATACCTTGACGACTACTTCATCGCCATTGAGCAGGGTAGCGCAATGCACCTGGGCCACAGACGCTGAGGCCAGAGCTTCGGTTCGCAGAGTGCTGAATATTTCATGCCAGGGACGCCCCAGTGCCTGGGCAACAAGGTCGTGAATTGACGGGCTCAGAAACGGTGGCACTTTATCCTGCAGGCCCTGTAGTTCATCCACCAGTGCGATCGGCAGGAAATCCCGGCGGGTGGACAGCAATTGGCCGAGTTTAATGTAAATGGGTCCGAGTTCTTCCAGTGCCAGCCGCAGACGTTTATTCGGATCCAGCTTGCGCACCGGATCGCCAATCCAGCGCACACCCACAGCAGCTATGATCAGGCGCAGTGCAGGCGATGCCTGCGTCAGCACCGAAACCTGGTCGAGCCGGTATTTGGCAATGATGCTGAGGATTTTCAGAAGTCTGGGCAGATGGGACACGGATTATGCCATTTGTCGTGTTTACAGGCCTTTACAAAGGCCGGCAAAGATAGCATTAACGCCTTACAGCAACAAGACTGGCTGGCTCTGCATGCAGCAATTCAAGCTCAACCGTCTGCAGCAGCAGTGACAGGCTCAATGGCGGAATATCGTCTGTGGGAAACTGTTCTGTCAACCGAACACAGATGTCGGCAAAGCACAGATTTTCCTGTATTGCCTGCAGGAATACCGCTAGCGCCTCACTGATGCTTTGAAACTGCATGCGATGCTGATGACGGCGCAACAAATAATGTAATTTGAAATTTGAATTATTCGGCTCTGCTGGTGCTACCCCGAAGCTGGCGCTGCCGGCCTCTGCGTCGGTTTCAATATGGGTGTGCATTTGTTGCCAGTACTGCTGGAGATTGAAGTGGCTGCTTAACAAGGCCCAGTCGTGGCGGGGCTGCCAGGCCATCGCTGCCCAGTCATCTGCAGGCAGTGCCTGCAATTGCGCAATAGTCCAGATCGGTTCATCGGCACGATCAAACAATTCGATCATCAGTGTTTCTACGCGCACAATGTCATGCAATGCGGGTAGGGCGCCGAATTGCTCATCCGCAATGACATAATCAAGCAGCTTATCCGTCATATTACTCATCGCGCCGGGGCGTGGCAGATTAGTGCTTAGATAGCCCAGCCACAACTTTGTGAACACGTCCTGTCCCAGCGTGTTATACAAAATGGGATACATTTCGCTGGCGATCTGGATCAGTCGCTGGTGAAAGGCATTGTTGTAAATCGCGAGCGCTTCAACTTTAGACAGGCCGGTATGCGGGGCAAATAATTCATCTATTGCCGCGCTGCTGTCGCTTAGATCCTGGGGGCGGGTAATCCAGTCCCAGAATTGCTGTTGCTGCTCTCGCCATTCCGTCATTGCTGATCCGGGCTGTTTGCTGATTGGTTCAACGCCGGCTCTTTCAAAACCGGCTCTTTGGAAAGAGACTCTTTCAAAATTGGCTCCTTGAAAACAGACTCCTTGGAAACAGACTCCTGCACAGTTCGAGCCATCTCCAGCTCCAGCAACAGCTCAGGGAACTCAGGAATATGATCATCGCGCTCCAGCAATGTTGCTGTCGGACCAAAGCGCTGGCAGGCATAGCGATACAACTCCCAGACCTCATCGCAAACCGGATGATCGTGGGTATCGATAATATGGTTGCCATTATTGGTGTGCCCGGCCAGATGAAACTGACGAATCGAGGATGGCTGCAGGCTGTCAATATACTGGCGGGGGTTAAAACCCAGATTGAAACCGCTGACATAGATATTGTTGATATCCAGCAGAATGCCACAGCCGGTTGCGTTCACCAGGCCATTGATGAACTCTGCTTCAGGCATATCGCTGGCTCGGAACTGCAAATAGGTTGAAGGATTTTCAAGAACCACCTGCTGCTGCAGATAATCCTGAATCTGACTCACCTTGGCGGCGCAACTGGCCAGAGTCTGCTGGTTGTAGGCGATGGGCAGCAGGTCATGAGAAGTGCGTCCGTGCAGGCCGGTCCAGCAGATATGGTCAGATACCCAGGCTGGTTCAAGTTCACGGATCAGCGCTTTTAACTGATCGAGATAGTTGAAATCGGCAGGTTCATCGGTGCCGATATTGAAGGAAAGTCCGTGCAGCACTATCGGATAGTGTTCGCGCACTTTGCGCAGGATAGCGCGGGGCCTGCCTCCAGCAGCGAGGTAGTTTTCGGTGATGACTTCAAACCAGTCGACGGTGGGCAACCTGGTGGCAGAAGACAAATGTTTTAATAAATACTCGTAATGCGTGCTGCGAAGCCCAAGACCGTAACCGAGCATGGCGGGGGTTTCTGGTGAAAGTGAGTTTTCTGAGCTGATTAGAGGCAAAGTTTTCCAGGTTTCTCCATGCTTATCAATAAACAGGTTTTAAAAGCCTGTTTAGAGAAGGTTATAAAGAGGATAGGACCGCTCCGCCAAGTTTTTCGCACAACTGTTGTGACAGCTTCAGATCGCTGCTGCTGATACCCACAAAGCCGATGCCGTGACAGCTGTTTTTGCCGGCGCAGTTGGCATTGCCATTACCTTTGCAGGCGCTGAATCCGTTGCACGTAAATAGATCATTGCAATAAGCCACCTGGACAGCCTGCGGATTTGCCTCGGGATTGAGCTGTGTCGCTGGTGCAAGTGCAATGCTGCCCGACTGGGTTCCGCCAAGGCGTTCACATAAACTTTTTGATAACATTTCGTGGCCGCTGCTGATGCTAACAAGGCCGTCGCCACTGCTGTTCTGGCCAAGTCCCTGACATTGACTGACTTTTACGGGGTTCGCCTCATCGGCGACGGCTGCTGCAGATAATATGGCAGAGGTCATCATCAACGCTGCTGCGGCTGATGCCAGAGTGATACCGTCAGATCTATTCATTACAAACCCGCTCCTGTTGTTACCAAATGCTACACAATCGATTATCGTCATCTATTTGTTGAACACAAGGGCTTTATGGGTTCTGCGTCAATTTGTCACAACTTGCTTCATCAGAGCTATCCGGATTTTAAACGGCTGTCTGTGATTGAATCCCTTAAGTTTCAGCCAGCAACTGCATTGCCAGATGACGGCCACTCAACCATGCCCCCTCTACTTTTCCGCCGTGCAGCCAGTCACCACAGATTCCCAGTCGTTGCTCTGCGTTCCAGATACTGCCAATAGTCTGCGCTGCTTCGCTATCGGCATAACGCCATCGGTGTGCTGTCCATGACTGAGGCAGGCTGGCACCCAGCGCACAGAATGCTGGCAGCAGCAGCGCGGCAATCTCCTTAGCGCTGTGTTCGACATGTTGCTCGCTCCATTCCGCGCTGGCGTGCAATAGCCATGTCTCCCTGCCATTGCGGCCCGGCTTGCTGTTGTCCCTTGCTACCCAGCGCAAGGGGCCGTCATTAACAAACGCGGCATCGAACGGAAGCTCCAGGGGAGAGTCGTACGCCAGCATTAATGCATGACAGGCACGCATGGTGACTGACTTGGCCTGTTCAGCCATCTCGAGTGCTGGCTCATTTAACAGAGCTGCGGCCTGTGGTGCAGGCATCGCAAGAATCACAGCAGTAAATTTACGCTCGGGAGCGCTTGCATTAAGCGTTGCAAGATGCCAGCCATCTGCTTTCTGTTCGATACTACTGATCTGCCTCCCTTTCTGCACGTCCAGACTGGCAGCCAGAAGATGGCCAGGTGAAGTCATTGCCGGGGTTCCGACATAGCGTTCCACAGATGCATCGGAACGGTGCCCGGAGCTGCCGCCAAAAACATGCATCCGTGGTTGCCACAGACATGCTGCACCGGCCTGCTGCCATCGCTGTACTTCGGCTCGGAAACCCGCATCGCTAGCAGTGAAGTATTGCGCGCCATGGTCGCACTGCCAGTTGGCACCACGCCGGGTGCTCATTCGCCCTGAGATGCCACGGCCCTTCTCAAACACGGTGACGTTAATACCTGAATTACGCAGAGTAGTCGCACAGGAAAGACCAGATATGCCCGCGCCGATAATTGCTACATTAATATCCTGCTGCATGCTGTCTCCACGTCATCTGGCAATAATACGCTTTCAGCCAGCATATAGATCTGTGCTTAGCGATCTTAATGTAAGGGAAAAATTTTAAAAAAATTTGTGATCCTGTTAAACCGGTCAGTCGTATCAGCCTTCGTAACATAAATTCAAGCCCAATTAATTCTAATTTTTCCCCCCAGGAGTTTCCATGAGATTATTAAGCCTTAAAGTTGCGTCTGTAATTATCGCTATGCCATTAATGTTCGCTGCTCTGAATGCTAAAGCTGCGGATATCGTTGATACGGCTGTAGCTGCTGGACAGTTCAATACTCTGGTCGCTGCTGTGCAGGCGGCGGGACTGGTCGATACACTGAAAGGCCCAGGTCCATTCACTGTATTTGCACCGAATGATGCAGCTTTTGCAAAGCTGCCAGCAGGAACTGTTGAGAACCTGTTGAAGCCAGAAAATCTGGAGACGCTGGTTGCAGTGCTGACTTACCACGTAGTGCCAGGAAAAATAATGGCTGCTGATATTGCCGGTAAAACTGCTGATGTAGAAACTGTTCAAGGTGGCACACTTGCGATAAATGCTACTAATGGCGTTATGGTAAACAACGCTACTGTAATTGCTGCTGACATCGAAACCAGCAATGGCGTGATACACGTGATTGATACTGTTGTGATGCCAAACTGATCAGGGCTGAATTTTCTCGATAGTTTCTATCGGGAAGCTCGAACAAGAAGGCGCCTGCCCTCGGGGAGGCGCCTTTTTTCATGCTTGTTTTTATTGACCTGATTTTACAAAATCTTGTTCTTAGCAGATTTTGACAGCAGCTTTCTTTTGCAAACGCTTATAATCAATATCAGTGTTACATTGGCTTTCTACTGAATTTTTAAGGAGTGCACGGATATGTCGTCCAGAACACTATTCGATTTCAGCATCCCGAGCGCGGGAGTCGACTGGTTTGCTGTTGATGACAACGTCATGGGCGGCGCCTCACTCAGTCGGTTACGTGGTCATCCTGAGTCTTATGCTGTGTTTGAAGGCAGGCTCGAGGTGCAGAACAATGCTGGTTTCGCGTCAGTACGTTGTAAGCCATTTGAACCGGATCTGGAACCGGATGTTGATTTTCTTTTGGAAATAAAGGGCGATGGCCGACGCTACAAACTTATTCTGCGTCGCCAGGATAGCCCGGAAGGCATTAATTACCACGCAGAATTCGCCACCACGGGTGTGTGGGAAACAGTTCGTATTCCGAGCACTGCTTTTGTGCCCAGGCTGAGAGGCCGGCGGGTGGCGAATGCTGCTGAGCTTGATACCTCCAGGGTAAACCAGATCGGCTTGATGCTGGCCGATGCAAAGCAGGGAGATTTTATGCTGGCCATCAGACAACTCCGGGTTGAACGGCAGAGTGATGCATCAAAAGTCAACGCGTCGAACTGAACTTAAAGCTGAACCAGGTCCGTTTTAAAGCAATCGTTGCAGACGGGCTTCGAGCCGATCAAGACGCAGACGCAACTCATCGACCCCGGTATAAAATTCTTCCAGTTCGCTTTGCTGCGGCAGCAGCCCGCTTTCTTCGTGCAGATACTCCTGCAGATTACTGCGCATGGAATCCGTGAATTCCCCCGACCACTGTCTGGCGGAATCGACGGCCTTGCTCAACTGATGAGTAAGGACTCCGCCGGTGACTGACTCCATATAATATTCCCAGTCAAAATCCAGGTTGCGCAAAGTTTCAAACAGCGCCTGAACCAGATGGGTATCACCCGCCAGCACAATATCGGGGCTGAACAAGGCTGTGCGGGTATTTTCTGCGCTCACCAGGCGTATGAAGGCCGAAGCACTTGCACTGACGCTGGCAGCTACCGGACCGTCATAGACTGAACGCAATTGCAGACGAGAACCATCCAGCAGCAGATGCAGCTGCCATTTTGGAGTCGTGGTGCAGACCAGGGATACAACCGGCTGAGAGTCAGGTGGGCAGAGCTCCTGCAACTTCGCAGCAGCGGCCGGATCCTGAGCCAGTAACTGGTTCAGTAAAATTTCCACAGGCGTATAAATAAGTGAAGCCAGCATTTTTTACACCGGATTGAAAGGCTTAAAACCAATATGAATTGCGCACACGCCGCCCATGATATCGTGATAGCGACAGTCAACGAACCCGGCCGCTTCCATCATCTGTTTCAGGGTGATCTGATCAGGGTGCATCCGGATTGACTCAACCAGATAGCGATAGCTCTCAGCGTCGCCAGTCACCAGTTTACCCATCACCGGCCACAGGTTGGAAAAACCATCATAGGCTTTGCCCAGCAAGGGGTTTTTGGGTTTGGAGAATTCCAGGATCAAAGCTCGGCCGCCTGGTTTGAGAACACTGAACATGGAGCGCAGAGCAGCGTCTTTATCGGTGACATTGCGCAGTCCATAGGCGATACAAATGCAGTCAAAAGTATCTGCCAGAAAGGGAAGTTGCTCAGCATTAAGCTGCACTACCGAGACATTGCCGGTGACCCCTTTATCAATCAGGCGGTCACGTCCGACTCGTAGCATGGAATCATTAATATCGGCCAGTACCACCTGACCCGTAGCACCGACCAGCGGTGCAAAGCGCAGGCTGAAGTCGCCCGTGCCACCAGCCAGGTCCAGCACTTTTTGACCACTGCGTACGGCGCTCAATTCTACTGTAAAACGCTTGATGAGCCGGTGTGTGCCCAGGGACATCAGATCGTTCATGACATCGTATTTGCCAGCCACCGAATGAAATACATTGCCGACCAGATTGGCCTTCTCTGCCACCGGTACCTGGCTGTAGCCAAAGTGTGTGGTCTCCGGCGCAGTGGGCGAGTCGGTGGCGGATTTATCAATTGGAGTCTGCGGCATATGGCTTGTCTTTCTATTCAGGAGCTGTTGAAGGTGTTGTTGAAGCAACTCTAAGAGCAACAACTTTTGAAGCAAAATTTGAGTGCAGCAATTCAGAGGCTCTTAGTTAATTTTTTTGATAGTTCAGGCATCCGGTGGCGATTTGTCGCGGACTGTCCTGCTCATGGCTGATATGTTAATGACTTGCGTATCAGCTGGCAATGGATCGCGGCTGGCTCCGGCCTCCCTCAGTCTGTCGAGATAGGACTGCCACAGCGAATCGTGCTGTGTGCACAATTCATGCAGATAGTTCCAGCTGTAAATTCCTGAATCATGTTGATCACCAAACATCAGGCGAATCGCATAGTTTCCTACGGATTCCAGCCCTGTAAAACCGACATGGCGCTTGCCGGTTTGCAGTACCGATTGACCTTTGCCGTGACCACGAACTTCGGCAGAAGGTGAAAACACCCTTAGGAACTCTGCACTCAGTTCATAGATGGAGCCGTCACTGTATCCGAGCAACAGAATTCCGGATTTTTTCTTTAGCTGAATAGTAATCGGTGCCGCTGGCATAGGTTTTCCGACAAGCGCTAAAAAATTACAGAATGAATCGGCTCAGGTCTTCATTTTCAACCAGGTCGCCAAGTTGCTTATTAACATACGCGGCATCTATCACCAGTTCCTGCTCGCCGATTGCTAAATCCGAAGCCGAAAAGGAAACTTCCTCCAGCAGTCTTTCCATGACTGTGTGCAGGCGCCGGGCACCAATGTTTTCAGTACGCTCATTAACCTGCCATGCGGTCTCTGCGATGCGCGCGATACCATCTTTGGTAAAGCGAATCTGCATGTTTTCGGTGCCCAGTAATGCCTGATACTGTTCAGTCAATGAAGCACTTGGTTCAGACAGAATGCGTTCGAAATCCGCCGCCGTCAGTGGATGCAGTTCAACCCGGATGGGCAGGCGACCCTGCAGTTCAGGAATCAGATCCGAGGGCTTGGAAAGATGAAATGCACCCGACGCAATAAATAAAATGTGATCAGTTTTGACGCTGCCGTATTTGGTAGTGATCGTGGATCCTTCGATCAGAGGCAGCAGGTCGCGCTGCACCCCTTCGCGTGATACACCGCTGCTGCCGGTATCATGACGGACGGTAACCTTATCAATTTCATCAATAAACACAATACCAGTCTGTTCGGTAATCTCGATGGCACGGCTGCGAATCTCCTCCTCATTAACAAGTTTGGACGCTTCCTCTTCTTTCAGCAGTTTGAAGGCAGCCTTTATCGGCATGCGACGGGTCTTCTGTTTGCCGGTATTCATATTGGAGAACATACTCTTGAGCTGATTGGTCATATCTTCCAGCCCTGGCGGCGCCATAATCTCTACGGCCGAGGCAGAGTCGGCAATTTTGATGTCAATTTCCTTGTCATCGAGTTCGCCCTCACGCAGTTTTTTGCGGAAAATCTGCCGTGTACTGTTTGGTGCTACTTGTTCTTTGTCTTCAGTTCGGGCTGGTGGCAGCAGGGCGTCAAGGACGCGCTCTTCAGCCGCATCTTCTGCTTTGTGCTGAACTTTACGGATCTGCTCTTCGCGCAGCATTTTTACTGCGATATCAATAAGATCTCTGATGATTGAATCGACGTCCCGGCCGACATAACCCACTTCGGTAAACTTGGTTGCTTCCACTTTGATAAAGGGTGCATTGGCAAGTTTTGCCAGACGCCGCGCGATTTCGGTTTTTCCGACGCCAGTCGGCCCGATCATCAATATATTCTTAGGGGTGATTTCCTGGCGGATAGATTCGTCCAGTTGCATGCGGCGCCAGCGATTGCGAAGCGCGATAGCAACGGCGCGTTTGGCATCTTTCTGGCCAACAATATAGCGATCCAGCTCTGAAGCAATTTCTCTTGGGGTCATAGTCGACATGTATTCAATCCTGCAATTCGGTGCGTCCGCCAGCTGCAATATACGTTGCAGCACCCATGGCAGATCTGGTTAATGAAAATCGGATCAACTGAAATCCAATTCTTCAATGATGTGGTTGTGATTCGTGTAGACGCAGATATCGGCAGTAATACTCAGGCTGCTTTCAACAATCGCACGGGCATCCATTTCAGTATGTCGGTAGAGCGCTCTGGCGGCAGCCTGAGCGAAGGGGCCGCCGGAGCCGATCGCCACAACACCTTCCTCGGGTTCGATGACATCGCCATTACCGGTAATGATCAGCGAGGCATCTTTGTCAGCAACGATTAACAATGCCTCGAGCCTGCGCAGCGAGCGTTCGGTGCGCCACAGCTTGGCCAGTTCAACGGCGGCTCTGACCAGTTTGCCCTGGTGAGTATCGAGTTGCTCCTCAAAGCGCTCAAACAGAGTAAACGCATCTGCTGTGCCGCCGGCAAATCCGGCCAGCACCTGATCCTTATGCAGGCGGCGAACTTTGCGGGCATTGCCTTTGAGAATCGTGTTGCCCTGTGAAACCTGTCCATCACCACCGATAACGACTTTGTTTCCGCGTCTGACCGAAACGATTGTTGTGCCGCGATATTGTTCCAAACTTTTCTCCCGGGGAGTGCAGTGAAGCTGACTCATGCAGATTTATTGCGAGTGTTATTGTATGGGGTGTGCCGCGGCTAATTTCAAGCGATCACAGGCCGCCCAAAGTGATGCGCATGCTATCTATATTGTTGCTGCGCAGAATGCGTTCGACCTGGTTCAGTTGGTCACGGGTTTGATAAGGACCAGCCTGCACCAGAAAAAGTGTTTTACCAAGCAATGCTTCCTTTTTTACTCTGGCGTCCAGACCCAGTCCAATTAAACGGGTGCTTTGCACCATGGCAGCGGACTCCTGCTGGAAGGCTCCTGCCTGGATCATGTAGCTGACACCAGTGCCGCGGCTGGCTGTTGTTGCTGTGCTTGCTGGACTGGCAGAGGTTCCTGTCAACTCGGCAATAGTCCTGGCGATAGCGTCTGCACTGCTATCGCTATCGCTCGCGGTCTGATCAGAACTGGCTTCTATGCTGCCAGCGGTCTGGCTGCTGTCAGTTTCTGTGTTTGCTGTCGTAACTGGATCCGGAGTTCGGCGCAGCGGCGGCGTATCCAGTGCAACATTGCTGACAATGACTTCGTAATTTGGCAGCTCCTGATAGAACTCCAGCTGCAATCGCGCTGCGGCACGCTCCAGTTCTTCATTCAGTTTTTGCTGTGCCTGCGCCTGTTCTTGGGCCAGAGAATCGGCATCAAGCGCAATCTGAACCGCAGACGGTTGTCCAAGTGGTGGTAATACGCCGGAAAGATAAATCAGAAAGCTGACAAAAACACCCAGCGCCAATCCAATGATGAGACCGGTAAACAGTAAGGTTAAATCTGCGGGTGCTGCAGCAGGCGGTTTTTCCGCTGCTGCTGCTCTTATTTTTGCAAAATCCTGAACCATCTCTGTCGCCTTGCCTGTGGGTATTCGCTGCCCACTATTATCGTGATGGAGGAGGGCGCTGGCAACTGCCGCGTTGCTTGCTAAGTCATATCCACAGGATCGACATCAATCGACCAGCGCACCAGTCGCGATTCCTTCATTGCCTCCAGCTCAGGACACAGCTTGCGGAGCAGGAGCTGCAGGCTGGAGCGGTGTTGGGCCTGCAACAGTAACTGGGCTCTGAACTTACCTGCCCGTTTTTCCATCGGGGCAGGCAGGGGACCCAGCAAGGAAAGCTGTGCACCATTCCCTGCGTTGAGTCGATATTGTTGAATAAGGCCGGCACTGAGCCGTCGCGCCTTATTTAGAAAACGTTCGGGATTCTGATTATTGCCAGCTTCCGCCCTGATCAGCGCAAGATGGGAAAACGGAGGCATACCTGCAGCATTGCGCTCCTGCAGCAAAGTCTGCGCAAACTGCGGATAGCCGTGATTGATTAAATTCTGCAGGGTTTCGTGGGTGCTGTGTCGAGTCTGGATAACAACCTCGCCAGGTGCTTCGGCACGCCCGGCACGCCCCGCAACCTGCACCAGTAACTGGGCCATATGTTCCTGACCACGAAAATCAGCACTGAATAAGCCGCCATCAGCATCCAGCACCACCACCAGAGTGACACCTGGAAAATGATGGCCTTTAGCCAGCATCTGAGTACCGGTCAAAATACATGATTTACCCGTGTGAACCTCGGCCAGCAGATCATTCAGATCATGTTTTCGACGGGTGGAATCGCGATCAACACGAATAATACGGGTATCTGGAAATAAGCGGGTTAGCAGGGCCTCACTGCGTTCAGTACCGACACCCAGCGCCTGCAGCTTTTTCGATTGGCACTGCGGACAGCTCCCGGCCACCGGCATTCGCGTTTCACAATGGTGGCAGCGCAAATGCGGCGGCAGACGATGCAGGGTGAAACGGGCATCGCAGCGTTTGCACTCAGCTATCCAGCCGCAATCCATGCATTGCAAGGTCGGAGAGAAGCCGCGGCGGTTAATAAACACCAGCACCTGACTGCTCTTTTGCAGATGCTCTTTAATCAGTTCGAGCACTGGCTCGCAAAAACCGTCCTGCATGACCATCCCATTGGTATCAACCAGACGGTAAACCGGCACACTGGCAGCGCCGGCGCGAATGCTGAGTTGCAGGTGTTGATAACGGCCATTGCTGGCATTGTGCAGACTTTCGAGACTGGGCGTTGCCGAGCCCAGTACCACCGGGATGTTTTCACTCTTGGCACGCATGATGCCCAGATCACGGGCCGAGTAGCGGAAACCTTCCTGTTGTTTGAAGGAGCTGTCATGTTCCTCATCAATGATCAGGATGCCGGGCCGCGCCATCGGGGTGAACAGCGCTGAGCGAGTACCTATGACGACGCCAGCCTCACCATTGGCAGCCTGCAGCCAGGCATTGAGCCGCTCCCTGGGCGTTAGTCCGGAATGCAGTACCGCAACCGGGCAATCAAAACGTTGACCAAAGCGGTTGATGGTCTGAGGTGTCAGGCTGATCTCAGGCACCAGCACCAGAGCTTGCCGCCTATTGGCAATCACCTCGGCGATGGTCTGCAGATAGACCTCGGTTTTGCCGCTGCCGGTGATTCCATCCAGCAGAAAACAACGATATTCGTTTAAAGATTGAATAATCTGTGTACTGGCTGCGAGTTGCTCTGCATTAAGTTGCAGTGCGGAATCTTTTAACGAAGGCGGCAGGGGGCTATCGCTCGCCCGCGCTTTACGTTGTTTGATAGCAGCGGGTTTGCCCTGCCTTAGCAGCGCCGGTAACAAGGTGCTGAACACATCACCAATCGGGTGCTGATAGTAGTGCGCTGCCCAGATGAACAATTCCATTAAATGTTGCGGGTATAAAGCCTGCTCATCAAGCACACTCAACGCAGCCTTCATTTTGTCTGCGGGAATGTCTGATGTATCGACAACTTCCAGCAGAATGCCAACCAGTTGGCGGGTTCCGAACGGGACCAGCACGCGTATTCCTGGCTTCAGACCAGCAATTTTGTCGGCAGGAAAATCAATCGGCAGCTGATAATCAAAGCTGCGCCGAAGTGGTGATGGCACTGCTATTCGAAGCACAGTAGCGTGAGGCTGAGCAATGGGATTGTTCAGAGCTTCAATGTGTTCGTCTGGGAGCATACGGGGTCCACGTGTTAGTTCTGCTTGTCGCACAGCTCTGTCAGTTGCTGGTCAGATTAGTTTATACTGCCGCGCTGGCGACAGCTCGCTGGCACTATACACCAAGCCTCAACTCTCAGGGTGGATTACTGAATGAGTACCAACTCCATTCCGGCAGAATTAACACTGCTGCGACAACAGATAGACCGACTTGATCATGCGCTGGTGTTGTTGCTGGCGAATCGATTCGCACTGACGCAGCGCGTTGGCAGGCTCAAGGTTGAGCAGCAACTGGAAGCTTTTGATCCGCAGCGTGAGGAGTGTAAATTGCGGGAAATCCGCTCCCTGTGCGAACAACACAATGTCAATCCGGAACTGGTTGCCGACATACTCGCGCAGGTAATGCGGGAAGTGGTCAAAAATCACAATCTGCTGCGTGAGCAGGCTGTATGAGCCGGTTTTGTCCTGATTTTGAGTTAGCTCAGCCAGTGCTTGCGTACATCCTGGACTCTGTTAGAATGCACGGCCCGTTTCCCCGGCCGTTGCAATAAACCTGGGGTAGAACGACACAAAGGCAGGTGTGGTGCATTGAGTTTGCTGGCTTCATGTCAGGTTCAGTGTAGCGATACTAACCAGAAAGCATTGTAGAGGTCAGCTATGAAATCAGATATTCATCCTAAGTACGAAGCCATGAAAGCAACTTGCAGCTGCGGTAATGTGTTTAATACACGTTCCACCATATGCAAAGATATTATTGTTGACGTGTGTTCCGAGTGCCACCCGTTCTATACGGGCAAGCAGAAGATTCTGGACAGCGCAGGCCGTGTGGATCGCTTTAACAAGCGTTTCGGCAGCCGCTCACTGAAGTAAAAACAGTCCGATAAAAAAAGCTGACAGGCGACTTGTATCGAGCCGCCTGTTTTCTCCTGCCTGGTGATTCGGCATTTAGAAATCTGTGAAATTCTAGAATATAATTTCTGTAGACAGGGTTTCATTGCTGTTGCGGTTTGGACGAACAATCGGAGTTATTGTCTCTGCCGGTGCATTTTCGACTAAAAACACCTCAAACATCGTATTGTCCTGTCCAGGTCTGGCGCTTTGACCAGTGCTGCGGTCAATCAGACGGTCTACCAGTCCGTTCGGCCGGGTCATGCTGCTTTCGGGTGTGCCAGCCAAAACCTGCTTCATATAGTCTATCCAGATAGGTACCGCCACGGTGGCGCCCTGTTCAGATTCTCCAAGGGGTTCGGGTTGATCGAAACCAATAAACACACTGGTAGAGATATCACGATTGAACCCCGTGAACCACAGTTCCTGAGGCCCATTGGTGGTGCCAGTCTTACCTTTTAAGTCGCTGCGAGGAAGTTCTCGGCTGACGCGACGGCCACTGCCTTCTTCCACGACTGAGCGCAACATGGTGTTCAGAATGTAGGCGATTCTGCTGTCGATAATCTGCGGTGCCGGCACAATATCCAGTACAGGATCCTCGCCGCTTGCTGAACTTATCTTGTTGCAATCGGTGCATACAGTCGGCTGTCTGGCTTCAAAGATAATCCCGCTCATTGTTTCTATTTTCTTAATAAATACCGGCTCAACTTTATAACCCCCGTTGGCGATAGCGGCGTAGCCAATAGCCATTTCCATGGGTTGGACATCCTGACTACCCAGTGCAACGGTAAGATCATTGCTCGGAAAATTCTGCGTCTGAAAGCCAAATTTAGCGGCAAAAGGCAATACGACAGAAGATCCGAGCTGATCAAAAAGCCGCACCGCCGGAACATTTCGGGAATCTGTGATGGCATGACGCAAGGTAATCGGACCGAGGAAGTTACCTTCATAATTATTAGGTCGATAACTGCCGCGCGTAAATGGCGCATCATTTATCAGGCTGGCAGCACTGTAGCCATTTTCCAGCGCAGCACCATAAAGGAAGGCCTTAAAGCCTGATCCCGGAGGGCGCGGAGAAAAAGCTCGATTTACCTGGCTCAGCGAAAAGTCATAGCCTCCAGCCAGGGCGAGGATGTCGCCATTATCAGGTGACACAGAAACGATGGCCCCTTGTAACTCTGGCACCTGGCCCAGCACCCAGTTGCCAGCGCTGCTGCGCTTGACTCTTACCAGATTTCCAACGTCAGCAACATCGCTTGCCTGTCGCGGTGGTGGCCAGGCGTTGTCGCGGCTGATAAATGGTCGTGCCCACTCCAGGCCTTCCCAATTGATCAGCTGAACACTGCCGTCTTTCATCAGCACACTGATTGACCTGGCTTCAACCTCAGTGACTATTGCCGGATGCTGATTACCGTAAACAGGCACGGTCTGCAGTTGTTGATTCCAATATTCAAGCGGATTCTCTCCGCTGGCCGGCAACACAGCTTCCGGACCTCGATAACCATGGCGCTTGTCATAATATTCTTCCAGCCCATTGAGCAGGGCGGCATTAGCGGCCAATTGTTTCTCACTATGAATGCTGGTGATAACCTCGAAGCCACCGCGATAAATATCCTCGCCATAACTGTCATAAAGATTTTGTCGGACCATTTCAGCTATAAAAGGCGCGCTTACTTCGATGCGCCGGTTATAGCGTTGTGCCTGGTCTGCCGTATTAATAGCAATCGTGTGTTGTTCCCGGCTTATGCGCTCTTGCTCCAGCATCTTATTCAACACGATATTGCGTCGGCGTTCGGCCAGTTCAGGATTAGTCACCGGATTACATACGGATGGACAGGGCAGCACGGATACCATCATCGCAAACTCTGCTATCCCAAGCTCACCTATCGGCTTGCCATAATAGGCAAATGCCGCGGCATTAATTCCGTCCGCACCCTGACCAAAATAAATCAGATTCAGGTACATGGTAAGAATCTCTTCTTTGCTCAATTCCTGTTGAATGCGCAGAGCAAAGGGAATCTCTTTAAGTTTTCTGGCGTAGACATTATCACTATCAAAAGAAATGTTGTTGGCAAGCTGCATGGTAATGGTGCTGCCGCCACCCAGGTTAACGCCGCGGATAAAGCCATAGAAACCTCGCACAAGCCCGCGGATATCTACCCCGGGATGCGAATAAAATCGTGGATCTTCACTGGCCAGAACTGCCTCAATCATCATTGGAGGTATTTCTTCATAGCGCACAGGATCACGTTTAATGCCGATTTCATCGATCAGTTTCAGGTCTGCCGTCAGAATGCGCAAAGGGGTTTCCAATTGCACATGACGGTAAGATTCGGCGGAGGGCAGTTGTGGCGAGAGGTACAGGTAGGAGCCTGAAAAGACCATAAGAATGCCACTGAAGCAGAACAGGCCACAGTAAAAGAGGGCTTTATAAGTGTTTTTTGAGAGGAATCTTTTCACTTTACAGCTATGCCTGATCCTCGGCTTCCCAAAAATACCGAAGGATGTGTAGGGAAACAGGATTATAACCCTCTTTACTGAAGGTTTGCCGACGTACGCACAAAAAAGTGACTTTCCGGAACCTGATTGGCATTCTTACAAGAATTTTTTTCATAAACGTGACGGATATCATGGATATGCCCCGCTGGCTGAGACATTATGCGACGTGAAGTCATTTATTGGAAAGGAGGTTAATCACTTGAAACCTATGAAAAACTTTGAATTTCAAGATTTGGCGTCAGGATAAAAGCAAAATATATGGCGGCGTCTATACTGATTCATAATGTTGCACTTTGACCTCAAGAGACAGATCACCCAGTTCCAGTGAATATAAACGTGAAAAAAATAGAGTATCTGCTGTGCTTGGATTAAAACTAAAAAAACCAAAAAACTTGCTCGGCGTGGATATCAGTTCCACCGCAGTCAAACTGCTGGAGTTGAGCCATGTGAATGGTCGCTATCAGATAGAGAACTATGTCATCCGGCCCTTGCCGGTCAATGCAGTGATGGAAAAGAATATCAATGACCCTGTCGCCGTGGGTGAAAGTATCCGTCAGGCGGTATCGATTCTGAAGCCTGCCACCCGCGAAGCCGCAGTGGCAGTCGCTGGTTCGGCAGTCATCACCAAAGTAATCGAGATGAATGCCGCGCTCAATGATCCCGAAATGGAAAATCAGATCATTGTCGAAGCCGATCAGTACATCCCTTATCCTTTAGGTGAAGTTGCGATTGATTTCGAGCGTTTGGAACAGACTGACACCAATTCAGATTTTGTAGATGTGCTGCTGGCAGCCTGCCGCAAAGAAAATGTTGAATCCAGAGTAAGTGCTCTCGAGGCAGGCGGACTGATAGCCCGGGTTGTCGATATCGAAGCGTATGCGATAGAGCGGGCTTATGGTCTACTGGCAGAGCAGTTGCAGGGTGTGGATGTCAGAACCGTTGCTATTATTGATATTGGCGCGACCGTGACAACCTTGCACGTGCTCCTTAACGGCAAAACTATTTATACCCGCGAACAGTTATTTGGAGGTCGGCAACTGGTTGAGGATGTGCAGCGCCGGTTTGGTTTATCTGCCACTGAGGCTGAAACTGCTATCAAGCGAAACTCACTGCCCGAGCAATTCCAGACTGAAGTTTTAATGCCTTTCAAAGAAGCGGCCGCTCAGCAGGCCAGTCGATCACTACAATTCTTTTTTTCCTCAAGTCACTACAATGACGTCGACTATATCGTGCTGGCCGGAGGTGTTGCTGCTATTGGAGGGCTCAGCGATATGGTTCAGGATATTCTTGGCAGTCCGGTGTTAATCGGCAATCCTTTTCTCAATCTGACTGCCAGCAGCAAAGTGAACAAAACCATGCTCAGTAACGATGCCCCTTCCTTGATGATTGCCTGTGGGCTGGCAATGAGAAGCAGGTACTGACATGGCTCAAATTAACTTACTGCCATGGCGGGAACAACTGCGTGAAGAGCGCAAACGCGAGTTCATTGTGCTATTGGCTGGCGTGCTTATTATCGCAATCGGCATCTTATTTCTGGTGGATCGCTATTATCGCGGGGAAATCCGGTATCAGCAAAGTCGCAATGATTTTATCGCACGCGAGATGTTGGTGTTGGATGCCAGAATCGAGGAAATTAGCCAGCTGCGGCAACAAAAAGAGCAAATCAACGCGCGCATGGCGGTAATTCAGGATCTGCAGGGAACTCGCTCGATAATTGTAAGAATTTTCGATGAACTGGTTAAAAGTCTGCCCCCGGGTGTTCACTACAACGTTCTGCGCCGACGTAATGACAGATTGGAAATTCAAGGCATAGCTGAGTCCAACAACAGAGTCTCGGAACTGATGCGCCGTTTGGATGATTCGGCATGGTTCACCAATCCCAATCTACAGCAGATATCAGCGGCAGCCGCTGATGAGGCCAGTGAGCAGACCGAGGCGAATGCCTTTTCATTGACCCTGACGCTGCAGGCTCCATCTCTGATTCAGGAGAACTGATATGGCGCTGCGGAATAAATTTAATGAATTAAAGGCCTTTGATTGGAACAATCTCGGTGATGTCGACACTATTGGCGTGTGGCCGGCGCCGGTAAAATTTATCATCGCAGCATTGGCCTTTTCGGTCAGCCTTGGCGCAGGTTTCTGGTTCGATATCAAGGATCTGCAGGCTACCTTGCAAAACCGTAAAGTAGAAGAAGTCAGACTGAATGTTGAATTTGAACAGAAAGCGTTTATGGCAGCAAATCTTGAGGAGTACAAAGAGCAGGTGCTGGAGATGGAAATCGCATTTGCTGAGTTGCTTCGGCAACTGCCGGGTCGGACCGAAGTGCCGGATCTGGTGGACGATATCACTGCACGGGGATTAGGCAGTGGTCTGGCATTCGCCCGTATCGAACTGGATGCGGAATCTCCGCAGGAGTTTTATGTTGAGCAACCTATCCAGGTTGAAGTGCTCGGCAACTATCATGATTTTGCTACTTTTGTCAGTGGCGTCGCCAGTCTGCCTCGTATTGTAACGCTGCACGATTTTGAAATTAATGCTGGCACTGATCGCAGTATTCTGAAAATGGTAATTACCGCGAAAACTTATCGCTACCGAACTGATGAGGAGTAGAGCAAAAATGTCCAGACCCTCAACAATCCATCATCCATCTTTGCCCCGCATGGGTTTTGCTCTGCTGGTCTGTGCCTTCACCGCCTGCTCAGATACAAGTGATATGGCTGAGCTGCAAAGACATATTGTTGATGTTACCCTGCGGCCTGGAGGGGGGATTGAACCGACGCCCACCTTCCTCCCTTATGAGGCTTTTACCTATAGTGCAGCCGCAATGCGTAGTCCATTCGATGTGCCACTTACCGTGCGGATGCGCGAAGCTGGCCAACAGGGAAACACGGTGCGACCGAATGAAAACCGGGTGCGCGAGGCGCTTGAGAATTTCGCGTTAACTGAGCTCGTCATGGTTGGAATGTTATCGCGAGACAACACTTATATAGGGTTGGTTCGGGATCCGAGCTGGTTGATTCATCGAGTGCCTGCAGGGGTCTATATGGGCAAAAACCACGGCAGGGTGCTTGCTGTGAGTCCGACGCAAATTGATCTGGTTGAAATTGTTCCGTCCGGTGACGGTGGCTGGGTTGAACGACCACGCACACTGGCACTGCAACGTTAAAGGTTCTTGAGGTATGAATATGTCTGTCAAAATGTATGTGCTGGCATTGCTTGCCTGTTCAGGATGTGCTCTTGCGCAGGCGCAGCAGCCGGTAACGCTGCAGAGCATCGCTTTCGCGAATCTGCCCGGCGACAGCATCGAGGTGCGACTGGATTTTAACGACCAGCCGCCGGTGGCCACAGGATTTGTACTTGACAGTCCTGCCCGTGTATCCATTGACTTGGCTGGTGTCCAAAACCAGCTTGGACAACGGCAGTTCGCGATCGAATCTAATAATGCCCAAAGTGTGATGGTACTGGAAACCAGCGACCGTACCCGACTGGTTTTTAATCTGCGCGAAGCAGTCGCGTACAACACCCGAATTGATGGCAATACCATGATTATCCATCTTGGCAATGATTCCGCTCCGGTTGCCGCATCGAGTGCGGGTACACCTTCATCCCCTGCCGCTTCCAGCCCCGCAGCGGCAGTTTTTCCTGCCAATACAGGTAATGCACTTAGCGAGGTGACCTTCAAGCGTAATAGCCAGACCGGTGAGGGACAGCTCACTATCTCGCTGACCGACACTGGGACCACCGGCAGCATCGACAGAGTGGGGCGCCGTTTATCTGTGGAATTTGCAGGTGTACAGGTGCCTGAGCGGCTGAATCGAAGATTTGATGTTACTGACTTTGCAACACCGGTAAACACGGTTGACGTATTGCCACAGCTGGGTAATGCCTCAGTCGTTCTGGATGTGGGTGGAGAATACGACTATGTAGCGTGGCAGTCTGGTACAGAGTATACAGTCAGCATTAAAGCAGTTGTGCCGGCTTCCGAAACCGATGCGGCCGCAGCGTATTCCGGTAAAGATGTATCGCTGATTTTTCAGGATATCGATGTACGCTCTGTTTTACAGATACTGGCTGATGAGAATAATTTCAATCTGGTAGTCAGTGATTCGGTTAATGGCAATATCACACTCAATCTGCAGAATGTTCCCTGGGATCAGGCTTTAAATCTGGTGCTCCAATCGCGTGGACTTGACCGGCGCCTGGTAGGTAACGTGCTCTATGTGGCACCCGCCAGTGAAATGGCTATCCAGGAAGAGCAGGCGCTGGCCGCAGAAAAACAGGCACGGGCGCTGGCACCGCTGCACACAGAGTATGTGCAGGTCAATTATGCCGAAGCGAGCAATATCCTGACATTGCTGACCGGTGCAAATACTGGATCCGGACCGGGCGCGGCGGCTGCGTCCGCCGATCCCTCTGCGTTAGTGCCAGGCGCTGCACCACGGGGCATTCTTTCTGAGCGTGGGACGGCAACCGTAGATCCGCGCACAAACATCATCATTGTTCGTGATGTCACAGAAAAACTTGAAGAGGTTCGTGAATTACTGAGGAGACTGGATGTTCCCGTCCGGCAGGTATTGATCGAGGCCCGTATTGTTAATGTCTCCACAGACTTTGGCCGGGAACTGGGAATTCGTTGGGGCGGTGCCGGACGCACAGATAGCAACAATGGCTTTCGCTACGGTGGCAGTCAGGGCGCCACACTGGAGCAGCAGAATAATCGCGTTGCGGAAAGCATAGCTATCCAAGAGGCATTGAATGCCGGCGAAAGGGCACGGCTGGCAGCTTTGCAAGCGGGCACTGAACCCAGTCTGATAGGTGCGCTGGTTGCACAGGCTATCGCCAGTATACCGATACCTGTTGGCACGATCACTTTCCCAGGTGCGTTGTCCGTTGACCTGGGGGTTGAAAGCGATAATGCATCAAGCTTCTCCATTGGTTTTGCACGTAACAGTGGTTTGATCGAGCTGGAACTTTCTGCGCTGGAAAGCAGCGGCAATGGCGAGGTTATTGCGCGCCCTAAAGTGACTACTCAGGATAAAGTAACTGCGACTATTCAATCCGGAGTGCGTATTCCTTACCAGGCACAGGCAGGTGGCACTGCGGGTGGATCTACCACTGAATTTGTTGACGCGGTGCTGTCGCTGGAAGTAACGCCGCAGATTACTCCGGATGGACGAATCATCATGCAGTTAGACATTCACCAGGATTCTGTGGCAAATAGTAGTGGAAATGTGCCAGCGATTAACACCAATTCTGTTAATACCAGCGTGCTGGTCGAAAATGGCGACACTATTGTGCTGGGCGGGGTATTCAGAGAAGAGATTACTTCCATTGAGACCAAAACCCCTTTGCTTGGCGATGTACCTTATCTGGGACGTTTGTTTAAGCGGACTAATAACTCCAGCAGAAGGACCGAGCTGTTGATTTTCATTACCCCGAGAATTATTGCTGAATTGAATGCCCGATGAACGGCGGGCAGTACGGCGGGTATTGAGGCATCGAAGTCTCGTCTGCTTGATTGCAATGCTTGTTTTTCGTGACTGATGCTGGTTATATGGCGCCCTTTATTTGCCGCTGCATAATTCGGCAGGAACAGATACGCGAAATGCACACTAACCAGAATGTTTTCCTGATTGGGCCGATGGGTGTTGGTAAAAGTACCATCGGCCGATTGCTGGCCCTGCGGCTGAATAAGCCATTTTTCGATTCAGACCGGGAAATCGAGAAGGTAACTGGTGCTGATATCCCTTGGATTTTTGATGTTGAAGGTGAGCAGGGCTTCCGTATCAGAGAAGCACGCATGATTGACATCCTGACACAACGGCAGAATATCGTTATGGCTACCGGTGGTGGTGCCATTCTCTCCGCTGAAAGTCGCAGATCTCTGCATGATCGAGGCACAGTGGTTTATCTGAAGGCCTCGGTTGCTCAGCAGATGGAGCGAACCGGTAAAGATAAGAACCGGCCTCTGCTGCAGACTGATGATCCCCTGGCAAAAATCAAAGAACTGATCGGCATCCGCGAACCGCTTTATCAGGAGACGGCGCATTTAACTGTCGATACCAGTCGCCGCAGTCCGCGTTATGTTGTGTCTGAAATCATGACCCTGTTGCAGGCGCAGAACAGGGTTGAACCTTCCTCATCGGCCAGCGAAAATGAAGATCATGACGGCAACTGATACGATTATCGTAAATGTTGATCTGGGTGATCGCAGCTATCCTGTCTATATCGGTGAAAATCTGTTGTCACAGGCGGATCTATTACGTCGGCATATTAACGGCAAGCGGGTGCTGGTGGTCAGTAACGAGATGGTCGCGCCACTCTACCTGAATACAGTCAAGCTGATGCTGCATGATCTGCAGGTCAGCGAAATAATTTTACCGGATGGTGAGCAATTCAAGACCTTGGACACCGTCAACCTGATTTATGACAAGCTGCTCGCCGACCGCCATGAGCGCGGCACCACACTGATAGCGCTTGGTGGCGGTGTCACCGGTGATATAACCGGGTTCGCGGCGGCAACCTATCAGCGTGGCGTCAACTTTATCCAGATTCCCACCACCTTATTGGCGCAGGTTGATTCATCAGTAGGCGGTAAAACCGGCGTCAACCATCCGCTTGGCAAGAACATGATTGGCGCATTTTATCAGCCTCAGTGTGTGCTTGCGGACACTACTGTGCTCGGTACGCTTCCGGTCCGCGAATTGCAGGCAGGCATCGCTGAAGTGATCAAGTATGGGCTGCTCGGGAATGCCATATTTTTCGACTGGTTGGAGCTGAACATTTACGGTTTGCTGAATGGCGATAAAACTCTACTGACCCATGCAGTGAAAATTTCCTGTGAAGAAAAAGCCCGCATTGTTGCGGCTGATGAAAAAGAGTCCGGCGTACGCGCACTGTTAAATCTTGGCCATACCTTTGGGCATGCCATTGAAACAGCGATGGGTTACGGCGTCTGGCTGCATGGCGAAGCGGTGGCGACAGGCATGGTGATGGCGGCTGACCTTTCGATGCGGCTGGGCTGGCTAAGCGCAGCAGAAGCAGTCCGTATTCGTAATGTGATAGCGAGCGCTGGTCTGCCGGTCGCACCTCCTGCACAGATGACGGCAGAAGACTTCATGCGTCTGATGTCTGTTGATAAGAAAGTACAGGATGGCAGAGTTCGCTTCATACTGCTTAAGAGTATCGGCGAAGCCGTGGTCGGCGCTTCGGTGGAACGCAGACTGCTGGACCAGACATTGTCAGCCGGTGCGCGTTTGTGCCTCGGCTGATTTGATGTGTAGAATGAGCGCCCCGATAGACTGAAGAGGAATTACCGTTGGCCTCCCTGAAAAATGATAGATTTCTGCGCGCCTTGCTCGGACAGGATGTAGATGTTACGCCAGTATGGATGATGCGTCAGGCCGGGCGGTATCTGCCTGAGTATCGCGCAACCCGCAAAATAGCCGGCGATTTCATGAGTCTGTGCCAGTCTCCGGAATTGGCCTGCGAAGTTACCATGCAGCCCTTGCGCCGTTACCCTTTAGACGCTGCGATTCTGTTCTCCGACATTCTTACCATCCCTGATGCCATGGGTCTGGGACTGTATTTCAGCGAAGGTGAAGGACCTCGATTCAAAAGGCCTTTGCGCACTGAGGCTGATGTGGAAGCGCTGCCGGTGCTGAACATGGCTGATGAGCTCAGCTATGTGACCAATGCGGTTTCGCTGATTCGCCGGGAGTTAAACGGTTCAGTGCCCTTAATTGGATTTTCCGGCAGTCCCTGGACACTGGCCACTTACATGATTGAAGGCAGTGGCAGTAAAGATTTCAGAGTGGCTAAATCCTTTATGTTTAATCAGCCACAGGTGATGCATCGCCTGCTTGATAAACTGGCAGACGCAGTTACGGCGTATCTTAACGCTCAGATTGCAGCTGGCGCTCAGGTCGTGCAGATCTTCGATACCTGGGGCGGCATTTTGTCCACCCATGCTTATAAAGAATTCTCGCTGGCTTATATGCGAAAAATTGTCTCCGGTCTGACCAAAGAAGTTGATGGCGTGCCGGTGCCGGTTATCCTGTTCACCAAAAACGGCGGCTTGTGGCTCGAAGATATTGCAGACAGTGGCGCCCATTGTGTCGGACTGGACTGGACGATAGATATTGGCAAAGCTCGCGCCCGCATCGGTAGTAAAGTGTCGTTGCAGGGTAATATGGATCCATCAATTCTGTATTCCTCACCGGCCAGTATTCGTGCCGAGATTGCATTGATTCTGGAAAGTTACGGCCATGGTAATGGTCATGTGTTTAACCTTGGGCATGGAATTACGCCTGAAGTCGATCCAGACAATGTGAAGGTATTTATCGAGTCGGTGCATGAGCTCTCGCAAAAATACCATTGCTGATTTTTCGACGGCGGACAGGGAGCGACTGGTATTCATAGCGTTAGGATCCAATCTGACTTCACGCTATGGCGACCCGAGTCAAAACATCCTGCAGGCGTTCGGGCGACTTAGGAAATTGAGTTCTCAGCCACTGGCGGTATCATCGCTCTGGCAAACCGATCCACTGGAATGCCCGCCGGGTTCTCCGGTATTTGTAAATGCCGTGGCTGCTTTGCTCGCGTATGCCGAATTTGATCCAACAACATTTTTGCAAAAGTTACAAAATATTGAGGATGAGTTTGGCCGGCATCGTTCCGACATTAATGCGCCGCGCCCGCTAGACCTGGATATTCTGGCCTATGGTCGCGAACGGGTGGAGTCAGACACTTTAACGCTGCCGCACCCGCGCGCCACGCAGCGGCAGTTTGTGTTGCAGCCACTGGCTGAAATTGCACCTGACTATATATTTCCAGGTCAAAGCTATTCTGTGGTTCAGTTACTGAGCCGGACGAAGGCGCAGGGAATGGTGCGGCTTCTGTGCTGATGTTACTTATTGCAATATTGTGATCCTGTCCCTGTACTGATTTTATTGCGCGTGTATACTTGCTGTTCTGTTGGGCTGCTGTACGAATAATTATTTGATGTTCGGTATTACACCGCACATAAGCACTAAGCCATCCACGATAGAATGCCTGACATAAAACAAGGAGATATGCTGTGAGCTATGCTCAAGCCAATAAATACAACAGGATACTGAGCACGTTAGTGCTTGGATTTGTATGTATTGGTAATGTTGCTGCTCAGACAGAAATTCCTTTTGCTCTCCGTGATGCCTCCATAGAATCTCTGCTTAACCCTCAGACTTTTTCGATCAACCGCAGTTCGGCGGTGCAGCCATTAAGTGATGGCACGGTGGGAGAGGCTGTAAATTTTAATTTTGGTATAAAGTATTCTCCAGTTGATGGATTCGCTCTGCGTGCTGATGCCTGGCAGTCACAGCCTGAGACCATACTGAATCTGCAGTTGCCCATAGAGCGAGCGGCGAGCCTTGGACCACGTTTGTTCATTGACGATACTGTCGATGGCACCATTGAACTCCCCTTTGCTGATGACACGCAATCTCAGGGTATTGATCTGAGCGCCTCTTATGTCTGGGAATCGCCTCGTTTCGGACAGTTCATTGTCAGTACCAAAGCGACCTATTTCTACGATCAGAAAAACTCTGAACGCCTGCGTGACGCCAGCCTGACGCCTTTGAATGAGTCGCCTGTGCCAACACTGGGTTCAGAAATTCAGAGCAGCCTTACGCTCACCTGGCAGATTGGTAATCACACTGCCTCAGCGGTGACCCATTACACCGATAAATTTGAAGATGTCGGCAGAATAAATGTTGAAGAACTCAATGAGTTGGTCGGAAATTTAACGACTCTGGATTTACAGTATGGCTATACCCTAAAGGCAGGTAAGCAGGGTAACGCCGTTATATCGGTGGGTCTGCGCAGTGTGCTGGATAAACGTGCCGGACTGTTGCTGGATGTTAATCCTGCGACAGAAAAAACCGGACGTATGGCCTACGGAACTATCAAATACCAATTCTAGAAAATACCGATTCCAGTAAATCCCCCGGTAGTTTGCGCAAGGACCACTCTCTTTCAGTTTACCCGGGCGAGTGCCCAGACATCGATCTCCCGAACCCCAACCTGGCGTAAGGTCCACGCTAACTCATTAACAGTTGCCGTTGTGGTAACCACATCATCAATGATTGCAACCCGATCAGGCATGGAACGTCTGCCAACGCTGCTGTTTACACTGAAAGCATTGAATATATTTCGGGCTCGATCTGTGGCATTAAGCCCGCGTTGAGCCGGTGTAGAAAACTGCCTGATGCAGGTACGGGTATCCGTGGGAATGCTGCAGTTTTTGCTGATTTCTTTTGCCAGCAGCGCAGATTGATTAAACCCGCGCTGCTGCAGACGTCGCTTATGCAGAGGCACGGGAATCAGCAGTTCTGGAAGCAGCCTGTCTTCATAGTGACGTTTGAAGGCTTGCATCAGCAACTGACCGAACACTCTTCCTGGGGCGAACTGGTGCCGATACTTGAAATTGCTAATCAATTCCTGAACAGGCGAGCAGTATTCAAAAAGCGCATGACAGCTGTCGAATGCTGGCAGAGCCTGTTGGCATTTACCGCAAACACTTGAGCTGTCGTCGGCATGCGTCAACATGATTCCACAGTATCGGCATCCGGGCGGCTGCCAGGGCAGTTGCTCCTCGCAACTGCGACAGAGGCTGATCCGGGTATGCACAGGGGCAGTGCAGACAATGCAGTTATGAGGAAATATCGTCACTTTAAAACCTGATTGGTAGCAATCTGGTAATGAAAGTATAGCCACAGATGCAGGAAAGCACAGGTGGAGAACAAATTTGTCCACGCTGCGCCCTTACATCGGGCACTGTTTAACCAATTGACGTTAACGTCAATGCTCGGTAACTTATCCACCACCCTCTCTCATCTTAAAATCTTATAATCGCTTCTCTACGTATCACAGCGTATCGAACCATTCTGGAGATCAGCAGTGTCAGCATATAAAGCGCCAGTACGAGACATGCAATTTGTGCTTAACGAAGTTCTCGGGGCTGACAAGCTGCTTGCGAGTATGCCGGGCACGGCTGAGGTTACCCCGGAGCTGGTATCTGCGATTCTTGAGGAGGCCGGCAAAGTTGCGGCTAATCTGCTGGCGCCCCTTAATCGCAGTGGCGATGAGGAAGGTTGCGGCTTTTCTGAAGGTCGGGTGACTACGCCAACGGGTTTTAAGGAAGCCTATCGTACTTTTGCCGAAGGTGGCTGGGTTGGCCTGACCGGTGATGTCGCTTACGGTGGCCAGGGTATGCCTAAAATCCTTGCGGTCTGCTTTGAAGAAATGATTATGGCAGCCAATAGCTCGTTGGCGCTGTATGCCGTTCTAAGTGCAGGCGCATCACTGGCCCTGGCGCGTCATGCCACTGATGAATTAAAGCAGGCTTACCTGCCAAGACTTTACGATGGCAGCTGGAGCGCCACGATGTGCCTGACCGAGCCGCATGCGGGCACAGATCTGGGCATCATCAAGACCCGTGCTAAACCACAGGCCGATGGCAGCTATCTGGTCAGCGGCACTAAAATGTTTATCACTGGCGGTGAACATGATCTGACTGAAAATATTATTCATCTGGTGCTGGCAAAATTACCTGATGCGCCAGCCGGGCCACGGGGCATCTCTTTGTTTCTGGTGCCCAAGTTTCTGCTTGATGAAAAAGGTGAGTCGGGTGAACGTAATCCGGTGTCCTGTGGATCAATCGAGCACAAGATGGGAATTAAAGGTTCGGCAACCTGCGTAATGAACTTTGATGGAGCGAAGGGGTATCTGGTGGGCGAGATTAATAAGGGCCTGGCCTGCATGTTCACCATGATGAATTATGAGCGGCTGACTATTGGTTTGCAGGGTCTTGGTGCCGGTGATGCCTCGTACCAGACCGCAGCAGCTTATGCTAAAGAACGTGTCCAGGGTCGCTCGGCAAATGGTCCGGTTGCGCCTGATAAGGCAGCCGACCCGCTGCTGGTTCACCCGGATGTGCGCAGAATGCTGCTGACCATGCGTGCTAATACAGAAGCTGCGCGGGCGCTGGCTGGCTATGTAGCCAGCCAGCTGGATATTGCCCATTTTCATGACGATGAAGACGCCCGGGCCAGAGCTGCGAGACTGGTTGCGCTGCTGACTCCGGTAGCCAAAGCCGCCTTCACCGATCGTGGCTTTGAAGCCTGTGTATTGGGACAACAGGTACTTGGCGGGCATGGTTATGTGCGTGAATGGGGACAGGAGCAGCATGTGCGTGACACGCGTATCGCGCAGATATACGAGGGAACCAATGGCATTCAGGCCCTGGACCTGATGGGCCGCAAGGTGGTTAATGATCGTGACGGACTGCTGAACGTATTAACGGCTGAGATCAGTGATTATCTGGCAGCGAATAAAGCGGACGAACTCAGTGAATTTACTCGTCCGCTAGGCGAGGCACTGGCTAGTCTGCAGACTACAACCGATTTGATCAAACGATCTGCCGCGCAAAAACCCGAAGAAGTGGGTGCTGCCTCAGTAGCCTATCTGGATTTGCTGACCCTGGTTCTGTATTGCTACATGTGGGCGCGCATGGCCCAAGCGGCGCAGGTGGCGTTGGCTGCAGGCAGCAGCGAGACCGGGTTCTATGAAGCGAAACTGATGACTGCGCGGTTCTTTATGGCGCGCCTGCTGCCGCGTTATAAGTCACTGGCAGAAGAGATAAGTTCAGGCAGCGAAACCGTAATGGCGATGAGCGCAGATTTATTTTAAAGCTGCTGCTGGTGGATCTCAAAAATCAAACCCACCAGCGGCTAGCAGTCAGATATCCCACTCGAAGTTTTCTGTGATCAGGTTCTGAACCCCATCGAGCGGTTCGTCCTTCTCGCCGACTATGACCAGCGTTCCTGTACCCAGAGGCATGACGCGACCGGCAAAACGCTGGTCTTTGAGCTGGAACGTGGAGGATACTGCACTGCCTTTTACCAGTAGCACTTGAACCGCGCCCTTTGAACCTTCGAGCACGATATGAGCAGCGTCTTCGTCCGTTGAAAGCCCGCAGTTCTTAACGAATTTAATGCGCAGGGCCCTGGTCCTGTCATCTTCCTTAAAATGACCACCATTAGACTCAATAATCTCACTGACCTGCCGCCAGCTGGTATTGCTATCTGCCTCGAATCGGGGTTCTTCCATATAAATATGGCTGAGCATACGATCATGGAATTCCATGTCCTGGGCATTTGGCCCCGAGGATGGCAGCAGTGACAGGGTAAGGCCGACAGCAACCACGAGACTGGCCGCCAGTGCCATATAGCGAGGAGTGACTCTCTTAACAGTTGCTGAAGTATTGGGGGCAGCAGTGACATCAATTGCAGCCAGATGTTTTAACCTGTCTGCCAGATCAGCGGGTACCCGAGTTTTATTTACAACGTCGCCAACTCTTTTATCAAGTGCTCGCAGGTCTGCTACAAAACGGGAGCGTTCGGGGGTGGACTTACTGGCCTCGACGAATTCGGTGGTCTCGTCAAAAGGATTACAATAAGCATGTTTTCTGAATTCCAGGTCATTCATCGTGGCTGTAGCTCTCGTTTTTTTTGTATTGAATTTTAAGGTCAGTGCTTCACCGGTTGTGTTGTTTATCATCTGAATCTGTCTCATCGATACCCAACTTATCATCTATACCCGGAATAAATACTTCCTTTAGTTTGCTGCGTGCACGAAACAATCGAGTCATTACCGTGTTGCTGTTTAAATCCAGTATTTCTGCAATTTCTTTACCACTGAAACCACCTATCACCTGCAGTAACAGCGGTTCCCTGTATTCTGCCTCCAGTTTCATAATGGCGGCATGCAGTAAATCCTTGTCCATGTTTTCTTCTGGCGTCTCTTCATCGGCGTCTGCTATCGCGACATCCTCAATATCGACCAGCTCCGGTCGATAACGTTCATAGAGCCTGGCATTTTCACGTCGCAATATGGTGAACAACCAGGCCTTTGCGGCTTTATCGTTCTGCAGACTGTTCAGAGACCGCCATGCGCGTAAAAATGTTTCCTGAACCAGATCCTGAGCCAATGCGTGGTTTTTGCACAGCCAATAGCCATACCGAAAGACATCCTGGTATAAAGCGTCAACCAGCGCCTCGTATCGTTCTTGCTTGCTAAGGTTTAAGACCGGTGCGTCGCTCATTTCTTTCCGTGTGGGTTGTTAAACAGGGCAGTAATCATGATTAAGTGTGCCTAATTAGCTACGGAGCATCAAGCTTTTTGGATCTACTGAGTAACTTCGTTACATACTGGACCCGGACTGATCAGCATATAAGAAATGATTTAGTTTTGGCTGTGCGGCAGCGACCGGTATACTTGCGCGCACACAAGACTGAGCCAGGGTGCTGATATGATACGAATAGCAATAGCTGGAGTTGCCGGACGCATGGGTAAGACATTGGTCGAAGCAGTCGGTCAGGACAATGTGCCAGCGCAGGTAACTGTCGGAACTACTCTGGAGAACGATCCGTCCTTGGGCATGGACATCGGTTTGCTGGCTGGCTCTGGGGCATTGTCAATTTATGCCGTTGCCGATCTTGAGCTGGTGCATGAGCAGTTCGATATTCTGATTGACTTCACCACGCCGCAGGCCAGTCTCCAACATCTGACTTTTTGCCAGCGGCATGGTAAGAGCATGGTTATCGGGACGACAGGTTTTAGTGATCAGGAGAAAAACCTGATCGCTGCAGCGGGCAAAGAAATCCCAATAGTGTTTGCACCGAATATGAGCATCGGGGTTAATCTTTGCATGAAGCTACTGCAAATGGCTGCCTCTGTGCTTGGTGATGACGTTGATATAGAAATAGTCGAAGCTCATCATCGCGATAAAAAAGATGCGCCCTCGGGCACTGCTCTGCGCATGGGCGAAGTAGTCGCTGAGGCGCTTGGTCGCAAGCTCAGCGATGTGGCTGTCTATGGGCGCGAAGGTTTCGGCGCACAACGGGACAGGCAGACGATTGGGTTTGCTACGGTGCGTGCTGGCGATATCGTTGGTGAGCACACTGTTATATTTGCAGGCCTGGGAGAGCGTGTGGAGATCAGCCATAAGGCCAGCAGCCGGATGACATTTGCTAAAGGCGCTGTGCGCGCAGCCGTATGGCTGGCTGATAAATCTGCTGGTTTGTATTCAATTGACGATGTGTTAGGGCTGAAACCTTCGCCGTCCCCAGGTTTGTGAGTTGAGCGTGAATTTTACCTGCTGCTGATGCTTTGCTGGCGTAGACAGCCAACCCATCATTCCCGTAGAATGCAGCCTCAGTATGAATATAACTGAGCGCAACACGGGATTCACAAAAAAGCGGAATGAGGCGTCACGTTTCATTCCGTTTTTTTACACCCGGACTTTACGTTTTTGGGGAGAGTGCATTGAATAGTCCAGCGGTTCTGGCCTTGGAAGATGGCAGTATATTTCGTGGCAAAGCCATCGGTGCCCACGGTTCGTCCAGTGGGGAAGTCGTATTCAACACAGCTATGACCGGATATCAGGAAATCCTTACTGACCCGTCCTACGCCAGGCAGATAGTTACTCTGACCTATCCCCATATTGGTAATACCGGCACCAATGCCGAGGACAATGAATCTGATAATGTCTGGGCTTCCGGTCTGGTTATACGTGATCTTCCTCTGCTTGCCAGCAACTGGCGCAATGAGCAGACCCTGGATGACTTCCTCAAACAGCGTAATGTAGTCGCCATAGCTGGCATTGACACTCGTCGTCTGACTCGTCTTCTGCGCGACAAAGGGCCTTTAAATGGCTGCCTGTTAAGCGGATCTGAGTTGGCAGAAAAGGGCGAGCAGTTTGCGATCGACCAGGCGCAGAAATTCCCTGGTTTAAAGGGCATGGATCTGGCGAAGGTGGTATCAACCAAACAGCCTTATGAATGGCGTGAAGGGGTCTGGCACTGGGGCGTCGGTCATGGCGAACCAAAGCACGATCAGCCATTTAAAGTAGTTGCTTATGATTTTGGTGTTAAGACCAACATCCTGCGCATGCTGATTGAACGAAGTTGCAGCGTTACCGTTGTACCTGCACAGACTCCTGCTGAAGAAGTGTTGGCAATGAATCCAGATGGTATTTTCCTTTCGAACGGTCCTGGAGATCCTGCCCCCTGTGATTATGCAATTACCGCCATTCGCAAATTCCTGGATACGGATATTCCCGTGTTTGGTATCTGCCTGGGCCATCAACTGCTGGCGCTTGCATGTGGTGCAAAGACGTTGAAAATGCGTGTTGGGCATCACGGAGCTAATCACCCCGTTCAAAATGTGCGGGACAAATCCGTGTTGATCAGCAGCCAGAATCATGGTTTTGCTGTTGATGAGGCCACTTTGCCGGCCAACGTGCGCGCCACTCATAAGTCGCTGTTCGATGGTACATTGCAGGGTATAGAACGCACAGATAAACCCGCCTTCAGTTTCCAGGGACACCCGGAAGGGAGTCCCGGTCCGCATGATCTGGGGCCGCTTTATGACCACTTTATGGAATTGATGGCAACGCGCAGGAATACATAGAATCTGCAGTGCTCTGCGCTACCCCAGCGCAACTGCTGAACGATAATCCGAAGCTCTTGATGGGCTTTCTGCAACAGAGACAACGGTTGGAATATGCCAAAAAGAGCTGACATCAAAAGCATTCTCATACTGGGCGCCGGCCCTATTGTGATCGGGCAGGCATGCGAGTTTGACTATTCGGGAGCCCAGGCCTGTCAGGCCCTGCGCGAAGAAGGTTATCGCGTCATTCTGGTTAACTCCAATCCGGCAACTATCATGACCGACCCGGCGATGGCCGATGCCACCTATATCGAGCCGGTTACCTGGCAAATTGTCGAAAAAATTATCGACAAAGAACGCCCTGATGCGATCCTGCCAACCATGGGCGGACAGACTGCATTAAACTGTGCCCTGGATCTTAATCGACACGGGGTGCTGGCCAAATACAATGTTGAATTGATTGGTGCCAGCTGCGAGGCGATTGACAAAGCCGAGAACCGGGAATTGTTTGACCGGGCAATGAAATCAATCGGGCTTGCTACTCCTGTGCACGGTATTGCGCACAATATGGAAGAAGCCTATGTGGCGCTGGATAAGGTAGGTTTTCCCTGCATCATCCGACCTTCGTTTACGCTCGGTGGCAGCGGTGGTGGGATTGCTTACAACAAAGAAGAGTTTGTCGAAATCTGTACCCGAGGTATGGAGCTTTCTCCTAATAATGAACTGCTTATCGATGAGTCATTGATTGGCTGGAAAGAATTTGAACTGGAAGTGGTCCGCGATACCAAAGACAACTGCATTATTGTTTGTACGATCGAAAACTTTGACGCCATGGGCGTTCATACCGGCGATTCAATTACCGTCGCGCCCTCGCAGACGTTAACTGACAAGGAATATCAGATTCTGCGTAATGCCGCGATCGCAGTACTGCGCGAAATCGGTGTGGAAACCGGCGGCTCCAACGTGCAGTTCGGTATGGATCCGAAGACTGGACGACTGGTCGTTATCGAAATGAATCCGCGGGTGTCACGCTCATCGGCGCTGGCCTCCAAGGCCACTGGATTTCCAATCGCACGGGTGGCTGCCAAACTGGCAATCGGCTATACGCTTGATGAGCTGCGTAATGAAATTACCGGAGGAATCACGCCCGCGTCCTTCGAGCCTTCGATCGATTACGTAGTGACCAAGATCCCACGGTTTACCTTTGAAAAATTCCCGGAGACCAATGATCGTATCACCACACAGATGAAATCCGTGGGTGAGGTGATGGCAATAGGTCGCACTTTCCAGGAATCCATTCAAAAAGCGCTGCGTGGACTTGAGGTAGGTGTGAGCGGTTTTGATCCGGTGCTGGATACCGGGCTCAGCGATGCGATGGATATTCTCAAGCGCGAGCTGATGGATGCGGGTGGCGAACGGGTATGGTATATCGCCGATGCTTTCCGTCAGGGCTGGAGCGTGGAAAAGGTTGCTGAATTGACTGGAGTTGATCCATGGTTCCTGGTGCAGATTGAAGATCTCATGCACGAGGAGGCAAAAGTCAGTGCAATGGATTTTGTTGATCTGGATAAGAACAGATTGTTTGTACTGAAGCAAAAAGGTTTTTCGGATTCGCGGCTTGCCGCACTACTTGCAGTCCCCGAAATGCAGGTGCAGAAACATCGGCATGCGCTCGGCGTTAGACCGGTGTATAAGCGCGTTGACACCTGTGCTGCCGAATTCGAATCGGCAACTGCGTATATGTACTCAACGTATGAAGAAGAATGCGAAGCGCTGCCCAGTGACCGCAAAAAAATTATGGTGCTGGGCGGTGGTCCGAACCGAATCGGTCAGGGCATTGAATTCGATTACTGCTGTGTGCATGCAGCGCTGGCAATGCGCGAAGACGGGTATGAGACCATCATGGTTAACTGCAACCCGGAAACAGTCTCCACTGATTACAATATTTCCGATCGCCTGTACTTTGAACCAGTCACTTTTGAAGACGTGGTCGAGATTGTGATGCTGGAGAAGCCACTGGGCGTAATCGTCCAGTTCGGCGGCCAGACCCCATTGAATCTTGCTCAGCGTCTTGAGGATGCGGGGGTGCCGATTATTGGTACCTCAGCAGATGCGATAGACCGTGCCGAAGACCGTGAACGCTTTCAGCATTTGATTCAAAAACTCGAACTTAAGCAGCCGCCTAACTGTATCGTGCGCAGTGTCGAAGGAAGTATCGCCGCTGCTGAAAAAATATCTTACCCCCTGGTGGTGCGTCCTTCGTACGTACTCGGTGGGCGAGCTATGGAGATTGTGTATAACGCGGAAGAACTCAGCCGTTATATGCGCACCATGGTAAAGGTTGGCAACGAAAGTCCAGTGCTGCTTGATTACTTTCTAAATGCGGCTATTGAAATCGACGTAGACGTAGTCAGTGACGGCAGACAGGTTGTAGTAGGCGCGATCATGCAGCACATTGAGCAGGCCGGTGTGCACTCTGGTGATTCTGCATGCTCACTGCCACCGTATAATTTGTCCGCTGAAGTGCAGGATATTATCCGTGACCAGGTCACCAGACTAGCGCTGGAACTGGGCGTAATTGGTTTGATGAATACCCAACTCGCGTATCAGGATGGCGAAGTCTATATCATCGAAGTAAATCCACGCGCCTCACGTACGGTGCCATTCGTGTCAAAGTGTATCGGGGTGTCGCTGGCCAAAATCGCAGCTCGATGCATGGTAGGACAGACTCTGCAGCAGCAGGGCTTTGTTAGAGAAGTCATTCCAAAAACTTTTGCGGTCAAAGAGGCAGTTTTCCCCTTCAATAAATTTCCAGGCGTAGATCCAATACTTGGGCCTGAGATGAAGTCTACGGGAGAAGTGATGGGAGTGGGGCGAACCTTTGCTGAAGCTTTTGCCAAATCGCAGCTGGGTGCTGGTGAAGAAATTAAAACCAGTGGTACGGTATTTATCAGTGTGCGTGATGCGGACAAACATCATGTGCCTGAACTTGCCGGTAAGCTGCACGGGCTTGGTTTCTCGATGGTTGCCACCTCAGGCACAGCCGCAGTGATTGAGGAGGCTGGACTGCCGGTTAAGCGGGTTAACAAGGTTAACGAAGGCCGACCTCATATCGTCGACATGATCAAGAACGACGAGATTCAGCTGGTGGTCAATACGACTGAAGGCAAACAGGCGATTGCGGACTCTTCGATAATTCGTCGTACTGCACTCCGGCATGATGTATTTTGTACGACGACACTTGCCAGTGCTTTTGCGGTTTGTGAAGCGCTGGTGTTCGGTGATAATCTGTCGGTTTACACGATTCAGGAACTACACGCACAGCTTTAAAATCTGTCCTGTAAGTTTTAAGTTCCTAAAATTCCTATTCAGACAGTGATCATTCATTTGATCGCTGTCTGATTTTATTTCCGCATTCAAAAAGCGGAATCAGCGAGAAAGTTATGAGAAAAGTACCAATGACTACCGGTGGCGCCGAACGACTGCGAGCCGAATTGAATGAGCTCAAGACCATAAAGCGACCGCGAATTATTGAGGCGATAGCCGCAGCCAGAGAGCACGGAGATTTAAAAGAGAATGCCGAATATCATGCCGCCCGCGAGCAGCAGAGTTTCTGCGAAGGCAGGATCAACGATATAGAAGGAAAACTGGCCGACTCAGAAGTTATTGATATTACTCAGATACCTAAAAATGGTCGGGTAATGTTTGGCGCCACCGTTACGCTGATTAATCTGCAGAATGATGTTGAAGTTGTTTATCAGATAGTTGGCGAGGATGAGTCTGATGTAAAGGGCGGCAAAATCTCTGTCGGCTCTCCATTGGCGCGCGCGATGATGGGCAAGAAAGTTGGAGAAGATATCGTTGTCAAAGCACCAGTTGGTGACATTGAGTACGAGATTGGGGCCGTTCATCACTTATAGCTTTCCAGCCCTTAGAGCGGGCATGCTGGCTTTGCCAGCCCCTTATGCAGATTTATAACGCAGCAGATTGGATAATTTTGGATCAGGCTTGTCAGCGGCTTTGTAAAGGACGGCGACACTGCCGATGCTCTGCACCAGTTCAGCACCAGTCAAATCACATATCTCCTGAGTCAAAGCGCGCCGAGAATCCCGATCGGAGGCAAGTATCTTCACCTTGATCAGTTCATGCTGTTTAAGTGCTCGGTTAAGTTCTTTGCTGATGTTCTCAGTCAAGCCTTTTTGTGCGAGAGTAACTACCGGGCTCAGTGAATGAGCAACTGTGCGTAAATATTTTTGGTCAGGCTGGTTGGTCTTGCTGGTTTTAGCATTCATAGGGTTGCACTTGCATTATTGACCTGAGCTGGATTTCAGCTGGATTCGGAGAACACATATTGTAGCCCGTTGCGTGAAATACATACCAGCGTTAGTGCAAGTCTTGGACAATAATAAGGTTGATCTTGTAATATCGACCGTCGCCCCAATATAAGTGTGTGCCCGGTAGATGTGAATTCGAACCGGGCAATATGTTCAGCTCCTGTTGCAATGGATCTGTGTTTGCAAAGGTCTTTGATAAGTGCTCAAACTGCGCAGCCCTGATCGCATCACGTAAGGTCCAGCGGGAAATTGCTGGCTTAAGGGTTTAACGCCCCGAAAAATTTAAAGCGAACTGATTTGTGAGCGGAAATAGGGCACTATCCGTATAGCCTTTGTTCTGGTGTATTCGAGTTTACTTACTGAGGGGGATGTCCCTTGAATGATATGGCTAAAAATCTACTTTTGTGGATGGTAATTGCGGCAGTGCTGCTGACGGTTTTTAATAATATTAACCAGGATACAGGCGTATCCCCTGTAACCTATTCCGAATTCGTCCGCGAGGTGCGAGCCGGACAGGTTAAATCAGTGGTTATTGCTGGAATATCCGTGTCTGGAAGACGCAGCGATAACAGTCAATTCACCACCACTATTCCCATGATTGGTGATCCGCAGTTGATGGATGATCTGTTCAATTATGATGTCGAAATTGTAGGTTCAGAGCCTGAACGCCAGAGCATCTGGCAGCAATTGCTGGTGGCCAGCTTTCCGATCCTGATTATTATCGGGCTGTTCTTTTTCTTTATGCGGCAGATGCAGGGCGGTGGTGCTGGTGGCAAAGGCGGCCCGATGTCCTTTGGTAAGAGCAAGGCCAAGCTGCTGGGCGAGGATCAGATTAAAATCACTTTTGCTGATGTCGCAGGCGTTGACGAAGCGAAGGAAGACGTGAAAGAGCTGGTTGATTTCCTGCGAGAGCCGGATAAATTCCAGCGCCTGGGTGCTCGTATCCCACGGGGTATTTTGATGGTGGGGCAGCCCGGTACCGGTAAGACCCTGCTCGCCAAGGCAATCGCTGGTGAGGCTAAAGTTCCGTTCTTCTCCATATCAGGTTCAGATTTCGTTGAAATGTTTGTCGGCGTGGGTGCTTCCCGCGTGCGTGACATGTTTGATCAAGCCAAGAAGCAGGCGCCCTGTATTATTTTCATCGACGAAATTGATGCTGTTGGCCGTCATCGTGGCGCTGGTCTGGGCGGTGGTCATGATGAGCGAGAACAGACTCTTAACCAGTTGCTGGTTGAGATGGATGGTTTTGAAGCCAATGACGGTGTGATCGTTATCGCCGCTACTAACCGGCCTGATGTACTTGACCCGGCACTGCTGCGCCCCGGCCGCTTTGACCGCCAAGTCGTGGTTGGTCTGCCGGATATCCGTGGCAGAGAGCAGATCCTCAAGGTGCATATGCGTAAAGTGCCAATCGATGATCGCGTCAATGCCTCAGTGATAGCGCGTGGTACGCCCGGATTTTCCGGTGCCGATCTGGCTAATCTGGTGAACGAAGCCTCATTGTTTGCTGCTCGCAGTGGCAAGCGATTGGTCGCGATGGAAGAATTTGAAAAAGCTAAGGACAAGATCATGATGGGCGCTGAGCGTAAATCAATGGTCATGTCAGAGAAAGAAAAGACAAATACCGCGTATCACGAATCCGGTCATGCGATTGTAGGTCGAATGGTTCCTGATCATGATCCTGTTTACAAGGTCAGCATTATTCCACGTGGCCGAGCTCTGGGTGTGACCATGTTCCTGCCTGAAGAGGATCGTTACAGTCTGAGTAAAGAAGGCATTCTGAGCCGTATATCCAGCCTTTATGGCGGTCGTATAGCTGAGCAGATGACTCTGGGCAGTGAGGGCGTGACCACCGGTGCATCGAATGATATCCAGCGGGCTACCGAGATGGCGCGCAATATGGTGACTAAGTGGGGCTTATCAGAGAAGTTGGGTCCATTGACTTATGCAGAGGATGATGGCGAAGTATTTCTGGGTCGCTCAGCTGGATCTGCGGCAAAATCCCACTCGGGTGAGACCGCGAAAATTATTGATGAAGAGATCAAACGAATCATCGATGAATGTTACGACCGGGCTGAGCGAATTCTCAAGGAGAATCGCGAAAAGCTTGAGCTCATGAAGGATGCATTGCTTGAGTACGAAACAATTGATGCCGAACAGATAAATGACATTATGGATGGTCGCAAGCCGCGCCCTCCTGCGGATTGGACTAATGATGATTCAGGAACGGGGTCAAGGGTCCGCGGCAAAGATTCGGGAGCGGCTGACAGCCCGATTGGAGGTCCTGTCAGCGAACATTGATGCTGATGGCAGAGGGAAAGTATTGCAACAATCAGTATTGAAAGCAGGTGAGCGCAGCATAGATCTGTCGTCACCACTGGTAATGGGGATTCTGAACGCAACCCCTGATTCATTCTCCGATGGCGGCAGGCTGCGCGCGGAAGGTGGGTCAGGGGTTTTTTTTATTTCGCTGGATAAGACTCTGGTGTTTGCACAGAAGATGTTGTGTGATGGAGCCGCCATTATTGATGTTGGCGGTGAATCCACTCGGCCTGGCGCTACTGCAGTCTCAGTGCAGGAAGAGCTTGATCGGGTTATTCCGGTGGTGGAGGCACTGACTGATCGCCTTGGAGCCCTTGTTTCAGTAGATACCAGCACACCGCAGGTCATGGCTGAGGCTGCATCCAAAGGCGCGGTAATGATTAATGATGTACGTGCCTTGCAACGCGATGGGGCACTGGAGCAGGCTGCCAGCCTCGGGGTGGCAGCCTGCCTGGTGCATATGAAGGGTGAGCCTGTTCATATGCAGTTACAGCCGAATTATGATGATGTTGTTGCAGAGGTCTTTGCTTTCCTTGAGCAACGTGTCGCGGACTGCCTTGCTGCAGGAATTGCAAAGGAAAGCCTGTTAATTGATCCGGGTTTTGGTTTCGGTAAAACCCTGGATCAGAATTTCACCCTATTGCGGAATCTGAATCATTTCCGGAAAATCGGTGTGCCGTTGCTGGTTGGTGTTTCCAGGAAATCAATGATTGGAAATATCGTCAATAAGCCAGCCGGAGAACGACTGCCAGGCAGTCTCGCCGCCGCTTTTTTTGCGATAATGATGGGGGCTAAAGTTATTCGCAGTCATGAAGTGGCTGCAACAGTGGATGCGATCAAGGTGTTTAGAGCAATTAACCCGTGACATAGAACAAGTGGTGATGACAATTAAAACTCAAAAACAATATTTTGGCACAGATGGTATCAGAGGACTGGTCGGTGAGTACCCGATTACACCGGACTTCATGCTCAAGCTGGGTTGGGCTGCAGGAAAAGTATTCGCTAAATCCGAGCGTGGACGCAGCAAAATCCTGATCGGCAAAGATACCCGCATATCCGGCTATATGTTTGAGGCGGCGCTCGAGGCCGGCCTTACCTCCGCAGGGGTAGACATAAATCTGCTGGGACCGATGCCAACACCTGCGGTCGCCTATCTGACCCGGACTTTTCAAGCTCAGGCCGGCATTGTCATCAGCGCCTCGCATAATGCCTTTCAGGACAACGGGATCAAGTTTTTTTCCGGTGATGGCCGTAAGCTGCCTGATGAAATAGAACTTGCGATTGAAGAATATCTCGAAGCTCCAATCTCTACTGTTGATTCTGCCTCGATAGGCAAGGCCTCACGAATTACCGATGCCAGTGGCCGCTATATTGAATATTGTAAGAGCACGTTTCCTGCAGGATTTAATTTGCGCGGTCTGAAAATCGTTGTCGATTGCGCGAATGGTTCAACGTACAACATTGCGCCAAGTGTTTTTCAGGAGCTAGGTGCCAGCGTGAAGACAATCGGCGTGACGCCGGATGGTTTTAATATTAATAAAGACTGCGGATCAACGTCGCCTGAATTGCTCGTTGAGCAGGTGCTGGCGCAGCAGGCTGATGTCGGTATCGCTTTTGATGGTGACGGTGATCGTCTGATCATGGTGGATCACAAGGGCAATATCGTTGACGGGGATGAGATACTTTATGTGATTGCCAGTGACCGGCTGCGCAGGAATATTGAATTCGGCGGAGTTGTCGGTAC
>JBDNGQ010000175.1:0-2450 GCA_041689205.1 Pseudohongiellaceae bacterium | reverse complement strand
TACGACCTGCCTTCCTACACCAAGGATCTCGCAGTTCCGACAGCCGCGCAGCAAGGAGGAGCATCCAATGGCCACTGAGCTTGCCAGGACAGATGTAGTCGTGATCGGACTCGGCGCTGTGGGCGGTGTTGCCGTGTTGCCGTGTTGCCCCTGGTAAATGCCGGACTGAATGTCATCGGGCTTGAGGCTGGCGGCTGGATGACCACCCGCGATTTCGCGCCGGATGAGATCCGTAACAACATTCGCGATTGGCCGCAGGCGATCCCCAAAGCCAAAAACGAAATTCCTACTTCACGCGCTAACATCAACTTTGAGGCGATCCAGGGCGGTGGACACCCGATGATGAACGGTGTGGGCGGTACGTCGCTGCATTATTGGGCGCAGAGTTGGCGCCTTAGCCCCTGGGACTTCAAAACAGTCAGTGACACCACACGTCGCTATGGTGCTCATCGTGTTCCTCTGGATTCGACTGTGGAGGACTGGCCGCTGAGCTATGCAGATCTCGAACCGTATTATGATCGCGTGGAATACGCTTTAGGGGTTTCGGGAAACGCGGGCAACATCCAGGGGACTTTGCAGCGCGATGGCAACCGGTTCGAAGGCCCCAGATCGAGGGCTTATCCCATGCCAGGCCTGCGCAGTTCGGGTTTCACCGACATGATGAGCGAGGCCGCGAGCCAACTCGGTTGGCACCCGTTCCAGGGACCCGCCGCCATTAACACCGAGGTCTATGGCAACCGGCCAGGTTGTTTCTACCATGGCTTCTGCGACCGGGGTGGGTGTCATGTGGCCGCCAAAAGCTCCACCGCAGTCACTACAATTCCTGAGGCCCTGAAATCCGGACTCCTGAAAGTGGTCACCCATGCGCGGGTATTGAAAATCGTCAATGATGACCAGGGCAGGGTGAGAGGCGTTGAATATCTGAGCGGCAATCAGGTCTTGTTCCAGCCTGCGGATGCGGTGCTGCTGGCCAGCCATACTTACGAAAATACACGACTGCTGCTGTTGTCAAAGTCCAGGGAATTCCCTGCCGGGCTGGCCAATAACAGCGGTCAGGTAGGCCAGCATTACCTCAGCCACCATCAGGGGGCGCCGGTGACGGCCCTGTTTCCAAAGAACCTGAATAATTGGTACGGCTTACCCGCTCAGGGGGTCGCCATCGATGAGTGGGCGGATGAAAATTTCGACCACAGCGATATGCAATTCATCGGCGGCGGCAACCTCTGGGTGCATACCGATCGCAAGCCTATCGCAGCGGCGAAGATGCCCACGTTTGGTCTGGCGCCCAACTGGGGCCCCAAATGGAAAGCCTTTATCAGCGAGAACGCTGACCGGACAAATAGCTCCTACATTCAGAAGACGACACTGCCCTACGAGGGTAACTATCTCGATCTGGATCCTTTCGTGAAGGACAAGCTCGGCATTCCCGTTATCCGCATTACCGCAGAGCACAGACAGAATGAGCTGCGTATCGCTGCGTTTACACAAGATCGCATGGAGGAGTGGTATCGGGCGGCAGGTGCCGTGCAGATTATCCGCGCAGGACTCGGCGCAGCGATGGGTCCCTCGACACATGCCTATGGCGGCACGCGCATGGGGGATAATCCGGCCACCAACGTTACTGACCGTTTCGGTTTCGCTCACGAAGTCAAAAATCTGGGAGTGCTCGGTGCCTCAGTAATGGGAACCAGCGGTGCCAGGAACCCCACATTGACGGCGCAGGCGCTGGCCTGGAGAACGGCGGAACATCTGGTTGCGAACTGGGACAGCATCACGCAATAACACTCGTTGATGGGTTCGACAGGCCAGCGCCTGTGCCAGCTCTGTTCTAAAACGTATTACAACGGGGTTGTTGTCAGCAAGCGCCCTAAGGTAAGCGGGGTCATTCTTTCAGCGAACTGCCCTCGGAAATATGATGAACCCCTATATCCCCGTGATCGTCTGGCTCATCAGTGCGGTGATTTGTATCTACATTGCAAGAGCGCGCCACGTTAAGTCGACATTATTCTGGAAGCTTGTGGTGGTGGTTCTGGGACCTTTCGCTATCCCCCTGATATTTTTTGCCAGGCAGGAAGCTTGAGTGGGACTAAAGTACGCAGCCACGCATCAAAAGAGACAGTATGAAAAGGCACGCAATATTGACCTTTTTCTGTGGAAAAATGGGAGCAGGAAAGTCGACCAGATCGAAGAAATTGGCTGATGAAAAAAATGCAGTCCTGTTGTCAGAGGATGACTGGCTTTCATCCTTATATCCAGGTCAAATCAACTCTATCGAGAACTACTTAAAGTACTCTTCATTGATTAAGCCATTGCTTAAATTACATGTTCAAAATATTTTGCGAACAGGCACTGATGTAGTGATGGATTTTCCAGCAAACACAGTAAACCAAAGAAAATGGTTTCGTGATCTGTGTACTGAATTGGATTGCGATCACCAGTTAATTTATTTG
>JBDNGQ010000174.1:0-1482 GCA_041689205.1 Pseudohongiellaceae bacterium | reverse complement strand
TCTCTGTTACCGTTCATTGCGAACGCGGATGGCTATCTGAAAACCATGAAAGATTTTGAGCTGACTGACCATCTGGGCAAGACCCATGCCCTGAGTGAGTATGAAGATAAAGACTTCATTGTCATGTATGTTCATGGTTCAGGTTGCCCAATTGCACGTCTGTCCGTGCCAACTTATCTTGCGGTCAGAGAAGATTACGCAAGCAAAAATATTGAATTCCTGATGTTGAACTCGTTCATCCAGGACGATATTCCCCGCATCGCCAAGGAAGCTACCGAGTTTAAAATAGACTTCCCTATTCTGAAGGATACCGACCAGTCCGTGGCGCGATCGCTGGGTGTAGAGAGAACAGCAGAAGTATTTATCGTTGATCCGCGTACCCGCGAAGTGTATTTCCGCGGCCCGATCGATGACATGCTGGGCTATGAAACACAGCGCGTGAATGCCAACCACACCTACCTGAGAGATGCTCTGGATACAGTACTGGCTGGCGGCAAAGTGAATATGGATGACATCCCTGATGCGAAAGGTTGTCTGGTCGGATTTTTCTACAGCTGATCAGTCCACAAACGCCCGCTCAATCACGTAGTGCTCCTGAATGCCATGCCGGGATTCTTTAAAGCCCCAGCCATCAAGGATCTTCGCAACATCTTTGAGCATCGAGGTGCTACCGCACAGCATGAATCGGTCGTCATCCAGATTCGCTTGCGGCAGCCCCGTATCAGCAAACAATTTGCCACTCAGCATCAACTCGGTGATGCGGCCTCTATGGACAAATTCTTCTCGAGTTACCGCAGGATAATAAATCAGCTGCTGCTGCACCTGTTCGCCAAAAAATTCATTCTTTGACAGTTCTGTGCTGATGTAATCGTGGTAGGCAAGATCCGTTATGCGCCGAACCCCGTGCACCAGAATAACTTTCTCAAAGCGCTCGTAGATATCCGGGTCGCGGATGATGCTCATAAATGGCGCAAGGCCGGTGCCGGTAGCCAGCAGATACAGATTGCGGCCAGGCAGCAGGTGATCGGCGACCAGAGTGCCGGTAGGTTTGCTGCTGATCAGCAGTTCATCGCCGGGCTTGATATTCTGCAACCGTGAAGTGAGTGGGCCGTCCTGCACCTTGATGCTGAGGAATTCCAGTTCTTCCTCATAATTGGCGCTGGCTATGCTGTAGGCGCGCATCAGTGGCCGACCTTCCACTTCCATGCCTACCATGACGAAATGGCCGTTCTCAAAGCGCAGTGACTTGTCTCGCGTGGTGGTGAAACTGAATAAAGTATCATTCCAGTGATGCACACTGGTTACGCTCTGTCGTGATGATGCGGCCATGCTGAAAGTCCTGTTACGAGTTGCAAGTATTTTATGCTTTGACTACGATATCTGTGAAATTGATAATAAAGATATCGTTTATCGGTTATCTGTATAAAGCAGCGTTTTTCGGCGAGGCGCGACAATACTCTGAAGACTTATCCAATGCAAGCC
>JBDNGQ010000173.1:0-46391 GCA_041689205.1 Pseudohongiellaceae bacterium | reverse complement strand
TATCTGGACGCAGTAAGAATGGCAGTTGCCGCTAATGTGGCGGCAGGTTTTATGCTGGAGTATGACGGTCTGGAAACTATTCGTGCTGCGGAAAGCTCAGACGCAGTTACCTGGTAAGTAGCTGCACAGCGCGACTCAGGAATAACGAGTCGCGCTGTTAGTTCAGCTGTTTAACCAGACTTCCCTGGCCCAGAGCCAGATTGAATTCCACTCCTCTTCTTCAGACGGCCCTGATTCATCCCAGAAATACACGGCGCCTTCATCCGCAATGCAATAATAGCCATCATTGGCCTCGCAAATCGGGATGTAGTGCCTAGGCAGGCCCCGATTCCACGCCTCTGCAGCCATTTCTGGCAGATAGGTATGAGAGCGTGAATCAGTCACCGTGGCCGGTTCCAGGCTGCCGCAGACGACATCGCTCACCGTCAACAGAAACTCCCGGTAATCATCGGGCAGAGACAGATAAAGTTCTTCTTCAATAACAACCAGCAAATCTTCGTCAGGCAGTTCCAGCGGGACGGGGACAGGTTCATTTCTTTCACGCAGCAGTTCTATAACGTCTTCCATTGTTGTCCATCAGCCTGTTAGTTTTTGCGGTTTAGTCTTACAGCGGTTTTTTGAGGCGTAATAAAAATTGATCGGTACCACGGTTTAACATCGGGTCAAATATCGAACGGCGATAATTATCATTGGGATTTGCCAGCAGGTCGCTCTCGGCATCCAGCACAAAGCCCGCCCGTTCCGCAGCCGCGATGGCGTCGGCTTTTTGCATCCGGTGCAGACGCCGATTATTTTGTTCAGCCTCACCCACATGATCGATCATGCCGAGCACACCGCCGGGTTTAAGTGCTGTCATGATTTCGTTCAGCACGGCTTGAGCCCGTCTGGGATTGCCGTTGTAATAATCATGGAAAATCTGAGAAACCAGCACCACATCCAACGAACCGGGTGGCAGCGCCATGTCGGTAACCGGACGATCCACACGCACGACGTTAAGCAGATTATTAGCGGCAATTTTCTCTTCCAGAACTTCGCCCTGGGTTCGGTCGCTGCGGTCTTCTTCAAAACGCAAACCGCGTGGGGTATTCTGCGCGTACACGCGACCAGTGAGTCCGACTGCTTTGGATAGAATCAACGTGTAGTAACCGCCAGCAGCATAGACATCCAGCACGGTCATGCCGGTATCGACGCCAAGAAATTCGAGCACTTCAATCGGTTTGCGCACCGGGTCGCGCAGCCGGTCTGACAGATCGCGCTCGGGGGCGCGCAATGCTTCAGCCAGTGCCGCCTTATCCTGTGCAAAGGCATGGCCGTTCAACAGGGATAGCATAACAACAGAGAAACAGGTTAATTTTGCCAGTCGCGCTGTGCTCATTTCGGAAAATCTCTGATATTGGATTCTGATATTTGAGTTAGAAAGGAAGTCTGTCTTGAGTGCGCCTTTTTTGCAAGTAACGGGTTTTGCAAGTAACGGGTTTTGCAAGTAACAGGTTTTGCAAGCAACAGGGGAATAATGCTGTAATTCGCAAACACACTGAATTCTTGAAAAGTCATTGAATTCTTAAAAAGACACTGAATTCTTGAAAAAGGAAATGTGATGGCCTGTTTGCCCCGTATTGAATTTGAGTATCCCGCCAACAGCCAACCGGATGCTGCGATTATCTGGTTGCACGGACTGGGCGCTGATGGCAGCGACTTCGCCGGTATCGTGCCGGAGCTGAAATTGCCCTCCACGCTGGCCCTGCGTTTCATCTTTCCTCATGCACCCTCAATACCAGTAACCATTAACAATGGCTTTGTGATGCCAGCCTGGTACGACATTGTAGATGCCGATGTGGGTCGTAAGGTGGATGAAGTGCAATTGCTGGCATCGGCGGCGGCTGTGCATAAGCTGATTGATGAGCAGATCGCCCTGGGTATCCGCAGTGAGCGGATAATCCTTGCCGGATTTTCACAGGGCGGTGCCGTGGTTATTCAGGCGGCGCTGACTTATCCGCAGCCACTGGGCGGGCTGCTGTCGCTGTCCAGCTATTTCGCCACAGCAGAAACAATACGGCCGCATCCGGCCAACAAAACTATTCCTGTCAATATCTGCCACGGCACGCACGATCCCGTCGTCGCTGAAAAGCTGGGACGCAGCAGCAGAGATCTGCTGATGGCGATGGGCTACCATCCCCAATATCACACGTATCCGATGGAGCATTCGGTGAGTCTGGAGGAAGTCCATGATGTTTCAAAGTGGATGCAGCAATTGCTCTTGCCTGCAGCCAGGACTGCGCTTAATCCTGGCTCGTAATATTAGAACTGACGCCGTGCCGCTCCAGCAGCGGCTTAAGTCGGCCTGTTGAGTGCGCCGCAGCGGTTTCAGTGTAACCACCAACCAGTTCTTCGCCGATGAACACCTCTGGCAGCGTAGAGCTGCGCGCTTTCTCAGCCAACGTTTGCCGAATCACTGCATAATTGCCGCTGTCGCGAAACTGTGGGGTATCCAGATCGTAAACGGTATAGCTGATGCCAAGCCTGGTCAGCAGGTTTTTTACCGCCATGCAGTAGGAGCACCAGGTGAGCGAAAACACCACCACCGGAGTTTCCTTATCCCTGATTGCCCAGGTAACAAATTCATCAGCGGGAAGGTCATCTGGTGGAGTTCGAGTAGTCATATTTTTTTCAGCCCCCGTCAGGTCTGGATAATCCATTTTGGTGCAATCAGCGCATGTGTTAGTCTCTATCATTCTAAATGATAGTCAGCGCTGGATGCAGGCTTAATGATCAGCGACCATAGCCTGGAAGTAAACCTCTGGCAAAGTCTCGACTGCGGTCAGCAGTTACGGAGCAGATAGGAAAATGAAGCAAGCCCCCGAATTCGCGTTTATCGGTGAAAACAGTGCGGAACCCGCTGCTGAGGGTGAGGAGCGCCTGGGACTGCGTGAGCGTAAAAAAGCACTTCGTCTGGAGCGCATTGTTTCGGCTGCACGCAGGCTTTTTATGGACAAAGGTTTTAGCCAGACCACCATACAGGATATAGCGGAAGCCGCCGATGTTGGATTGGGAACGCTGTATTTGTATGCCAACAGTAAAGAAGATCTGCTGGTACTGGTATTCTTAGAATTGTTCCTTGAGATGATTGAAGATTCATTTGCGAAGATCGATCAGAATAAATCCTTACTTGAGCAGATCATGATGTTCTTTGAGGGGCAGATCGAATATCACAAAAACGATATGGCCACGTCGCGCACTGTGTTGAAGGAAATCTCATTTTCCAGCACGCCACAGCGCAAAGAGGATATTGATCAGATAATGAGCCACATTTACGGGCGTCTGGCTGAGATAGTAGTTCGAGCGAAACAGGGGAGTGAGGCCGAACCTGCCTATGTCAGTACTGTCACCTGGAGCAGTTTCGCTCTGTACTACCATCTGTTACAGGGTTTCTTGTGCGGCTTTCTCAGTGCAGAAGATTTTCGAAGAGATCTCCGAAACTCACTCGATATGCTTTTGAATTAAATCATTTTTCGGGATGCAAACGATTCACCTCGGGACCCCATCGTTTCGTCTCTCCTGACCTGGCTTTGAGGGTTCTGCGATTGACAATACCTGGCGGGGTGATACGATCGGAAACATGAATGTGCTCATTATTTTCGTGAGTACGCTCGGCAGTATAAGGGTTTTCTGTATTTTCAGTGATTGATGTCGGTACCTTGCCTGGAGGGTAATAATGTTTACTTGGTTTAAGAATAAAGGCAGACACACCGCAGTTGCGGGTGTTACTGCAGCAGTGTTCATGCTTGGCGCAAGCGTCAGCACTGCAGCAGAGCGAGTCGGTGATTTTGCTCTGCTCGATCAAAACGGCAAGTTCCAACACATGGCCTGGTATGATGACCATAAAGCAATCGCTTTCCTGGTGCAGGCCAATGGCAGTGCAGCAACTAAGCAATCAATTGCTGCCTTTCGCGACATGCATGCGAAGTACGATTCTCAGGGCATCGAATTCATGATGCTTAATCCGCTCGGTGAAGCCCGCGCTGATGTAAAGCAGGAAGCAGCCTCTTATGGCCTCGACATCCCCGTGCTGATTGATGATGCACAATTGATCTCCGAAGCAATGGGTATTGATAAAACCGGTGAAGTATTCCTGTTTGATCCCCGTTCATTCCGCGTTGTATACCGTGGTCCTGCTGACCAGCCTTTCGCTGATGCACTGGCAGAAATCGCTGCTGGCAAAGCAGTCAGTAACGCTGTGGCTGTTGTTGAAGGTACTCCGGTAACTTACCCCGCACGTGATAAGAACATGCAGGCTGGCGTCTCTTACAGTAAAGAGATTGCCCCCATCCTGGCTGAAAACTGTGCGAGCTGTCACCGTGATGGCGGCATTGCGCCATTTGCGATGGACAGTCATGCCATGGCGCAGGGCTGGTCACCAATGATCCGCGAAGTGCTGATGACCAAGCGTATGCCTCCGGCTCAACTTGACCCGCATGTAGGGCAGTTCAGCAATGACTACAATCTGTCAGCTGATCAGCAGCAGAAATTGCTGCACTGGATAGCTGCCGGTTCGCCAAAAGACGGTAGCGTTGATCCGCTGGCTGAGCTGACGTGGCCGGAAAGCAAATGGGCTTTCGGTGAGCCTGATATGATTATTAAAGTACCTCCACAAAGCATTCCTGCTACTGGCGTACTCGATTACATCAGTGTGGTAGTGCCTATCGATGGTCTGGATAAGGATCGCTGGGTACGTGCCAGCCAATACATTCCTAGTGACCGAACGGTATTACACCATACGCTGAATTCAATTATGGAACCTGGCCAGAGAAGAGCCAACTTCCTCGGCGGTGGCGGACCTAATCAAGCGTCGATCACTGCCTATATTCCTGGTGCAGAACCGCATATGGAGCCTGAAAATACCGGTGGTTTGTTGAAAGCAGGATCAAGCCTTGCGCTGCAACTGCATTACACGACAACTGGCAGGGAAACCGTTGATGCCAGCGAAATTGGTGTCTGGTTCTACCCTGAAGATCAGATTCCTGAAGAGCGTATGAGTGGCGATTGCGCGTGTATCTTCACACCAACCTGGACGACCATTCCTCCCAATGATCCGGACTTTGAAGTGTCGGCATCTATCACCATAGATGGCGATGCCTATCTGCAAAGCTTCCTGCCACACATGCATTTCCGTGGCAAGCGTATGAGCTGGGCAGCACATTATCCGGATGGTTCAGTGGAAGAGTTGATTAATCTGGCCAACTACAATTACAACTGGCAGCTGCAGTATCAACTGGAAGAGCCTAAGTTTGTTCCAGCGGGCACTAAAATTGTAGCTACTGGCGCCTTTGATAACTCTACTCAGAACAAGAACAATCCTGATGCTGCGCGAGCAGTGCCATGGGGTCTGCAGAGCTGGGACGAGATGTTCTTCGGTGCAGTCAACTGGAAACTCGTTGATCAGAGCCAGTTCGTGACCAGCAACGACGACTGAGACCTGTGGTCTGCAAAGACTTTGATAGATTGATGAAATAAAGATAAATAGAAAAGGGGCAGAAGTTTACACTTCTACCCCTTTTTTTATCTGCTTCTTAAGGCCTTCTTAAGGCCTTGTTGATGCCGCTTGAACAGCCAGAGTGACCATAGAGTTATTCAGAGGCTCCCCAGGTTGTTGCGGCGGGACGCTATGCTGGCAAACTGACCTTAAACTTACTGGCCCTGATCGTACCGACCTTAATCTTACCTTACTGACCCTGCACAACGCGGTTACTCAGTATTCCAACCCCCTGCACTTCCACTTCATAAACATCACCTGGCACCATTTGCCGGGTAGTACCCATAGTGCCAGACCAGATCAGATCACCTGGTTCCAGTACAAAGTAGCGGGAGATATAGCTGACCATCAGGGGGCCGGTTTCTCTTTGCACACAAAAAGGCCTATTATTCCGGCTTAAAGAATTCATACATTGAAGGATGCACCTGATATGTCAGCAACCGTTTATCGACTGGCTCCTGATAGCCGGACTTCGCGCGAATTTGCCGGTGGAATGGCAGGCCGTAACGTTGTGCGCCTGCTGGGCCGCACCGCTGCCGGCGTGCTTGGCGGGGTAGTCCTGATATCCTCGTTGCTGCTGTCTTCAGCGGCAGCGGCAGCGGTGCCAGTCAGCGGTTTGCCTGTTGCCAGGCCTGAAGAGGTTGGCATGTCATCGGCGCGCTTCCAGCTGATCAGCGCAACGCTGCGTCAATACGTCGATGAGGGGCAGATTGCCGGTCTGGTGGCAGGCGTATCCCGTCATGGCAAAGTGGTTTATCTGGAGAGCCTGGGTTTCCAGCAAACAGATACGCCGGGCGCTGAGATGCGCGACGATTCAATTTTTCAGATCCGCTCCATGAGCAAACCGATTGCTTCTCTGGCAGTGATGCAACTGGTCGAACAAGGCCGCATCGGCCTGCAGGATCCGGTGGCAGACTACATTCCATCGTTCGCGAACATGAGTTTGTTCACCGATCCGAGTGACTTTAACAGTCCCACCAAAGCGCCTTCGCGGCTGCTCACCATAGAAGATCTTCTGCTGAATATGGGCGGTCTCAGCCACCGCGATGGAGCACTGTATCGCGGCAGGGAAGTGCGCTCGCGTGCCGATACTCTTGAACAACTGGTAGAAAAAGTGGTAGCCGTGCCGCTGATGGCGGAACCCGGTACGCAGTGGATATACAGCATATCCGCTACCGTGCTGGGTCATGTTGTGGAAATTGTATCCGGGCAGAAGTTTGACGAGTATCTGCAGCAGCATATTTATCAGCCTCTGCAGATGACTGACACCGCTTTTTTTGTGCCAGCACAGAAGGTGGACAGGCTGGCGCGTATTTATCAGGTGCCTCGGGGTGACGCGCCTTTGACGCAGGTTCCGGAGATGGAAATTGCCATTACCGCGAATCCGCCATTGCTTGAAGGAGCTGCTGGAATCGTCAGCACCGTTCCTGATTATATGCGCTTCCTGCAGGCCTTTCTGAACGAAGGTGAACTAGACGGAGCGCGCGTGCTGAGCGCGGATGGTGTAGCGCAGATGACGCGCAATCATATTCCTGACTCAGCACTGCCGATTGGTTTGTCACCGCAGAATCCGATGCTTGACCGAGGCTGGGGCTATGGATTTAGTGTCGTCATTGAAAAGAATGCCAGCGCATTTGGTGTCAATAATGGCGAGTTCGGATGGAATGGGTCACTGGGTACCTTCTCATGGGCGGATCCGGAAACCGGCACTATCGCGGTCTTGATGATGCAGGTAGTACCCTCCGGTGCTTACAATCTGTCCGGCATATTTAAGGCGATGGTTTATCAGACCATTACTGATTAAGCAGTATATTGAGGTTTTGTATGTTTGATCGAGCAGTTAAGTTTATCGCGCTTATTACACAGATAGTGGTGCTAAATGGTTTGGCAAGCACTGTATCAGCACAGACTCCATCGGCCTCACCTCCCATGCCACCTCCGTTGCCAGCAGGGTTGCAGACTGTTGAATTCTTCAGCCCCGCGGTTGATCGCACTATGAAATACGATATTGTGCTGCCTCCTGATTATGGCGCGGAAACCGAGCGTTATCCGGTGCTGTATCTGCTGCACGGTTATATGCAGAACTACACAGTCTGGGGTAGAAATCTGGCTGCCGCTTTCTATGCAGCCGAGGTTGGTGATCTCATTATTGTGATGCCGGATGGCGGTAACAGCTGGTTCGTTAATTATGCAGAAAGCGAAGACGGGCGTTCCAATAACTGGGAGGATTATATTATCGAGGACGTGATTCCTCATGTAGATGCCAATTTTCGAACCCTGGCTCAGCGTGAGGGCAGAGCAATTGCCGGTCTGTCGATGGGCGGCTATGGCGCCTTCATGCTGGGACTGCGGCATCCGGAAATGTTTGTATCGATGGCCAGTACTAGTGGTGCACTCAGTTATGCGCGTGATCGCAGCGCCGCAATCGAACAGGGTCAGATACGGGTTCCGGTACGCGGCCGCAGTCCTCAGCAACAGGCAGAGATAGCCAAAGCAGATGAGTTTATTTCCGCAATTATCGCTATCCCCGGTTTCAGCACGCAAGATGAACGCACACCTCTGGGTACTGACTTCCTGACTGTCGAACAGGCGCAGACTTACGACCCCTTTCAAATAATCTACACCGTACCCAAGAGCCGCCTGCCACACATTTATATAGACAGCGGCACCGAGGACAGTCTGGTGGATGTGGCCAGAGAATTCATGCAACTGTTGCTGGTGAACGATGTGCCCTTTGAGTATATGCAAAGCCATGGCCGCCATAACTCTGAGTACTGGCGCCGCTCGGTGGGGCACTTTATGAATATTCAATATGAAGTGATGCAGCGTGCACTCGGTAATAGACCTTAGGCCCCGATGTCTTCTTTATTAATTCAGGTCAGCAATGCCGTCTGCCGAATCAACAGCAGTAAAACCCTTCGTATAGATTCATTTTCGATTGCGATCGGCGAGCACTGGTGCTTTTTCGGCGGTAATGGTTCTGGAAAGTCGCTGCTGGCGAAGCTGCTGCAGGGTAGCCTGCGCTCGGGTCGTGCACATGTGCACTATCAGGATGGCTTTGATCCTCGACGGGATATTATCGTGGTGTCGTTTGAGGAACAGCAAGCGCTGTGGGCGCAGGATAACCGCCATGATGTCAGCGAATTTAACGATTCAGCGCTCGATCAGGGCACCACCGTGGAGATGCTGATTCTGGATGGTGCAAAACCAGACAGTCAGTACACGCGTTTACTTAATGATCTCGCCATCACTTCTTGTCAGCACAAGGGCATCCGCTTTCTTTCTTCGGGACAGGTGCGCAAGGCACTGATCGCGCGCGCCCTGTATCAGAACCCTCGTTTATTAATACTGGATGACCCGCTAGAAAGTATTGATCGTGATTCGCGCGAACGTATTGCCGACGTGATCAGGCAGTGGCGTAATGCCAACAACAGCTCCATTCTATTGAGTCGGCGTGCTGAGGATGTTTTGCCGGGCATCAGCCATATGGCGTTGCTGGATAAGTTAAGCATTGCCGAACAGGGCAGTTTCCCGGCTGTAAAAAGCAGCCCGGTATACGATTCCCTGTTCAATAAAAAGTCGTTGCCACCAACGCATATTCCTGAGCCCTGCAAAGGTTTCCCTGTGCAGCACATAGCCGCCGATGTCCCCCTGATTGAGCTGATTAATGTGAATGCTTCATGGCAGTCGCAGCAGGTGTTGAAAAACGTGTCGTGGAGCATGCTGCCAGGGCACCACAGCTTGATCGAGGGACCCAATGGTTGCGGGAAATCAACCCTGTTGAGCCTGATTGACGGTGAAAATCACAAAGCCTACGGGCAGCAAGTAAAACTGTTTGGGCGGCAGCGTGGCAGCGGTGAAACCGTCTGGGACATAAAAGCGCGCTTCGGCGTGGTGTCGAATGAGTTGCACAACAAGTACATCAAAGGCTGGAAGGTTATCGATGTGCTTGTCTCTGGCTTCTTCGACTCAGTTGGTCTTTACGATGACAGTGGTGCCAGTGAGCGCCGTACTGCCGAGCAGTGGCTGCAGATCCTGGGCATTGCTGAACTGGACAGAGATTATTATCACGAGCTTTCCTTCGGTCAGCAGCGGCTGGTCCTGCTCGCCCGCGCCATGGTCAAGCGCCCGTCGATACTGATTCTTGATGAGCCCTGTGTCGGGCTGGATGACTGGCATCGGCAGTTAATTCTCGGCACGTTAGACAGGATTGCTGCCAGCACTGCCACGCAACTGATTTATGTCAGTCATACCGCTGCTGAGCATCCGGGTTGCATTAATCAACGTCTGCGGTTTGTTCCTGTTGCACCTGCTGATCAATCCGCTAATGACTATCAGCTGGTGATCGAGGATCTTCGATAACTGCGTTTAAATAACAAATAATTGCCGATCACCGAGAGCGATCTGGCGGTCATGGCCACGACACCGATCTTCGGATGCAAATACTAAATTCAACAGCAGCTTAAGCCGTTGTATCATTTACTGGCAACGGTCGACTCATTGATCAACGGACGTTGCGGATCCCGGATCCATTCACTCCAGGAGCCTGGATATACCCGTGATCCGTGCAGGCCCGCGATCTCCAATGCGAGCTGGTTATGGCAGGCGGTTACACCAGAGCCACACATATGCACAATATTTTCAGGATCGATTCCATCAATGACTGTCTGCCATTCACGACGCAGATCGTCTGCTGATTTGAATAATCCATGCTGCAGATTGTCGGTCAATGGTCGGTTTAATGCTCCGGGAATATGACCTGCGACCGGATCGACAGGTTCCACCTCACCCATAAAGCGTGCAGCGGCGCGAGCGTCCACCAGAGTAAATTGTTTACCAGCGATATTGCTCAGAACTGTGGATGAGTCCACGACCTGATCAGTATCAGGTCTGGCTGTTCCAGCGGCAGAGCTGCTTGCTGCGCTGGTGTATGTATCGGCTCCTGAACCGATCGGTAATCCTGCTGCCCGCCATGCCGGGAATCCACCATCAAGCACTGCCACCGCCTGGTGCCCCAGCCAGCGCAGCAGCCACCACGCACGGGCAGCCATGGCGCCACCGGCGTCATCGTAAACCACCACCTGAGTGGACGGAGTTACGCCGCAGGCACGCAAATGATTGAGCAGCACATCAGGGTCTGGCAATGGATGGCGTCCGGATTCAGCGGTGATTGGTGACGACAGATCCTGATCAAGATCCAGAAAGTGCGCACCAGCAATATGCCCTTCCTCATAGACCCTGCGTCCATGGCCGGTGTCGGCGAGATTAAAACGGCAGTCAAAGACGCGGCAGTGCGCAAGTTGTTGCTGCAACTTTTGTGCACTGATTATGGTGTCAAACATAAGGCTTCCTTTACTATTTATGCACTTTGCGAAAGGTCAGATTAATGCGCTGTTGGCCAGTTTTTTCGTGCGCACCATCCGCCAGTGCTGCTACGCCGTGGTAGAACAATCGCGCCGGTCCGCCCCAGACCACAACATCGCCATGATACAGCGGACAACGCTGTGGACGCTGGCTGCGGGTGCCACCGCCGAATAAAAACACTGCAGGCAGTCCCAGCGACACCGACACAATCGGCGCGGCAAGATCCAGTTCATCCTTGTCCTGATGCAGGCTCAGCTTCGCCCCGGGTTCATAACAATTGATCAGGCAGGCATCCGGTCTGAAGTCGGCATAGCCTGCCACAGCGGCTGCGCCACGGGCGAGATTCAGAAAGGATTCAGACATGGGCGGCCAGCGTTCGTCGGTGACAGGGTCCTGCGCCGCATAGCGGTAGCCTGTCCTGTCGCTGACCCATCCCAGCGGGCCACAGTTAGTCATCGCCACTGACATCCGATAGCCGCCGGGCGTAATCAGATGCCGAAACGGAGCAGAGGCAGCAACAGTTTTAACGGCCGCCAGCAACTGTTCGTCGCTGCTCAGTGCAAATCCGCGCAGTACAATAGCGCCAGCCGCTATTTCCTGCTGTTCGCCCTCGGCACTTGAAGATTGATAGAACAGGTCATCAATAGAGCTCATGCCTGACGGATACTCCTGAAGGTCTGTGAGCCTGCTGGATTCTTACAAACCCTTCCAGTGCAACACACCACCATGGATATTGGCGACTTTTTCATGACCGCCGTTCTTCAGGATAGTAATCGCCATCGCAGAGCGTTTACCCGACCGGCACAGAGTCACCACGGGTTTATCGCGAGGCACTTCCTCAAGACGGTCACGCAGTTCGTTCAGTGGAATCAACAGCGCATTATTGAGGCCAGCCACCGACTCAGTAATCTCATCGGGTTCGCGCACGTCCAGAATAGTGACCGACGGTTGATTCTGTATCACCCATTCAGGCTCAACTTCAGGCACGCCCGCGAAAGTTATGCGCAGGTCTGCCCAGTCAGGCTCATCGGGAAGTCGGCCGTTTTCCGGCATGCCACTGCGCATATTATTGGGAATCGCTTCTGCGATCTTTTTTGGATGCGGCAATTGCATCGCCTGCATATACTCGACGAAATCTATTTCGCTGGCACCACCGCCGACACGCGGGTTATGAATTTTCTCCTCTTTAACTGAGGACTGCGTACGACCGTTATAATCATGCGCAGGATAAACCGCGCATTCATCAGGTAACGAGAACAGCTGTTCGGTAATCGAGTGATAAAGCCGATGCGCATCACCCTGCTGAAAATCGCTGCGCCCGCAGCCTCGGATTAACAGCGCGTCTCCAGTGAACACCTTGCTGTGATCGGACAAGACATAGCTGAGGCAGCCATTGGTATGACCGGGAGTTGCCCGTGTTTCGAGAGTAATATTGTTGATGCCGAAAGTGTCGCCGTGGCGCAGCGGCAAATCCACATGTTCAGCGCCAGCCACTGCTGCCGAGGCGATCTTGCAGCCGGTTTTCTGTTTCAACACCCAGGCTGCGGTCACATGATCGGCATGCACATGCGTATCGGCAACAATCTTCAGCTTCAGATCCAGTTCACGCAACATCGCCAGGTCGCGCTGTTCCTGCTCAAACACCGGGTCGATCAGGATGGCGTCACGACTCTGCTCATCTGCCAGCAGATACGTATAGGTTGAAGAAGTGCCATCATAGAGTTGTCGGAAGATCATTAGAATTCTCCATCTTAGGTTTCGCCGCTATTTTTTGAGAACGTGCTGAACTGATGCTTACGCCTGCATTACTAAGAGCCTGACGCAATTGCTGTGCAAATACCAGCGCCTGTGGTGTGTCACCGTGGATACAGATGGTGTCAGCGCACACTTTAATCACGCTACCATTAATGGCAGTGACTGAGCCTGTTTTTATCAGTGCCAGAGTCTGCTCGACGGCCTGCTGTGGATCCTGAATTAAAGCTCGCGGATCCGTGCGCGGCAGCAGAGTACCATCGCTAGCATAAGCACGATCAGCAAAGGCTTCTGCTCGGGTGTCCATCGCTGCGTTGCTGGCAGCGGTCAGCAGTTGGCTGCCAGCCAGGCCCACAATAATCAGTCTGGCATCAAAATCCTTGATTACGCTGACCAGTTGCTCTGCCAGTTCAACATCAACTGCCGCCTGGTTATAAAGTGCCCCATGCGGTTTCACCTGCGTGAGTTCCATACCCTCGGCCTGGACAAGAAGCTGCAAGGCCGCAAGTTGAGAATACACAGACTCGCGCAGCTGCAGGGAACTCAAGCGCACAGCAAGGCGTCCGAAATTTTCCCGGTCCGGATAAGATGGATGAGCGCCAATGGTCACATTATTTGCGCGGGCACCCTGGATGGCGGCGACCATCGTCTTCGTGCTGCCGGCATGGGCGCCACAACTGATGTTGGCGGAGGAGACCAGTTCCAGCAGTTGCTGATCGAAGTCGCCACCTTCGCCCAGGTCGGCATTCAAATCAATCTGCATCTGCGTTGTCCTCTCTCCGATCTGGCTGTTTATGTTGAAGGCACTGCAAGCGATCAGCCTTGTGCGCACGCTGCAGCGATTGTTCCAGCAGTTGCAGCGATTGTCTGCATTTGCGTGCGGCCTGATGTGCCTGCTCCAGCGAAACCTCCTGAAACAGCATTTTGCTGCCTGGTGGCATATAGGCCAGTTGCCACAGATCGGCAGAGATAACGCTGGCGATGCGCGGATAGCCGCCAATCGTTTGCGCATCCGGGCCCAGCACAATCGGCTGACCATCGGGCGGCACCTGCACGACACCAGGCATGACGCCTCCGGAGCTGTATTCCGTGACTGTCTGTAAGCGCAGTGCTTTGCCGCTCAGACGCAGGCCCATGCGATTACTCTGCGGGCTGACCCGCCATTCCAAATGCCAGAAATCGGTACCGGAGTCGGCGCTGAAAGATTGATAATCCGGGCCACGCAGCGCACGCAGCACACTGCCAGAGGCCAGCGGGCGTACGCCGTGTTTGCTGCTTCGCGTGTTCAGGTCAGCGGGGTTTTCAACAGGGCTTTCGGAAGGCGAGGCAGAGGACATTTCAGCGGCATTAGTTCGGGTGTGAAGACGATCTCCGGCCTGCAATGCCCTGCCGTTGAAACCGCCGAATCCAGCCGTGATATCTGTGCTGCGAGAGCCCAGAATCTCTGGTACATCGAAACCCCCTTGTACAGCAAGATATGCACGCATGCCCGGAAGTGAGGGCCGCGCCAGTCTCAGCACAGCGCCTGCTGGAATCCGGTGAATATAACCTGGCATCAAGGCACAGGCCTTGTCAGCGGATTTCAAGGTGGCTCGGAAATCAGCGCCCATTAGCACAATGGCGCAGGCGTGGTGAAATTTTAGATGCAAGGGTCCCAGACTGACTTCGAGTATTGCAGCATTGAGCGGATTTTCGAGCAGCAGATCAGCCTGCTGCTGAGCGATCGAATCCATCACTCCGGCCTGCACGATGCCCAGATGCCGATAGCCAAAACGGCCAGCATCTTGAACTGTGGTAAGTGGCCCGCATTTTAATATCTCTATCATTTGCTCAGCGATCCAGGCTTATTGAGGAAGGAAACGTATCGTGTCGCCCGGTTGCAGCAGACAGGGCGGAGATTTTTGGATATCGAATAAGGCCAGGTCAGTGCGGCCGATAATCTGCCAACCGGCAGGGCTGACAGCAGGATAAATACCAGTCTGTCTACCGCCGATACCAACCGAGCCTGCGGGCGTTGACTGCCGAGGAGTAGTTTTACGCGGTGTGGCAAGGCGCGTATCCATGCCTCCGAGATAAGTAAATCCGGGTTGAAACCCCAGACAGTACACCTGATATTCGCCGCTGCTGTGCGTATCGATGACCTCTGCTTCCGTCAAACCGGTATGGGCCGCTACCTCAGCCAGATCCGGCCCGGCACTGCCGCCATACCAGGTTGGAATCTCCAGCTGACGCCCCGCACAGGCAATTGCTTCGGATTCTAACCAGAGCGTCTCCAGCAGATTGGCAAAAGCCGGCAGCTTTGCAGACATGTCGACTTTGCAGACAATCATCAAATTGCCCATGCCTGGAACAATTTCCTGCAGTGTCTGCCGAACGTCTGGCAGCTCCCGCAACTGCCTGACCAGATGCCAGATCCGCTGCTGTGCAGGCAGTTCCTGGGTCAGGGTGGCAGTGAACAGCAGGGCATTTTCAGTCAACTGGCTGATGCAGGGGAGTTCAGTTTTCATAGTGTTTAATCTATAGCAGAGCCTGGCTCAATGCTACTCGAAGGACTTATTGCTCACTACTACTGCTTCTTAACACGGGCTCATTAACACAGATACTTTTAATCACAGCGCTACCGTAGAATAGATTCAATAGTACCCGAGCAAACCTCCAAGGAGTTCATCAATGAATCTATCGTTAAGATTTGCCCTCACAATTTTACTGGTCCTTCCTGCGGCAGCATTGGCCCAGAATATCAATCTTCTGCCTGAAGGGCAGACTCTGGTGACACTGTCAGTTACCGAACGGGTCAAAGTGCCCCAAGATCTGTTGCTGGCAACGCTTCAAATAGAGAGTGATGACCGCGATGCGCAGGCGCTGCAGAACCGGATTAACACCAGTATGGAACAGGCGTTGGAGATTGCGCGTGCGGTAGATGACATAAAAGTGTCTACCGGACACTATTATGTCTACCAGTACAATAATCAGCCGCAGGGCGGTCGTGCGGATAATGTCTGGCGTGGCTCACAGAGCGTTAACCTGGAGAGCAAAGATGCACAGAAACTGTTGGATCTGGCCGGCGAGTTACAGAGTTTGGGTTTCGTGATGAACCAGTTGTCTTATCAGTTGAGCACAGAGCGCGCCGATGAGGTGCGCGACAGTCTGTTGGAAACAGCTATCAAGCGCGCCACTGAAAAGGTAGAGCGGGCGGCCAGCGCGATGGGTAAAGCGACCGTTGATATTGCAACGATTGATATCGACAGCTCCCTCAACTACGACAATCCGGTGATGATGCGAGCATCAGCCAAAGGCGATATGGCGGAGATGGCTGCGCCGGTGGCTGAGGCCGGCGAGTCCGAAGTTACTTTGACGGTGCGGGTGCAGGCGGTGGCGCGTTAGCAGCTTCTAAAAAGTTATTATCAAAGAGTGTGACTGTGATGCGGAACACCCACTGGCGCCACAGGTGCCTGCCTGAGCAGCGGGTGCACTGCCGTTAATATAAAAAGTCTGTTGTGCACCGGTGCCGACGCTGCCCAAAGGAATGCTGCCACCGCTGGCGCTGGTGTTCAGGTTTAAACCATAATTCACTCCGCTGGCCACGCCACTAGCCGCAGTGACCGACATTGAGTAGCCGAGAGAAGTGGTGCAGGTGGTGCTAAAGGAGGTGGAGGCCGTGCTGGCTGTACCTTGGAAAGCGGTATAGCTAAAATTCAGGTTGCCGGGTGCTGAACTGATTGTGCAACTAGGTACAGTATTGATGCTGATTGGATGGGTATCGTTAGCGCTGGCATTGAGTTTATTGCCGGTGCCATTGTTATAGCTGAGCGTCATGGTGACGGTGTCAATATAAAGTCCCGATGAATAAGTCTCCCCGGCATTAATGCAGACCCAAAAACTACCGTTTACCGTAGCGCTGGTATTTATAAAAGTAGCGGTACCCTCAAAAGCACCAGCGGCATTGCCAGTGGCACGCCACTGAGTTACACAACCGCTGTCCTTGTATTCTTTGTATGGCAGTAATTGTGCTACGAATGCTGCGTTATTCTGCGCCCCGGACCCATTAATCCCGTGATTAGGGCGCAGGCTGTATTCTGTAGTCCCAGGATCGCTGAGCGCGCGGGTGCAATTTATCGTAAAGCTGCTCTGCGCAATAACCAGGGCGCCCTCGTAGCTTGTAGTGATGCCAGGGGAACTGACAAGGCAGGAGATAGCAGCCTGAGCAACGTTAACAGTGCCGAGCAGAAAGATTGTGGCCAGCCAGATAATCAGCTTAGTTTTCATCGAGAGACTCCTGTGCAAGTCAGCGGTCCGATACGTGCGATCTCATCCACAATTTCTGGTGGCAACATAACTTCGAAAGTACATGATTGATCTTTCCATTTTAATCCCACCTGATTCTGTGGTTGCAGGCCAGTAATAAAGGCCTGGCCGCGGCGAGCCACGTAAAATTCCCGGTCATCGCCCTCAATCCACGCAATAGCTCCGGCGGGAGCGACCTCGCCATCATCGAACTCAATGGTGATCAAGGCACCACGGCCACTGCGCACCGGGAATGATACTTTTACTGCGCTGCGATAGGCGGGCACTGCCAGTTGCTCAATTGAATCGATTTCAGCGCTCATCGGCAACTCTCGCGGGTCAAGCCGAATATAGTTGTTCTGATACGGCATCAGATTGGGGATTAACGCGACACCTTTGGAATTGGTGCGAGTAAGCATATTGCCACCGATGCCGATTCCAATATCGCTATAATCTTTGATCTCTGCAAGCGCAAAACTGTTACTAACGCGGCGGGTAAAAAACAGATTCCGCTCTGCTATTACCATGCCTCCGCTAGCGCCCAGACGCAAGGCTGACTGCTGAGTGGAATTACTTACATCGCCAGTAAGCCTGCCGTAACGTCCCATATAATATGCGCCTGCCTCTGCACGATTATTACCCTGCTGCTGGCCTGCCAGCGTGCGCCATCCCATATTTCCGTCACGGCCGGGGCTTCCGGACAACGTTGCATACATATCAGTCTGGTTGCCGCGATGACTGGCATAGGCTGAAACAACACGGTCAGGGCTGAGTTGAAACACGAAAGAAAGCGCAAAGACATCAACGCTGGTGGTATCTGAATCTGCTCGGCTGGCAGTAAAACTTACACTTGCCTGTCTGCCAATGCGTTTGGAGTAGTTGGCACTCATCGTAGTTACATTAAGGCTATTGAACTGGGTAATCTGCGCATACCCCAAACCAATTGAGCCCCATATATCGCTGGAGAAACTCCAGTTGCCAGCGGCCTGAAGCTTGATCGGTTCAGTGGTAATACTTTGTCCCAATTGACGGTAATTTTCAGTAGACCCCTGCAACTCAACCGATAAGTTACTACGCAGGCGCTGCAGGTCAAAACCCAGCAACCACTGATGACCGTCACCAAGTTGTTGCTGGTTGCTGCTGCTGATGGCCGCCCGCCCAAGGGTATAAAACGGCAGTGCCATCAGAGCCCCGAATTGCAGATTAGAGACCTCTGTGGCCAATTCAAAACGGCCTTCAAGAGTTACTGCATTATTATAGCCATGGCGTAAAGAGCCACTGACAAACCTGGGGCCGTAAGCAGCATTTGATACTCCGAGATCCTGGCGCACACTGCCAGCCTCCAGGCTCCAGTCATTGAGATTTTCAGCCAGCAGTTGGCTGCTGGTAAAGAACGACTGCTCAATCACCGTCTCGCGTCCCAGCAAATCACGGACCACCACGCGTGCATCACCCCCTCCGGTCAGGGTAGGAAAATTCTCTATAGCAAAAGGCCCGTCGGGATGCTGGATGTCTGCCTGAGCACATCATTGACATAGAGCTCCACTGTGGAGGGAGTCGCTGATAAACCGCTCACAGTGGGTAAGGGTTGACTTATGAAGCCCGGTGTCAGCGCAAAATTGCTGCCATATTGGATACCACCAAAGTAGATGCTGCGACCCAGCATACCGCTTTTTGTATAAGCATCACCCACTCTCAAGGTGCGGTTTCGGCTTGGCAGGTCGCGGGTAAAGGTAGTCTCCATACGTTTTAATTCCCGTGGATTGCCTAGTGCTGTGTCTCCCGTGAGATTGCGTGCGACAGCGCTGCTGGTCAATATTCCAAAGGAGTTAGAAAAACCAAACTCTGTCAGTGCGCTTAAATCTTTCGTTGATGGCGCGCTGCCTGGTTTTAAGGCATTGAGATTCAAGTCATAGTTGAGAAACGTTGTGGGCAGTACCGGACTGAGGACAGGTTTTCTGACCATTTCCCGGGTCAATCTTGTTGCGGCAAATGAGTCCGGAGAGAACAGCAGTTCCAGTGATTGGCTGGCAAAATTCACTTTGGAATCAAAGCCGGGGATATCCTTCAGCGGGAAGTAGATCTGTTCCCGAAAAACTATGGATTGAGCTGTTTCTGCAAGCATGACACGCCAATCCTCGAATGCATCATTGGGTGCGTACAGGGTTCCTTGTCGTTCAATAAGTATCCAAGTGCCGGAATTGGCCCCGTTGACAGTAACTTCGAAGGGTATGATTCGATCTTCACTGCTATTCAGGGAAGACTGTAATCCAGACACTTCGGCTGCAGCTGCAGGAACTGGCAGTATCAGGCTGCTTATTGTCGTTAACCCGGTCATCGTCTGAAACAGCAAAATCAGACATCCGGGAAGTCTACAAGCCACTTGCGGTCACCTACTCCCTGAGGTTTATTACAAAATTCTGGCTGGTAGTATCATCCATTATCACTGTAAGCATGCCATCACCGGCTGGAATTGGTTGGTCTCTGGTGAGTTCATAGCGGCGCTTGATACCAGGCAGGATGTAGTCAGCTGGTTCCAGCTGTACCAGTGCATCACCCGTTGAGCTACTGAAGGTGATTTCCCGAGGCTGCGCATAGGCTGAACCAATATTCTCGCACCATACTTCCAATGATTCGGGAGCCTGTCGTAACAATTCGCAGTCCAGCCGGGCCCGGGCATTATTCGGGCTGATAAAAACGGGTAGTGACAATGCCAGTGCTACCTGAACAGCAATGCCATCCTGAGGAGGCAGAGCTTCAGGTATTTCCCGCACAATGAGACGATAAGTCAATTGTTCCGGGGGAACTGCAGTGCTTAGCCTGGCAAGACGAACCACCTGTCGAGACTGCGGTTCCAGCGTGATAATAGGCGGTGACAGGAAAATATCTTCAGTCAGTTCAAGTTCTTCTTCGCCATCGGCTGTTTGCCGCCATTCATAAAGGTCTGCCTGCATCACCAGTGGGCTATCACCTTGATTAGTGATGGTGACGGCGACAGCTCGATCGGCTGGCGCCATAAAAATCCGAACGGGCGAAACGGTAAAATCACCGGCCTGACTGACTAATGAGGCAAAGAAGGGAGTAATGCCGACTAAAGAGGCTGCCCAAAAACTTCCTGAGGATGTCCTGCGGGGAAAAATTACATTCATGGTTGTTATCCTGCAATCTACCAAGCGACCAATATCTCCAGATAGTCCCGATCGGTGAACGAGACTTGTCGCCAGGATGCTACAGTACCTGCGCTCATATATCCATCTACCATGCCAGTGTAGCTGCCAAAATTCGTAAGCTCTGTTGCATATTGTTTTGCGCCACCATGGACGGGCAACCAGGGGTTATCTGAGTTGTTTGGAGTAATACCTACTATTTGGCCAGTTTGGCAGATAACAATTACCTTGGCCCCGAAGGAGTCAGGCGTGTCTCTATTAATACAAAATGCAGTATTGGCGCCAGGCAGTGGAGTTGCGCCACTGTTACCTGCCAGCGTTACAGAGACAGCGAAACTGTTGGTCACCTGATCGGTTTGAGCCGACGTCATTGCCACCGCGAGCAGCAGGCAGGAGACTACTGCAGCAATGCGAGCCCACCGCAGGCTGAGCAACGGGTACGGGAGCTCGGATTCCAACTTAAACCAGTCTTTCAGCATTGCGATAAGCCCAGGTGCCGGTGAGCCTTTAATTTTAATAGGTAACTGTCATAGTGCGTGTATGTGTTGCTTCAGCATTGGCAGTTGCTGCGTTTGTGTCTGTACCTGCCTGACCTGCGGGCATTGAAGCAGAGACAACATAACGCACAGTATCTGCCGTACCGATGACTGCATTAGTTGCTGCGGTACCCACAACTTGCTGTACTCCGGCTGCCACGGAAATGGTATATTGCAAACCCGCCAAAAGACCGGCTGTTGGCGAGTTGTCACCAGCTGAATCCAAGGCTACGCTGGATGGGATAAATCCGCGAGAGCAGTTAAACTCAATGTTGAGGGGGGTGGGTACGAGCGCAGTGGCTTGAAAAGCGACATAGGTTCCGAATACTAATGTTTGAGTGCCAGAGACGATAGCCTGACACTGTGATGTCAGTGTGACTGACACATTAAAAGCATTGGTGACAGTTTGAGCCTGCGTAATTGGCATCGACATCGCCAGTCCCGCAACAATCGTGGCCAGAGCTGGTTTTAAGAATTTGTTCATAATCTTGCCTTCCGAAAAGTTGTGGGTAGGGCTAACGAGGCGCATGGTCCTCGTTTTTACTTGTGGTGACAATAGCAGGGCAGGGTTTCGTCCCTATTTTTACCCAGAGTCACTAAGGTATGGGAAGAAACCGGGTTGATTTGGCCAAAATACGCCAACAACGCACCTTATTGGTGCTCGGAAAACTCCCTGATGTGAAGCAGTTGCGTTTGTCAAAGCCGGTGTTTATTCTGCCTGTAATGATAATTAAGAGGATTTCCCCGTGATGACAGAACAATCGCCGCGCACCTGCAGTTTTCAAGATTTAACCCACCCCCTGCGTTTATCGCTGTTAGCCGCGGCTCTGCTGCTGGGGCTCGCTGCCTGTTCAGGCGAATCCGGGAATTCTGCGGATTCTGTGGCTGAGGCGCCAGGTACAACATCGGGTACAACCACTGATCAGGTTGATCGTCCGGTCACCGCTCAGCGTATTGAAACAGCCGGGAGCAACAATGCAGACTGGTTGACCCACGGTCGCACCTATGCAGAAGATCGCTTCAGTCCGCTTAGCCAGGTGAATGAGGCTAGCGTGGAAGATCTGGGCGTTGCCTGGTACTTCGATCTGGATACTGACCGAGGCCAGGAAGCGACGCCTCTGGTGATAGATGGCACCCTGTTTTTTACCTCCGCCTGGAGCAAAGCCTTCGCGCTTGATGCCCGCACCGGTGAAGAGAAATGGCGTTACGATCCGGAGGTGCCGCGTCGTTATGGTGTCAATGCCTGCTGCGACGTGGTTAACCGGGGCATGGCAGCGTGGGGCGATAAAGTATTTTTTGGCACCATTGATGGACGTTTGATTGCGTTGAATCGGGAAACCGGGGAAGTCGAATGGTCGGTGGTGTCTGCCGATCCGGAGCAGCGCTATACCATTACCGGCGCACCGCGAGTCGTCAATGGCAAAGTGATCATCGGTAATGGCGGCGCCGAACTGGGTGTGCGAGGTTATGTGACAGCCTATGATGCCGAGAGCGGTGACCAGATCTGGCGTTTCTATACGGTGCCAGGCAATCCTGTTGATGGTTTTGAAAGTCCTGCAATGGAAATGGCAGCAGAGACCTGGGCCGGCGAATGGTGGAGACTGGGCGGCGGTGGCACGGTCTGGGATTCGATGGCCTTCGACCCGGAACTGGATCTGCTCTATATAGGTGTCGGTAATGGCAGCCCCTGGAATCATCAGATCCGCTCCGAAGGCCAGGGCGACAATCTGTTCCTGTCCTCTATCGTTGCGCTGCGTCCGGATACCGGCGAGTACGTCTGGCATTTTCAAACCACACCTTCTGAGTCCTGGGACTACACTGCTACCCAGCATATGATCCTTGCCGATCTGACCATCAATGGCCGCCTGCGCCAGGTCATCATGCAGGCGCCTAAGAATGGTTTTTTCTATCTGATCGATCGAGTCACTGGCGAATTTATCTCTGGTGATAACTATGTCGACGTGAACTGGGCGATGGGCCTGGATCCGGTCAGTGGCCGACCGCTGGAAGTTGAAGGGGCGCGTTACCAGCGTGACCCCACCATCATGATTCCTGGACCGCTGGGTGGCCATAACTGGTACCCGATGTCACGCGACCAGGCCACCGGCCTTGTTTATATCCCGGTGCAGAACACTTCTTTTCTCTATGCCAATCCGGAAGAGTTTGAGGAACAGGAAGTCGGCTGGAATCTGGGTATCGATTTAACTCCGCGTACGCCTCAGAACCCGCAGGACGAAGCCCGTGCGCTGCAACTGCCGCCTTCCAGTCTGCTGGCCTGGGATCCGGTCAGGCAGCAGGAAGTCTGGCGCGTGGATTATCCGATTCTGGGCAACAGCGGTACCCTGGCTACCGCCGGTAAGCTGGTGTTCCAGGGTTCTGCCGATGGACTGTTCCATGCCTATCACACCGAAACCGGACAACGCCTGTGGTCCCATGAAGTGGGCGACGCCATTCTTGGTGGCCCGGTTACCTATGAACTTGATGGTGAGCAATACGTGGTAGCACTGGCCGGACAGGGTGGAGCTATTCCCTTGACCGGGGGTCTGATGTCCGGCAACTTTCCGCGCCAGCGCAATGGTCGGCTGATCGCATTTAAGCTGGGTGCAGATGGGGTGCTGCCTGCGGTTACACTGGTTGCGCCGACTCCTCTTGACGTGTCTGCTGCAAGCAGCACCGGTAATGCGGAGCTCGGTGCGTTGCAATATGGCGCGCTGTGTTCCTTCTGTCATGGCCCGATGGCCATGAGTGCGGGACCAATACCGGATCTGCGTTTCTCCGCTGCGATTCTTGGGCCGGAAGTGTTCTCTGCGATCGTGCTTGATGGCGCGCTGGCTGACCGGGGCATGGTCAGTTTCGCTGCCGATATAGGCGCCGAAGAAACGGAGCATATCAGGGCCTATCTGTTGCAACTGGCGGCTGCAGAATCGCAGTGAGCGCTTCGAGTCGATAATGGCTCCAGGTCGATAACAGATAGCAGCCGATAGCCGATAGCAGATAGCAGGCCCTTTATGGATTTTGCATTGACCGAAAACCAGCAGGCCATTGTGGCCAGCGTGGCAAGGATGTGTGCGGACTTCGATGCCCGCTACTGGCGAGACTGCGACGATCAGGCACGCTTTCCTGAAGAGTTTGTGGCGGCGGTGACCAAAGCCGGCTGGCTGGGAATTGCAATGCCGGAAGCTTATGGGGGCTCCGGCCTTGGCATTACGGAAGCCGCATTGCTGGCCCACGGTATCGCCAGGTCCGGCGCCGGTATGAGTGGCGCCTCAGCCGTGCATATCAATCTGTTCGGCCCGCATCCGATTGTGGTGCTTGGCACTGCAGAGCAGAAGGCGCGGTTTTTGCCACGGCTGATCTCCGGCGAGGATCGTACCTGCTTTGGTGTCACTGAGCCGGACGCAGGTTTGAATACTGCTGCGCTGGAAACGCGGGCACGGCGGTCTGGCTCCGGCGATCACTACATTATCAATGGCCGCAAGATGTGGACATCCACCGCTCAGGTGGCTAACCGGATCATGCTGCTGACCCGCACCACAGCGCTTGCCGAGTGTGCAAAACCCACCGATGGCCTGTCTCTGTTCTATACCGAATTGAATCGCGAACATATAGAAGTGCGTCGTATACCGAAAATGGGCCGCGCAGCGGTGGATTCCAACGCGCTGTTTATCGACGATTTGAAAGTTTCCGCTGCGGATCTGATCGGTGGTGAAGGTCAGGGCTGGCAATGTCTGCTGCATGGTCTGAACCCGGAACGGATTTTAATTGCGGCAGAAGCGGTTGGGCTGGGGCAGGCGGCGTTGGAGAAGGCGAGTGACTATGCCCGCGAGCGGATTGTGTTTGATCGGCCTATTGGTCAGAACCAGGCGATTGCGCATCCGCTGGCTGAATGCTGGATGGAGCTGGAGGCGGCCTGGCTGATGACCTGCAAGGCGGCGAGTCTTTACGATACCGGCGTGTCCTGCGGAGCTGAGGCCAATGCCGCGAAATATCTGGCAGCGGAAGCGGCATTCAAAGCCTGCGAGCGGGCGGTGCTCACCCATGGCGGCATGGGTTATGCCCGCGAATACGATGTGGAGAGGCTGTTTCGAGAAGTCATGATTCCGCGCCTGGCGCCCGTCAGCCAGGAGATGGTGAAGAACTACATTGCGGAGCGCGTACTGAGACAGCCGCGCTCTTACTGAGTGAGCTGCTCGCCTGGTTTGCACACGATATTGCGTGCTTTCAGCTCCGCTTCAACATCTTTGCTAGGTAGTGTCCGGTATGTGAAGTCTCAATGCGGGCGACCTGCTCCGGTGTTCCTTCCGCAATAATCAAACCACCACCACTGCCGCCCTCAGGTCCCAGATCGACAATCCAGTCCGCCGTTTTTATCACATCCAGATTATGCTCAATCACTACCACGGTATTGCCTTGATCACGCAGACGATGCAGCACCGCCAGCAATTGCTTGATGTCTTCAAAATGCAATCCGGTAGTGGGCTCATCAAGAATATAGAGAGTCTGGCCGGTGTCACGCTTGGATAATTCCCGCGCCAGTTTCACGCGTTGCGCTTCACCACCCGATAAGGTGGTGGCGGCCTGCCCCAGACTGATATAGGACAATCCTACCTCCATCAACGTTTGCAATTTGCGGGCAATCACCGGTACGGGATCAAAGAACGCGCGGGCATCTTCGATCGTCATTGCCAGCACTTCGTAAATATTTTTGCCCTTGTATCGGACCTCCAGGGTTTCGCGGTTGTAGCGCTTACCGTGGCAAATGTCACAGGAAACATACACATCAGGTAGAAAGTGCATTTCTACTTTGACCACGCCATCACCCTGACAGGCTTCGCAGCGTCCGCCTTTGACATTGAAACTGAAACGACCTGGCAGATAACCCCGCGCGCGCGCTTCCTGGGTGCCGGCAAACAGTTCACGTACCGGCGTAAAAATACCGGTGTAAGTCGCCGGGTTTGAGCGCGGCGTTCTGCCAATCGGGCTTTGATCGATATCGACAACTTTATCCAGCAGCTGCAATCCATCAATACGCTCGTGTGCGGCAGCGTTAAGTGTAGTGGCGCCATTCAATTGCGTCGCGGCCAGCGGATACAGTGTGTTGTTGATCAAGGTTGATTTGCCTGAACCCGACACGCCGGTAACGCAGGTCAGCAATCCAAGAGGGATGTTCAGCGTCAGGCTCTGCAGATTATTTCCGCTGGCGCCTTTCAAGGTCAGAATTTTCTTTTTATCGACAGCATTCCGCTTTTTGGGAATATCTATTTTCTTTTCGCCGGACAGATATTTACCAGTCAGTGAGCGCTCTGAATTGATCACATCCTGCACGCTGCCCTGGGCAACGATGTAGCCACCGTGCACGCCGGCGCCAGGACCAATATCGATAATATGGTCGGCGCTGCGAATAGCATCTTCATCGTGTTCTACCACGATCACAGTGTTGCCAATATCACGCAGATGAAACAGCGTTTTGAGCAGACGGTCATTGTCACGCTGATGCAGGCCGATAGAAGGTTCATCCAGAATATACAGAACGCCAACCAGACCAGCGCCAATCTGACTGGCCAGTCGTATGCGCTGCGCTTCGCCACCGGAAAGGGTGTCTGCGCCGCGGCTCAGGGTCAGATAATTTAAGCCGACATCAATCAAAAATTTCAGACGTTCCTGCAATTCCTTGACGATTTTTTCGGCAATGGTAGCGCGTGACCCACTAAGCTCCAGTTGTTGAAAGTAGTCAGCGGCATGAGCGATGGTCATAGCGGTAACAGCAGGCAGAGTCATCTCATTAATATAGACATGCCGTGCATCGGATTTTAAGCGTGTGCCCTCGCAGCCCGGGCAGGCCTGCGAACTCAGATATTTGGACAGCTCTTCACGCACCATCACCGATTCGGTCTCGCGATAGCGACGTTCCATATTGGGCAGAATGCCTTCAAAGGCGTGTCGACGAATGGTGCTGTCGCCGCGGTCATTGAGGAAGCGGAAGTTGATCGCCGCGCCCTTGCTGCCGTGCAGGACTATATCCTGATGTTTTTTACTGAGCTGATCAAAGGGCGTATCTACTGCAAAACCAAAGTGTTCTGCGAGTGAGCCGAGCATCTGGAAATAATAAAAATTGCGCCGATCCCAGCCGCGTATTGCGCCCTCGGCCAGTGACAGCGAAGTGTCGGTGATAATGCGCTTTTCATCAAAAAATTGCTTAACGCCCAGCCCGTCACAGCTGCTGCAGGCGCCGGCCGGATTGTTGAAGGAGAATAAGCGCGGTTCCAGTTCGCTGATGCTGTGGCCGCAGACAGGACAGGCAAATCGTGAAGAAAACACCATTTCTTCTTTGTGGTTTTCCGCTTCATCCATAAACGCGACAATGGCTCGGCCATCGGCCAGTTGCAGTGCGGTTTCGAAACTCTCGGCCAGGCGCTGCTGCATATCGGCGCGGATTTTCAGCCGATCAATCACCACTTCAATATTGTGCTTCTTGTTTTTTTCCAGCTCCGGGGGATAGTCCAGTTCAGTGACGATGCCATTGACGCGGGCACGGATATAGCCGCTGGTTTTCAGCTCGCTGAACACATGCACATGCTCACCTTTGCGGTCCCGAACAATCGGCGCCAGTATCATGATTTTGCTGCCTTCAGGCAGAGCCAGCACCTGGTCGACCATCTGGCTGACGGTCTGCGCTTCCAGTTTCTTATGATGTTCGGGGCAGTGTGGCTCGCCGACTCTGGCAAACAGCAGGCGCAGATAATCATAGATTTCAGTAATAGTGCCGACAGTGGAGCGTGGATTATGCGAGGTGGATTTCTGTTCTATCGAAATAGCCGGCGATAAGCCCTCGATATGATCAATGTCGGGCTTGTCCATCATGGACAAAAACTGACGCGCATAGGTGGAGAGTGACTCAACATAGCGCCGCTGACCTTCAGCGTAAAGCGTATCGAAGGCCAATGAAGATTTGCCGGAACCGGATAAGCCGGTGATTACAATCAACTTATCTCTGGGAATGGTCAGGTTGATATTCTTCAGGTTATGAGTTCTTGCTCCCCTGATTGTTATCTTGTCCACAATTTCCCCTGTAAATATTTTGCCATCAACGTGGGTGTTGATTAGCCAACCAGCGATTATGATTAATTTGTCAGCGTATCGCAAAGACTTGTATCAGCCGCTGGCAATTTCCAGCAGAAGATTTTATTCATGCTATGCTTCGTATAGACTAGACGACACAATTTAAAGGGTAGAGATATCCTTTAACCCATGATCATTGCGGCAGCAGGATCAAAAAATAAATTCAGCGGGTGGAGAAAAAAACGTGGCGAGCAGAGGCGTAAACAAAGTAATTTTGGTTGGCAACGTAGGCAAGGATCCGGAAACCCGCCAGATGCCAGGTGGCGGCGCGGTAGTCAATCTGACGCTGGCGACCAGTGAGAGCTGGAAAGATAAGAATACCGGTCAGCAGCAGGAAAAAACCGAATGGCATCGCGTGGTTTTTTTCAATCGTCTGGCAGAAATTGTCGGCGAATATGTGCGTAAGGGTTCCAAGCTTTACATTGAAGGTAGCCTGCGCACGCGCTCCTGGGAACAGGATGGGGTAACGCGTTACGCAACCGAAATAGTTGCTGGCGAAATGCAGATGCTGGACTCCCGTGGCGGTTCTGGTGAGCCGGGTACGGGTGATAACGAGTTTGGCAAAAGCTCCGTACCCCCTTATGGCGGCGGCTCGCGTGACAGTTCGCGAGATAGCCCGCGCGATTCCCGTGAGCCCGCTTCAGCGCCGCGGCCAGCTGAAATGGATAACTACGATGATGACATCCCGTTTTAGACTGGAGAAGGTAAACCGCCCAGGTGAAGCTTTTAATTGTTGGTGCTGCGAGTGCTGTAGGCAAGGAGCTGGTTAAACAGTTGCAGCAGCGCGAGATTGAATTTCTTGCGCCAGATGCAAATAAGATCAATGCTGGAGATTCACTGAAAGCTGCGAAATTTATCACCCAGTGCGCCCCTGACCAGGTGATAAATCTTGCTTCCTATGCCGCCGGCAGTCAGCTGGCAATTCATAAAGCCGAAGAATTCCCGCAGGAATGTGAGGCTGTAAACCATGGTCAGGTATCAGTGCTTGCCCAAGTGTGTGACCATCTGAATATCCCTCTGCTGCATCTTTCGTCCGGCTATGTATTCGGCGGCGATAAAAAGCTCGGTTATAACGAGCAGGACGTGCCGCGGCCTCTGGGTGTGTATGGCACCACCACTTTTCTAGGCGAGCAGGCGATCAGCAGTGTGCTCGAAAAACACATCATTGTTCGCACTGGGTGGATGTTCGGTCCCACGCAGGATGAAGTCCTCAGGCGCTGGATTGATGAAGTTAAAACTTTCGATGGTGCCGTGTCCGTGCTGCGCCGCAAATTCAGCCCGACGCCGGTTGAAGATGTTGCGCGCGTGCTGCTGGCAATTGCCTTGCAGGTCGACTGCCACGCCAACGTCTGGGGAACTTACCATTACTGTGGCCTGGAAACTAAACGCGAGAGCGAGTTTGCGCAGCACATAATAAAACTGGCAGCACAGCATGATGAAGCCGTATACCGGATGCTTGATCATCTGAGTGTCAACCTGAATCGCGTAGATCCGCCGGAAATTGTTAACACCACCCTGGCCACAAAAAAAATCTTCGATACCTTCGGCATTAAACAACGTTCCTGGCATGGCAGCCTGCAGAATCTGATCAAAGGCTATTACAAATCATGAACAGCACTGCACCGCGCCGGCTGACGCCGATTGCTGAGGCGCTGTCGCAGTTGCTGCAATCGACCCGACTTCTTGTTGCACCTGAATCAGTCCAGCTGCTTGAAGCGAACGGTCGTTTTCTGGCTGAAGACATTTATGCAGCGCTTGATGTGCCAGGCTATGACAACAGCGCGATGGATGGATTTGCACTGAACGCTGCGGAGCTGGCAGCCGGGCGTTCGACGTTTACTATCAAGCAGCGGATTGCTGCCGGTGCCACGGGTATTAAACTGGAACCCGGTACTGCTGCCAGGATATTTACCGGTGCGCCCTTGCCCGAAGGCGCTGACGCTGTGGTGATGCAGGAGAATTGTCGCGTCGAAGCTACCCAACTCACGGTGCTCGAGAAGGTGGTAACAGGCGAAAATATCCGCGCCCGAGGTGATGATATCGTCGCAGGGAAGCTGCTGTTGAACAGCGGTCGGCGGCTTGGCCCTGCAGATATTGGTCTGTTGGCTGCGATTGGGCTGGCAACCGTGTCAGTCCGCAAACCATTGCGGGTAGCCTTAATGACTACTGGCGACGAGCTGGTCAAACCAGGCGCCGCCTTGCAGCCAGGTCAGATCTATAATTCCAATTTTTATGCACTCAGTGCCCTGTTACAGAATCTGGGCGTCACGGTTATTGATTGTGGATGCGTCGAAGACACTCTGGCTGCCACTAAACAGGCGCTGCTGCATGCTGCACAGATCAGTGATTGCATCGTCAGCAGTGGCGGTGTTTCTGTTGGTGAAGAAGATCATGTGAAGACTGCTGTTGAAGCACTCGGTGAGCTGTCACTGTGGAAGCTGGCGATTAAGCCCGGTAAACCTTTCGCATACGGGCAGGTACAGGGCAAAGCCTTTTTTGGCTTGCCTGGTAATCCGGTTTCGGCCTTTGTGACCTTTTTATTGATGGTGCGACCCTGTCTGCTGAAGTCGATGGGCGCCAGTAAATTGCATGTGCAGGAATACCTGCTGCCAGCAGGTTTTGCGCTGGCCGAATCTGGCATCAGGCAGGAATACCTGCGTGTCTCAATCAGTGCTGGCACGCATTCTGATCAACCGGTGTTGCTGCCATTTTCAAATCAAAGTTCCGGGGTCATGACCTCGGTCAGTCAGGCCGATGGTTTGACTATAGTTCCGCCTTACACAGCGGTGGCTGTCGGCGATATGCTACGATACATTTCATTCAACGAAATTATTCGTTGAGGCAGCGGTTCTTTACGTTGTTCTCTTTGGAATTCCCGAGTAAAAATATCGTGATTAAGTGGTCGCAACAAATCCTTTGCATACTCCTGCCAGGTGCAGTGCTGTTTTCATGTCAGCCAACTCAGCAACCCCCACCGCCAGTTACACCGGCGCCTCAGCCAGCCCCGGTTATCGATACCAGTGAGCAGGATGCGGCAGCGGCGTTTCGCGAAGAATTGCGACAACAACTGGCGCTTGCCGATCTGCTCTATGAAGGCTTGCGGGCGTTGGCAGCAGATCGCTTGATGACTCCCGCAGAAGGCAGCGCCTTATCGATTTTTAATCGCGTATTGAACAATCATCCAGATAACCAGGTTGCTCTGGATGGTATCCGCGCTATTGCCGGCAGATATCTGGAGCTGGCGGACACTGCGGCGAGACAGGGGAATTTCGATAATGCGCAGCTGTACCTGAGGCGGGCAGAAACTGTCTACCCAGAGCATCAAGGGTTGGCTGCAACTGCCCGCATGCTCGAGTTTGAACGTCGACGTACCCATAGCGTCCACACCATCAACGCCCGTGAGCTGAGTTCGCGGTCTGAAACTTTGATTGAACAGCTGCAGGAAATCGCAGTGCAGATTCGTGATCTGGATTTGTTTCTGATGATAACGGCACCCAACGATACCCTGGGGCGCTGGATTTATGCACAGATGCAGAGCGCGGTTGAAGGTTATCGCCTGCGTGCGGATATTGAGATTGGGGAACAGCCGGCAGTGCGCCTGGTGAAGCCTCAGGCAGCCCGCTCCTGAACTGCGTTGTCACCTATGATACAAGTGATCCTTTGCATAAGCGTATCGGTCTGTGTTAAGGTGCGCGCCAGCCTTGATACTGATGCTCTAATCAGCGCAAGGGCGTCATCCTTAATTGTCTGGTCATTGCAGCTTCAATGCTGTCGTAAACCCCTCCTGTCGTAAACCGCTCCTGGTTTTCCACACGGAATCCAATTACTGCATGCCGCAAATGTGTTCGTAATGTTACGGATGCAAATTAATTGGCAACGCGGAAACAGCGGCTTTTCATCAACAATTTGTTAAAGACCCGCTACAGATCGTGCTGTTATGTATTTTTACTATCTTGTCGGGCCTGCCTGATGCACTGCTTTGAGCAGTCTTCCCGTGCGCGACTTATATCAAAAGGTGCCTGTTGGCACCGAAAGGAAAATGAATGAATTTTGAAAATCTTGGTCTGTCGGAATCTTTGTTAAAGGCTGTAAATGATTACGGTTACACGATACCGACCCCCATCCAGTTACAGGCGATTCCAGCGGTACTGAGCGGCAGTGACATTATGGCCTCCGCGCAGACTGGTACCGGTAAAACTGCGGGCTTCACGTTGCCGCTGTTGCAGAAGCTGTCACAAGGTCCTCGTGCCAGTGCCAATCAGACGCGAGCATTAATACTGACACCAACGCGTGAACTTGCCGCCCAGGTGCATGAGAGCATTGAAACTTACGGCAAATACGAGAACCTGCGTTCTACTGTGGTATTCGGTGGCGTAAAAATTAATCCGCAGATGATGAAGCTGCGTGGCGGTGTTGAGATTCTGGTAGCGACGCCTGGCCGTCTGCTCGATCTGTATCAGCAGAAGGCGATTCGTTTTGATCAGGTGGAAGTACTGATTCTGGATGAAGCCGATCGTATGCTTGATATGGGTTTTATCAATGACATTAAGAAAATTCTGTCTTATCTGCCCAGGCAGAGACAGAATCTGATGTTCTCCGCTACCTTCTCAGCCGAAATTCAGCAACTGGCCAGAGGCCTGCTGCATAACCCGGTATCAATAAATGTTGCTCCGATGAACACGGCTGCTGAGTTGGTTGAGCAACAGCTGCATCCGGTAGATAAAGGCCGCAAGGCAGAACTGCTTAGCCATCTGATTCGCAGCGAAGGCTGGTACCAGGCGCTGGTGTTCAGCCGCACCAAGCACGGTGCCAATAAGCTGGTTAAACAGTTGCAGATGGACGGCATCAATGCCGGCGCTATCCATGGCAATAAGAGTCAGGCACAGCGCACCAAAGTGCTGGATCAATTCAAAAAAGGTGATCTGCAAATTTTGGTTGCTACTGACATCGCCGCGCGTGGTATCGATATTGATCAGCTGCCACAGGTGGTCAATTTTGATCTGCCCAACGTGCCGGAAGATTATGTGCACCGTATTGGCCGTACTGGCCGTGCGGGCACTGAAGGCAAAGCGGTTTCACTGGTCAGTGCCGATGAAGTTAAACTGCTGAAAGATATTGAACGAGTGCTGAAACGCCAGATTCCACGAGTTGAAATTGTTGGCTTTGAGCCCAGAGAGAATCTTAACAGCGCACGTCCGACGTCCAGACCTGCTCCACAGCAACGTCGTCCTGAACAGCGTTCAGCACGTCCTGCCGCTAATGGTAACTCGGGCAACCGCAGTGACAGCGGCTCGCGCAATGGCGGCAATTCATCTTCGGGTGCGGGTCGTAACGCGGGTGCTGGTCGCAGTGCCGGTGCTGGAAATCAGCCTGGCAGACGCACGGATAGCCGCAGGCCGCAAGCTACGCAGACAGTGCGTAAAGCGCCAGCTCGCACTGAAGTATTGTCAGTCTGGTAGATTGAAGTTTAAGGACTGTCTGCCGATTATGGCAGGCAGTCTGTTGTTGCACCTCGTAGCGACAGCGGTCTGACGAAAACGGGCAAAACGCTGCTAAAACGGACGCTGCTGGAAGCGCTGCTTCTTACGATAAGGGAATACGTCAGCAACATAGCCAGCCCGAATTTTTTCCTGCAGATCCTGCCAGTAAGCAGGATTGTACAGATCACTGTGCAGCTGTTCGAAAACGTCGCGAGCCCGGCGATTTCCAGAAAAAAATAATCGAAACTCTTCCGGAAAAATATCATTGGACTTTACGTCGTACCAGGGATGTAAGGCCAATGCCTGTTCATCATTCTGAGCTTCCGGCAGCCACCGAAAGTTGCAGTCGGTCAGCGGACAGATCTCATCGTAATCGTAAAACACTACCCGCCCGTGCCGCGTTACTCCAAAGTTTTTCAACAGCATATCCCCTGGGAACAGGTTTCCCGCCGCCAGTTGCTTTATTGCACTGCCGTACTCATCCATCACACTGTACAGCTGTTCGTCGTCACAATTCTTGATATAGAGATTGAGCGGAATCATTTTGCGTTCAATATAGACATGTTTGAGGATTAGCACATTGCCGTTTTCCTCCAGCAATGAAGGCACCTCTTTGCGTAACTCAGCCATCAGTTCGTCAGAAAAACGACGACGGTCAAAGGCCAGATTATTGAACTCCTGAGTATCGGCCATACGGCCACCACGCTCCCAGCGCTTGACCAGGCTGTAGCAGGCCCGCACATGTTCGCGGGTGCTGTCTTTGGGCGGTGTGAAACGGTCTTTAATCACTTTATAAACGTAGTCGAAATTATCGCGGGTGAACACCAGCATGACCATGCCTTTGATTCCTGCAGCGGTGACATATTTATCATCGCTGGCCAGAGTCATTTCAACGGCGCGGCGGTAGTAAACCGTTTTGCTATGCTTGGGGAAACCGATCGCACTGTACAGTTCGAAAATTTCTTTATGAGGCATCAGATGCTGCAGAAAGCGGATGTACTCCGAAGGCGTTGACGCATCCACCATGAAATAACTGCGGCTGAAACTGAACACGATACTGATGTCATCAGTATCGTGCAGCAGGGTATCAACATAGATAGCCCCCCGCCCATTGTTCAGCATTGGCAGCATGAACGGAATGCTGATGTCGCCAGAAACTACCCGGCCGACCAGATACGCGGCTTTATTGCGGAAGAACAGGCTTTCCAGAGTTTCAACACGGATTGGATTGTCGGATTCTTTAAGTTTCGGCAGAAATACTTCATTCACCACGTTGATAATGGAATTGATGTCGCGTTGCTGATCTTCAAACGGGATGTTGAAGCCGCAATTATCCAGCACCTGTTGAACGAGTGTGCTGAAACTGCCATTCACTTCATAATTGAGCAGAATTTTTTCCTGCGGTATTGGCGCAATCTGTTGTGCCGGTTCCATCACGAAAGCGTGCAGATCGCGGATCTTTTCATGGGCGAACACATAGCAGTACACAGAATTGAAAAAGGTCTGGGTAATTTCGAAATTGCGGTGGCCCTGGATGATCAGCGCGTACTCAGCTTTAGCCAGGCGCCACAGTTCGCGTTCCTGCAGTTTTTTCCCGGTAATCTCAGCAGCGCTATCTGCCACGATAACTACTTTCTGCTTATACAGATCCAGACGCTGTCGCATAGCTGTCTGCACACCCGCCCAGTCGGCACGTTCAAAGCGTCCCTGTGCGCCATAGGTAATATTTTTGTACTCGGCAAAAAAAGCATCAAAGCCATTTAAAATGGCTTTGGCCAGGCGGCGCGAGGTCGTGGTCACCTGCGGTGATACTTTGGTGACGGCTCTAGTGCTCACATTTATCAACTCAATGGAACTGTTCTTCTTCAGTGGAACCCGTTAGTGCGGTTACCGAAGACTTACCACCTTGAATAACCGTGGTAACGTCATCGAAATAACCGGTACCAACTTCCTGCTGATGCGATACAAAGGTGTAGCCCTTGGCACTGTCGGCAAATTCCTGTTCCTGCAGCTCAACGTAGGCGGACATATCGCGACGCGCATAGTCATAGGCAAGGTTAAACATGCTGTTCCACATATTGTGGATGCCGGCCAGAGTGATGAACTGGAATTTGTAACCCATGGCACTCAATTCACGCTGGAATCTGGCGATAGTGGCATCATCGAGATTTTTCTTCCAGTTGAATGAAGGTGAGCAGTTGTAGGCCAGCAACTGATCTGGAAATTTCTTGTGGATCGCTTCTGCAAACACTCTGGCCTCTTCAAGCGAAGGTGTGGCGGTTTCGCACCAGAGCAGATCTGCGTAAGGGGCGTAGGCAATACCGCGACTGATCGCCTGCTGAATGCCCGGTCGAGTGCGATAAAAGCCTTCAGGAGAGCGCTCACCCACAATAAATGGCGCATCATAAGGATCACAGTCTGAGGTTATCAGATCTGCTGCGTTGGCATCAGTGCGAGCCAGCACAATAGTCGGAACGCCCTCGACATCGGCGGCAAGCCTGGCAGAGGTCAGTTTCTGAATAGCTTCCTGCGTTGGAACCAGCACTTTGCCGCCCATATGACCGCACTTTTTCACCGAGGCCAGCTGGTCCTCAAAATGCACGCCCGCAGCTCCGTTGCGAATCATGTTCTTCATCAGCTCATAGGCATTGAGCACGCCACCAAAGCCAGCTTCGGCATCAGCGATAATCGGCGCATAGTAGTCAATGTAAGCGGGATCCCCTGGGTTCAGACCTTTTTTCCACTGGATTTGATCGGCCCGTTCAAAGGCATTATTGATTCTGCGCACCACCGTAGGCACTGAATCTACGGCATACAAAGACTGGTCGGGATACATGGTTTCAGAGCTGTTATTGTCGGCCGCCACCTGCCAGCCGGACAGGTAAATGGCCTGCACGCCGGCTTTGACCTGCTGTACGGCCTGACCTCCGGTGAGGGCACCCATGGCGTTCACAAAGTCCTTATCAGGGCGGAATGCCGGGCGGCCACCTTCATTGATCAACTGCCAGAGCCGCTCGGCACCTTGGCGTGCGAGGGTATGATCACGTTTGATCGAGCCGCGCAGTCGTACCACGTCCTCAGCACTGTAGTTCCGGGTAACGTGTTTCCAGCGTGGATTTTCCTGCCAATCCGTGTTGATTGCAGCAATTTCCTGAGCGCGTTTATAGTTTGCCATGACTGAGTCCTCATCTTGATGGGCGGGAGATGAGATAAGTCTAGGCGCTGATCATTGATTTCTGTAATTTATTAACTCTATCTCTAGTATTTATTTAATGAATCAAATGGTATTTTCTTAAGAAATAGCTGGCATAAAATGGATAAACTATAAGAATTCAGCAGCTGATCGTTACAATGCCTCAATCTATATCCGTACCGGGAACAGGAGCAGTGGTATGTCCCAGCAACAAGCAATTGCCCAAGCGCATAATCGGCCGCGAGTTCAGCAGGGTGGTCTGCGAATTTCTGCCGTGTTGTACCACTTTATCAATGAAGAAGTGGCACCAGGCACCGGCATTGAAAGTTCGGTTTTTTTTACTGCGCTGGAACAGATCCTCAAGGATCTGAGTGCTGAGAATCGTGCGTTGTTGCAACGTCGCGAGGAACTGCAAAGCCAGATAGATGTCTGGCACCGCACTTTCAACGGAGTCTTGTTTGATGCCATCGAGTACAAAAAATTTTTGCAGGGTATCGGCTATCTGCTGCCAGTGCCGTCAGACTTCAATGTAACGACAGCAGATGTTGATGCTGAAATCGCGACAGTGGCCGGACCACAGCTGGTGGTACCGGTAATGAATGCCCGTTATGCGTTGAATGCGGCCAATGCGCGCTGGGGCAGTTTGTATGATGCGCTCTATGGCACTGATGTAATTCCTGAAGCTGGTGGTGCGGATCGAACGTCTGCCTACAATCCCGTGCGCGGAGCCAGAGTGGTTGCTTATGGCAGAGCATTTCTTGATGAGCATTTCGCGCTCGCTGCTGGCAGTTATCAGGACGTGACGAGTTACCAGGTACATAATGGTGCTCTGATCGCTGTGCTGAGTTCGGGTCTGCTTAGTAATTTGATAGCTCGCGAAAAGTTTATTGGCTACCTCGGTGCAGCAAGGGCGCCAGAGAGCATTCTTTTACGCAATAACGGCCTGCACGTGGAAATACAGATAGATTCAACTCACGCCATTGGCTCACAGGACCAGGCTCATGTAAAAGACATAGTGCTGGAAGCGGCGTTAACGACCATTCAGGATTGCGAAGATTCCGTGGCGGCGGTGGATGCTGAAGATAAGGTGCAGGTGTACCGCAACTGGCTCGGTTTGATGAAAGGCGATCTGCAGGAAATCCTGCTGAAATCGGGCAAGCAGCTGACCCGTCGGCTGGCCCAGGATAGACTGTTTACGGCTGCGGATGGTACTCAGCTCAGCCTGCCAGGTCGCAGTCTGCTGCTGGTTCGTAACGTTGGCCACCTGATGACCAGCGATGCGGTGCTGGATGCTGAGGGCTATGAAATCCCGGAAGGCATTCTTGATGGCATGGTGACCGTATTCGCTGCGCTGCATGATCGCAAGGCTGATCAAGTCCTGCGTAATTCGCGCACCGGCAGTATCTATATCGTCAAACCCAAAATGCACGGACCTGAGGAAGTGGCGTTTGCCTGTAAACTGTTTGACCGGATTGAAGATGCTTTGGGTCTGCGCCGAAACACGGTGAAAATAGGCATCATGGATGAAGAGCGCCGCACTACCGTCAATCTAAAGGCCTGTATTGCGGCAGCCAGAGCACGGATCATCTTTATCAATACCGGTTTTCTGGATCGGACAGGTGATGAGATACATACCTGTATGGAAGCCGGGCCAGTGGTGCGCAAGGGTGCGATGAAACAGCAAAAATGGATTCGGGCCTATGAAGATAGTAATGTCGATATCGGGCTTGCCTGCGGGCTGGCTGGCCATGCCCAGATCGGCAAGGGCATGTGGGCAATGCCCGATGAAATGGCAGCGATGATGCAGGAGAAAATTGCGCATCCCAAAGCCGGAGCCAGTTGCGCCTGGGTCCCATCGCCCACGGCGGCAACCTTGCACGCCATTCACTATCATCAGGTTTCAGTAGCGGCTGCTCAGCAACAGTTATTGCATCGACAGCCAGCAGCGCTGGACGACATTCTTACACTGCCGCTGGCAGGAGAGGCAAACTGGCGTGCTGAAGAGATTCAGCAGGAGCTGGATAATAACGCCCAGGGTCTGCTTGGCTATGTGGTGCGCTGGGTTGAGCAGGGTGTAGGTTGTTCCAAGGTGCCGGATATAAGAGATACGGGTTTGATGGAAGACCGGGCGACTCTGCGCATATCCAGTCAGCATATTGCTAACTGGCTGCGCCACGGCGTATGTTCAGCGCAGCAGGTAATGGCCACGCTGCGGCGCATGGCTGAAGTGGTGGACAGGCAGAATGCCAATGACGCGGATTACCGGCCAATGAGTGTGAACTTTGAGGGCAGCATCGCGTTTCAAGCCGCCTGTGAGCTGGTCTTTGAGGGCTGTTCACAGCCTGCCGGTTATACTGAACCGATTCTGCATCGACGTCGGCAACAGTTCAAAGCTCGTCAGCAGAAAACACTATGAGCAGGCTATGGAAATGAATCGATGAATCTATCGCGCGTTGATCTGAATCTTCTGGTTTATCTGGATGTGCTGTTGCGCGAAAAAAACGTGACCCGTGCCGCCGAGTTGCTCGGGATTACCCAACCAGCACTGAGTAATGGACTAAGACGTTTGCGTACCTTGTTTGATGATCCGCTGCTGGTACGGACCAGTGAGGGCATGACACCAACAGAAAGGGCTCTTGAGTTGCAGCCTCAGGTGCGCGAAATTCTGTCGGCCATTGAAATTGCGGTGATGCCAACGGCCAGTTTTGATGCCGCCCACAGCACCCGCGTGTTTCGGATTATGGCCAGCGATTATGCCGAATCAACTTTACTGGCACGGGCATTGTTCCGAATCCAAGAGCAGGCGCCGGGCATCAGTCTGGATATTCTAACGCCCAGCGATGTCAGCTTTCAGGATATCGAGCAAGGCAAGGTCGACATGGCGATTAACCGTTTCGATCGCCTGCCTCAATCCTTCCATCAGGCCACCATCTGGCACGATGGCTTCTCCTGTCTGATGAGTAATAGGAATAAGGCCCGCGATAATTTTGATATGAATGCGTTTCTTACAGCAGCGCATATCTGGGTCAGCAAAACCGGTATGGGTATTGGCCGGGGTATGAGCCAGCGCGATGGTCAGCGACTGGGCTGGGTGGATGAGGCGCTGGCTGAATTCGGCCATCAGCGGCAGATCCGGGTATTTACCCGTCACTATCAGGTTGCCGCATTACTGGCCCGGCATCCGGATCTGGTGGCAACCTTGCCAGCTCAGATGGCTGCTCTGTTTGCACAGGATCCGCATCTGATCATTCGTAAGCCACCTTTTATGATTATTCCAATCGAGTTGCAGATGGTCTGGAGTCCGCTGTTGCAGCATGATTCAGGACATATCTGGTTGCGACGCCTGTTGGTCGAGACGGGCAGGGAGATTTCTGCTGCGCTGCTACCCGAGCGGGCTGCAACTGCATCGGGGTGAAATTCTGGCGCTCAATCCGGCCCTGTAAAACCGGTACTATAAACTCAAGCCACTAAAAATCGAGTATTAAAAGAGCACCATAAAAAAAGGCGATACCGTCCGTTAGAGGTATCGCCTTTTTTATGCGTTTAAACTTAAGTCTGTGCGTTAAGCAATTTCAGCGGCCATCATTACCCGAGGGCAGAGGCGCTGCTAAAACAGCACACGCTCAGCGTAAGAATATCAGCATGCAACTACGTTCTCAGCCTGTGGGCCTTTTTGACCCTGAGTAACTGTGAACTCTACTTGCTGCCCTTCGGCCAGAGTTTTGAAACCAGCATTCTGAATCGCACTGTAGTGTACGAACACATCAGGACCATTGGTTTGTTCGATGAAGCCGAAGCCTTTAGATTCGTTGAAAAACTTGACCTGACCTTTAACTGTATTAGACATGTTTAATCCTGTAACTTTAACATTAAATGAGATTTTTTCGGATCAGATTGCACGTTATCGCAAAGCGATAAACGGAACAAAAAGCCCGTTGTAGCTGAGAATTCGAATATAAAATATGATCACAGGACGAGGTACTAACGGCAGCGCTTCGGATTGCAGACATAAATATAGCCGGTATTCAGGCTGGGGTGCAGTATACGCCTATAACTAATCGTGTCAAACAGTTTATCTGCAGTCTGGTGTTGAGTGATTGCTCCAGGCTCCTAACAATGGCAAAGTAATGCAAAAGGTTCCCTTCGGTTTCATTTTCCAGGAGCAGGCATGAATATCAAGCAGGTTGTAGATGGTGTGGCAGTTGCTGAGCAGATCAGGGCGGCAGACGTCGATCAATTGGCCGCACAGGGATTTAGATCGATTATCTGTAATCGTCCGGATGGAGAAAGCGCTGATCAACCGGATTATGTTGATATCAAGCTGGCCGCCGGCAGAAATGGCATGCAAATCCGCGATGTGCCGGTAGTGTCAGGCAGAATAAGTAATGCAGATGTGGCGGCTTTTGCACAGGCACTCAACGATCTGCCCGGACCAGTACTTGCCTATTGCCGCTCCGGTACCCGTTCTATTCAGTTGTGGGCGCTGGCATCGGCCTCCAAGGGAGTTGCCGCTGCAGATATAGTCAACGCGGCTCGTCAGGCTGGCTATGACCTTGCAGAAATGCAGGCTTATCTGCAAAAGATGGCGGATGGTGCGCTACGAAAGTAATCTCAGGAAACAGCAGTTCGACAGCACCAGCCCCTGCCAGATCGCCTTGAAAAGTTCCCATAGGGTTTCTGCCAGCGGCAAAGATATAGATTTCCTGCACAAATACTTCCTGTATTTCGGATGAATAATTATTTATTCATCCTGTTCTGGATAAGTCGTTCGACAACGCTGGGATCAGCAAGAGTGGTCGTGTCTCCCATATTATCCAGTTCGTTGGCGGCTATTCTCCGCAGAATGCGACGCATGATTTTGCCGGATCGTGTTTTCGGCAAGCCCGGAGCAAACTGGATAATTTCCGGACGTGCGAAGGCGCCGATCTCTTCTGCTACAAAACCCACAAGTTCTTTTCGTAATTGTTCGGAGTCCTGAACACCATCCATCAGGCTGACATAGGCATAGATGGCCTGGCCTTTTATGTCATGCGGATAACCTACGACTGCTGCCTCCGCAACACTGGGATGCAGAACCAGAGCGCTCTCAATTTCCGCGGTACCTAGACGATGACCGGAGACATTAATAACATCATCCACTCGGCCGGTGACCCAGTAGTAGCCATCTTCATCTCGGCGGGCGCTGTCACCGGTGAAATAGTAACCAGGATAGGCTTTGAAATAGGTATCGATGCAACGCTGGTGGTCACCAAAAATGGTGCGAATCTGACTAGGCCAGCTGCTGCACAGCACCAGGTTTCCCGTTGCCGGGCCCTCTAACACATGGCCGTGACTGTCCAGTAAGGCCGGTTGTACGCCGAAAAAGGGCAGGGTCGCTGAGCCTGGTTTCAGGTCAACCGCGCCAGGTAAGGGCGATATCATGATGGCGCCGGTTTCAGTCTGCCACCAGGTATCGACAATGGGGCAGCGTCCTTCACCAATGACATCGTAGTACCACTGCCAGGCTTCAGGGTTTATGGGTTCACCCACAGAGCCCAGCAGACGCAGAGATTTGCGTGAAGTTGTTTTTACCGGTGCGTCGCCCGCAGCCATGATGGCGCGAATAGCTGTAGGTGCCGTGTAGAATATATTAACCTGGTGCTTATCGATAACCTGCCAGAAACGCGAAACATCCGGATAGCTGGGCACGCCTTCAAAGACCAGCGTGGTGGCGCCATTGGCAAGTGGACCGTAGACAATATAACTGTGTCCGGTAACCCAGCCTACATCGGCAGTACACCAGTACACTTCAGCATCACGATAATCGAACACATAGCGGTGAGTCATTGCAACAGCGAGCAGATAGCCGCCAGTGCTGTGTAGCACCCCTTTGGGCTTGCCGGTGGAGCCGGAGGTATAGAGAATGAACAGCGGATCTTCTGCATCCATATGTTCAGGCTCGCAATCTGCTGCGGCGTTGCCGGTCGCTTCCTGATACCAGATGTCATGCGCAGGATTCCAGTTAGTCGCTGCACCGGTATGTTTCACCACCAGTACGCTATGCACATTGGGACAGGAGCGCAGTGCCTTATCGACATTGTCTTTCAGCGGAATTATCTTGCCGCCACGCAAACCCTGGTCAGCGGTAATGACTACCCGGCAGTCAGAATCCAGAATACGATCTTTGATTGATTCCGGCGAGAAACCTCCGAACACCACAGAATGCACCGCGCCGATGCGGGCGCAGGCGAGCATCGCATAGACGGCCTCGGGAATCATCGGCATATAAATGCATATACGGTCACCCTTTTCTACACCGCGCTGTTTCAAGACATTGGCGAGGCGACATACCTGCTCGTAAAGTTCCTGATAACTGATGTGGCGGGAATCATCCGGTGAATCGCCTTCCCAGATAATTGCAGTTTGAGCGGCACGCTGGGGCAGGTGGCGGTCTACACAGTTGTAACTGGCATTGAGTTTGCCATCTACAAACCAATGAGCTTCGCCGCTGCGCAAATTGCTTTTCTGTACCTTTGTCCATGGCCGGAACCAGTCAAGAAACTGGTTTGCCTGGTCGGCCCAAAAGCTATCGGGTGTCTCAATTGACTGTTGATACATCTGCTGGTAGCTGCCTTTGGTCAGCAGACTGCTGGCTGCAAGCGCTTCGCTTACGGGATAAACTTTGCTGATTGACATAATTTTTAGTCCTGATTTTTTTGATTGATTCTGTTCAGGAAACAGCAGAATTTCTGCTGTTAGAGTTTGCGTGTGCAGCGAATATTATCAATAAGGCGCGTGTTGCCCACATAGACTGCGGCCAGAATGACCAGCTCTGTATCGGTGCTTATTGCTGGTTCCAAGTTTTCCGCATTACAGACAGAAAAGTATTGTACCTCGATTCCTGCCTGTTTAAGGTCATGGGTTGCGCGCGCTTCGAGAGCAGAAAAATTATCGGCACCAGCAGCAATATCAGCCTGTGCTTTCAGCAGCTGTTGATACAGATCGGCGGCATTGCGTTTCTGCTCGCCGGGCAGGTAACTGTTACGAGAACTCATCGCCAGGCCACTGTGTTCGCGCAGAGTTTCCATACCGATTATTTTAATAGGGAAGCACAAATCTTTAACCATCTTACAGATGATCAGATACTGCTGGAAATCCTTCAAACCAAATATGGCCTTATCGGGGCGGACGATGTTGAACAGCTTGCTGACTACGGTTGCTACCCCATCGAAATGCCCAGGCCGTGCGGCGCCGCAATGTCGGTTTGATAGTTCCGGAACCGACACTACGGTCTGAGAGTCCAGGCTCTGCGGATACATTTCCGTTGCTGAAGGTGCAAATAATGCATCGCAGGCTGCAATTTCCAGTTTTGCAATATCTTCCTGCAAAGTGCGAGGGTAGGCATCCAGATCCTCACCCCGGCCAAACTGCATTGGATTTACGAAGATACTCGCGACCACATAATCACACTGCTTTTTAGCCTCCTCTACCAGACTGATGTGACCGGCGTGTAGATTACCCATAGTCGGCACCAGCCCAATGGTCTTACCGAGCCGTACCTGTTGTTGCAATATTTTTTGCAGAGACTCTATTGAGTAATGAGTTTGCATTCGGGAATCTACTTCCTGCTAACGACGAATTTAAGGTCGGCCGGCCTCAGACGAATGAATGTTCCGGGGCAGGGAATGACTGGTCTTTAACTGCGCTGACATATGCCTTCAGTGCATCAGGAATGCTGCTGGATTCGCGCAGAAAATTCTTCACAAATTTCGGGGTGATTGGCGAAATACCCAATAAATCGTGCAACACCATTACCTGCCCGGTGGTATCCGGGCCGGCACCTATACCGATCACCGGAATATCCAGCTTATCAGTCAGGGTTTTTGCAAGGCTGCGTGGCACACACTCCAACAGCAGAATATTAGCTCCGGCTTCCTGCAGCAGCAGCGCCTCGTTGATCATGTTTTCAGCCTGGTGAGGATCCCGCCCCTGCACGATATAGCCTCCGATGCGATTGATTGACTGTGGGGTAAGCCCCATGTGCGCACACACGGGAATGCCCCGCTCGGCCAGCAGACGGGTGGTGCTGCCAATCCAGGCACCGCCTTCAAGCTTTACCATCTGGGCGCCGGCGCGCATTAAAGCCGCGGCATTATCCAGTGTCTGTGCTTCCGAGGAGTAGCTCATGAACGGCATATCGGCAATCAGGAAGGCATTTTGATTGCCTCTTTTCACGCAATGCATGTGGTAAATCATATCGGCCATGGTTACCGGCAAAGTGCTGTCGTGGCCCTGCAGTACCATTCCCAGCGAATCGCCAACCAGGATAACTTCGACACCCGCTTCATCAAGCAATCTGGCGAAACAGGCGTCGTAAGCGGTGAGGCAGGCAAACTTCTCACCTTGTTGCTTCATGCGGATCAGGGTATTGAGAGTAGTGCTTTTGCGAACAGATTGCAGGCTCATAATTGCTGCTTCACTCGGCCATCGTGGGCTTGGGGTTAAAGTATTGGGTGCCGCGTGGACAGGTAAGAATATAATCCACGAGTTGCTGATAATCCCCGTCATTGCCGACCAGATCAATCTCTGAGCAATTCACGATCAGCAGTGGAGATGTATCAAAGTAATGAAAGAATCGGGTATAAGCCGCATTTAACTGCTCGAGATATTCGCGCTCAATCAGCTGTTCGAAAGCAATGCCTCGTTTCTGAATTCGGCTCATCAGCACAGAGGTTGGTGCCTGCAGGTAGATCACCAGATCAGGGACTGGTGAATTAATCGTCAGATGAGCGTATACCTTCTGATACAAATCATATTCATCGCTATCAAGATTAAGTTTGGCAAATAGATGGTCTTTATCGATCAGGAAATCAGCGACACGCACCGGTGAGAACAGTTCGTTCTGGCGCAGTTCCTGAATCTGCCGGCTGCGTTGAAACAGGAAAAACAGCTGAGTCGCCAGCGCGTGTTTCTGGCTGTCGCGATAGAACCTTTCAAGAAAGGGATTCTCCTCAGGGTTCTCCAACAGAATCTCATAATTAAATGTTGCGGCAAGGCGCTTGGTCAAGCTGGTTTTGCCAACACCAATGGGGCCTTCTACTGCGATAAAGCGCGGCACCCGCATGTCCGGGTTTGACCTGGACAAACCGAATGAGCTCATAAATTATTGTCCTGACGCCGGGGTTTGCGTCGTTTCGATTTTTTAGGTCCGCGCTTATCAAGTTCGGCCAGCATTGTTTCCTGTAATGAGCGGTCGGCGCTTTGCATATCCGTCCACCACTGCCCCAGTCCGCCCAGATCCTCTCCCGCTTCCTCACGAAGTAATAAGAAGTCATATCCTGCTCTGAACCGTGGGTGCGCCAGGATTGTTTCAACACTGCGCCGGCTGCGTGGCTTCAACCTGCACTGCATCTCCCATATTTCGCGCATGGCGGTGGTGAATCGGCGCGGAATCGCAGTCCGCTGCAGTTGTTCCATTATTACGTTGCTGGCCGCATCCTGCAAATCTACCAGGCCAGGAGGGTTGTCTGCGTTGGCAGCCTTGAGAGCATCCTGCAGGGGCGGCCATAACATTGCCGCATACAGGAATGCGGGCGTGACTGATTTGCCTGCCGCCAGGCGCGTATCGGTATTGCGCAATGCGAGAGTGAGTAATCGGCTGGCCGGGCTCGCCGGGTCGCTGGTGCTATCCAGAGTCGCCTTGAACAGATAATCGGCAACTTTGAATTGCCGGAGCACAGCAAAAGTTGCTTCAGCACAGCCGCCAGTAAATAACTTGATGCTTTCATCGAACAAGCGCGCCGGGGAGATTGATTCAAGCAAATACGCCAGTCTATCCATCGGTGCCCGGGTGCTTGCTTCAATCGTAAAGTCCAGTTTGGCGGCAAAGCGGATGGCACGCAGCAATCTCACGGGATCTTCACGATAACGTGTTTCGGGATCGCCTATGATTCGAATCAGACGATCATTCAGATCATCCATTCCCTT
>JBDNGQ010000172.1:0-2432 GCA_041689205.1 Pseudohongiellaceae bacterium | reverse complement strand
TTAGCCACATCCACCTGCGCTGTGACTGCTTTGAGCATGCCCATATTACCGAAGTGGTAACCGGCGCTGAGATTAACGACTGAAAAGGCATCTACGTTGCCCTGACTGCCGAGGCAGTTCCATCTGCTCGCCCAGTGCTATCGCGCATTCCCAGGCAAGCCTCGCGATTGTGCGGGAGATATATTTCAGCCCTCCTACATCCATGTGACAGTTTCAATGCAGATTTCTTACAGCCGGGATCCTGAAATACAGATCAACGCAACTGCCTCGTTGGCGGGCGATTAAACGGCTGACTACCCGCCAACTAGCGTGATCAAAATAGACTGAAAGAGTAAACTTGAAGATCAAAGTCTTGTTGAATTATAGTTCACGAATAAAATCGGTCCCAATACCACTATTACCGAGCGATTTACTCGCCTGTCAGAAAATGAACTGAATTATTACTTTACCGTCAGCGACGATGAGCTTTATGCACGGTCCTTTTCGGGTGAATTCTCGTTGTTTAACCACCAAGGACCACTTTATGAAAACGGCTGCCATGAAGGCAATTACAGCCTGCCAGGGATTCTTACAGGGGGACAATTTCAAAGTGCTCATAATGGGCAATAGGTAAGTGTTCTAACAGACGCCAATTCAAGTCTCGCTTGATAGCCATTTACTCACAGCAACGTTGCAGATGTGTCCCTGCAAGCTCCGTTAAAACAGGGTTAATCCCTGCTGGCTGCTCGCTGCAAGCGGTCATTGACATCACTCCACTCGGGCGTTTGTGGCGGCCGCTCTATCCAGATAGCATCGATATTCAGTGCATCCAGCTCGTGCAGGGTACTGTAGAGCGCCTGGGCGTAGCCGGCTTTATCGCGTGGTGCATGACGATACACAAAACTGGAATGAGCGTTTGCAGCGGCCTGTTGCTCAATAGCTTGCTTTGTTAGCCTCGACTGTAAGCGCTGGCTGTGAAAGACCAGTGCGACGCGCTGGCTGGTCTGCCTGAGTTGGCTAAGAAGCTGTTCAGTATCGAGGATGCGCAGCGGTTTGCGCGGTTGATAGTGCTGTTGTTTATTGCCTGAAATGGCCACAGTATGTTGCTGGGGCTGGGCAATATCCTGCCCCAGACACCGGGCAATAGTGGAGGCAGTAATCGGGCCTGTGCGGAGAATCCGTGCTTGGCTGTGGGTGAGATCGAGAATGGTGGATTCCATACCAATCGAACAACTGCCGCCATCAAGAATGGCATCTATTTTTTCGTTAAGTCCGGCCGCGACATGTTTGGCCTGGGTAGGGCTAAGTTGCTGGTAAGGGTTGGCCGAGGGGGCTGCCAGACCGAGTTTGGTCATGCGCAAGAGTGTTTGCATGATCGGGTGTGCGGGAATCCGCAGGGCGATATTGGGCTCGCCGCCGGTGACACTGGCGTTTACATGAGCGGCTTTTTTCAGCAGCAGCGTGAGTGGACCCGGCCAAAAGTGTTCGGCGAGCTTGAAGGCGGCCGTTGGTATTTGCTCTGCCCATTTGTGCATGTCATCCGGGTGTGCAATATGGACGATCAATGGGTGATTGGCTGGCCGGCCTTTCGCCTTAAAAATCCGGGCAACAGCCTCAGGATTACTGGCATCTGCCGCCAGGCCATAAACAGTTTCCGTGGGTACCGCTACCAGCTTGCCAGCAATGAGTAATTGCGCGGCGCGCTCCAGTTGCAGGGGTTGGTCGGCCAGGAGATATTCAGTATTCATGGGGCACTGCTCTGAAGGTGACAGAGCGGGCAGCGGCCTCTGTTTTGGCGACTGGGCATGTCATTGTCTAAGCCTGCGATAAAAACGATGCCGGATTGTAGCATGAGCTTCCAGCGCTCAAGCTCACGTTCAGACCTCAGGGTGCCATAGCTAGCCTTGAGGGCAGCTCCGATGCAGAGATGGAGCGCCTTCGCAGGCATCAGCGCCGTTAACTTACAGCTTGCTTTCCACCCAATGAAGCGTCCGGGCAAACCGCGTACCCGCCAGCAACCAGCCGACGACTATGCCGCTGGCATTGGCCGCCATGTCTGCCCACTCGAACATCCGGTAGCCCGAAAACCACTGCAGGATCTCAACGAGCATGCCCAGCGCAAGCAGCAGGCCGACAATCCGATAATGCGCATTTCGCTCATAGACCAGACAGAACCAGAATGTCAGTGTCAGGTAGGCCAGAAAGTGCACTGCCTTGTCGCTGGCCAGGAAACCCGCGTTCGGGACCGATATATTGGGTAACAGGCTCAGTGTGACAAAGAATGCCAACAGCCCCCAGCCGATCCCGAGCCAGACTTTATGATGCAACAGATTCCGAACTGACAACCGCCTCTCCCGCAAATGCATGCCAAACGAACCCATTACCTTATCATGAACCCCTGCCGCCGCCAGGGCGACAAACCCTCATCAGATCGATGGAATTGCCCAGCATGT
>JBDNGQ010000171.1:0-8726 GCA_041689205.1 Pseudohongiellaceae bacterium | reverse complement strand
GGTGTGTTTGCGCTGTATTCCCTGCTGCAGAGCTTCGGTGCGCCTACTTTCTACGACAAACTGCTGTGCGTGCCGCTGCTCAATCTGAGTGTGCCGCTTATCGATCGCTACGTCAGATCAATGAACTACAACCCAGTGCTCAGCCGGCTGGGACTGGATGCAGCCGGTGGGCGCGCTAACCTGGCGCATATGGGTGTCTGGATTGTGTTCTTCGGGCTGATGAGTGTGCTCGGCAAAACCGACAGCCGCCACATCGGCGATACGCTGCCCTTCTGGGAGCAGGCCTGTGTGGAAGGCAGAGCGGACGCCTGCGATCGTCTGCTGCTGCTGAAAACCGCCTATTGCAGCGACGGCTCCGGCTGGGCCTGCAATGAAATGGGTGGCCACTATGCCCAGGCCAGGGAAGTTGAGCGCAATACTGAGCAGGCATTGACCTATTTTGCGCGCGGCTGTGAGCTGCGTTTCCAGGCGGCCTGCCTTAATCTGCTTGATCCGAGCACCATCAGTCTGACTGATCCGCATGAGTTGGACCTGCGTCTGTTGTTACGTGAGGGTGGTCTGAACCTGTTGGATATGCCGCTGCCGCAATTGTACGCCCGCGCCTGCGATCATCAGTGGGCATTTGCCTGCACACGTATTTTTTGAGGACGGAACAGCCTGCATGTTGAACTTAATAACAGTGAAGTCAGGCAGCCGTTCGCGGCTATGCAGACAGCCAACCAGCGAGCTGACGATTCTGCAAGCGACGCAGTTAAAAACGCAGCTGATCAGGCTGTTCACCGCGCTGCTGTTGATCAACAGTTTCCTGACAATGCCGCTGAGCGCTCAGCAATCCACGACAGATAGAATGGCTGAGACTCAGGGGCTGCGGGCCAGTGCCTGGTTTCTGCCCGATGATGACATGCTGGGCTTTGTGAAGATCCCGGCGGGGTCTTTCGCGATGGGCAGTGATCCGGCTGTCGATGACATGGCCTTCGAGAATGAGCGCTGGTCGGCTGAGCGCAGACAGGGCAGGGTGGAACTGGCGGATTATTATATCGGCCGCTTTGAAGTTACCGTCGCCCAGTTCAAAGCTTTTGCAGAGGCGACCGGCTATCAGACTAACGCCGAGGCTCTGAGCAGCCCTTTGAATCATCCGGTTGCCTCGGTTTCCTGGACCGATGCGCTGGCCTACAGCCGCTGGCTGGAGCGTATGCTCAAAGACTCAAACGAGACACCCGCAGAGTTGCGGCAGTTACTGCAGCAGGGCTGGCGCATTACTCTGCCCAGTGAAGCCGAGTGGGAGAAAGCGGCCAGGGGTTTTGGCAGCAGAATCTATCCCTGGGGCAATCAACCACGCCGGGATCAGGCCAACTATGGAAGCCTTGCCCCCCTGCCGGTCGGCAGTTTCGAGTGTTCTGAATGCGCCTACGGTCTGGCCGATATGAGCGGCAATGTCTGGGAGTTGACGCGCAGCCCTTATGAACCCTATCCCTTTGATGCCAGCGATGATCGCAAAAATCTGGGTGCCGATGCGCTGTGGGTAATGCGTGGCGGCTCTTACAGTGATCCCGCCAATCTGGTGCGCAGCGGCGTGCGCGGTGGCGTTGATCCGGGTGCGCGGCGGCCGACCATCGGCTTTCGGGTGGTGCTTTCGCGCTTGTAAGTTCCGCCGCATGCGCGTAATTATGTCTTCTGTGGTTAAAATAATAATTCCAGGAGACCAGCCGTGATCCGAGATCTGATTAAGCCCCTTATCCTGTGCTCCGCTTTTATCAATGTCGCATTTTTTATCAATGCTGGAGCAGTGGCACAAGCCCCTGATCTGCACACTCCGGACGCCTTGAACTTCGAATTTTTCCGCACCGAGGTGCAGCCGCTTTTCCTCGCCAAACGTCCTGGCAATATTGCCTGTGCCACCTGCCATGCCGGCGCAGCCAGCAGCCAGTTTCGCTTACAACCCTTGAGTGCTGACGCGTATTTCTGGAATGAAGAACAATCACGTTTGAACTATGCAGCCGCGGCGCAGTTCGTGGTGCCCGGAGCGCCGCTGCAGAGTCGCCTGCTGACTCATCCGCTGGGCGTGGCTGCCGGTGGCGATCCGTTTCACGGCGGTGGCAAGCACTGGAATTCAGGCACCGACCCGGAATGGAAGATTCTCAGCGACTGGGCGAACGGCGCCACCACGCGCTCGGAAGCCAGAACCACGGCGGTGCGCATCATCCAGACCAATGCCGCTGGTGATGATTCGCATGTAATCGATCCGCTCAGCAATCAGGTGGTAGGTGTTATCAGCGATGTGCATATTCCGCATGGCATCACGTCGGCACCGGATGGCAGCGAGCTTTATATCTCCAACGAGGCGCTGCATACCCTTGATGTGATTGATTCGAGAACCTTGAGAGTAGTCAGTCGCATCCCGCTCAGTGGACGTCCCAACAATGTTGCGGTCAGTAAATTTGGCGACCGTGTCTATGTGGCGATCATGGAGATGCCGGGCTCTATCGACATTATCGACACCGCAACTCGCAGCATGATTAAAACCCTGCCGGTGGATGGCGCCATCCACAATGTTTATGTCACCCCCGATGGCCGTTTCGCAGTTGGAGGTTCAATCCAGACCCGCACCATTAACGTGATCGATACCCGCAGCGATGAAGTTGCGTGGAAACTGCAGCTCGATGCCGGTATCCGCCCAATGGCCTTTGATACCCATGAGGATGGATCCACCAAAAACATCTACGTGCAGCTGTCTAATTTCCATGGTTTTGCGGTGGTGGATTTTACTAAGCAGCAGGAGATTGCCCGTATCGAACATCCCGCAGTGGAGGGTGTTGAACCGCATTTTGATGGTCTGCAGAGCGCGCCAACGCATGGTCTGGCAGTGTCACCGGATGGCAAAACCCTGTGGTCGACCAGCAAGGTTTATGGCTATGCCTATGTGCATTCGCTGCCGGACTTGAAGGAGATTGGTCAGGTATTTGTCGGCCAGCATCCGGAGTGGATCACCTTTACGCCGGATGGGAAATCGGTCTATATCGCTGCCGCTGGGGATAATGCAACGTTTGCGGTGGATGCCGCCAGCATGAAGGAGATTGCACGGATACCGGTGGGTCAGGTGCCTAAACGCAATGCGACGGTGTTGATGCAGCAGGACTGAATCTGCCGACGGCAATCTTTAAGGCGCAATACCGAGCGCCTTAAAGACTCTCCCTACAGACCGTCCAACTCACCCCAGCGCGCATACAGCGCTTCGAGCTGTTCCTGCAACTTGTTCAACTCGCCGGTCTTTTTCTGCACCAGTTGTTGATCCTGCCCGAAGAAACCAGGTTCGGCCATCGTGGCTTCCAGCGCCTTGATCTGCGCTTCGGTTTTCTCAATATCTTTCGTGACCTGATCCAGTTCGCGCTGCTGCTTGAAGCTCGGCCTGGCCTTCGTGTTTGCAGGAGTAGCTGCAGGAGTAGCTGCAGGAGTGGTCGCAAGAGTGGTTGCAAGAGTGGCTGAATGAGAGCCCGCAGGAGTGACTGCAGGCGCTGCGGGCTCCGAGGGCTGCTTTGGAGTCGCCGAGGTCGTTTTCGCTTTGTCCTTCGAGGCATTTTGCGCCTTATCCTTCAAGACTTTTGCCTCAGCAGCCTGGTCGGCAAAGGACAGCAGCTTGCCGCCCTGATCAACCCAGTCCTGATAGCCGCCAACATATTCTCTGATCACACCCGGGCGCTCGAACACGATGCAGTTGGTGATCACGTTATCCATGAATTTCCGGTCGTGGCTGACCAGCAGAATGGTGCCGCTAAAATCCAGCAGGATTTCCTCCAGGAGCTCCAGAGTTTCCATATCCAGATCGTTGGTCGGCTCGTCGAGTACGATCAGGTTGGCTGGTTTGCTGAACAGCTTGGCCAGAATCAACCGGTTCTGCTCGCCACCAGACAGCGATTTCACCGGCTGGCGGGCGCGCTTGGGCGGAAACAGGAAATCCTGCAGATAGCTGATGACGTGACGCTGCTTGCCATTGATCTCGATGAAATCCCGGCCTTCCGCCAGGTTATCGATAACGGTTTTTTCCAGCTCCAGCTGATTACGCAGCTGATCGAAATAGATGATTTCCAGATTGGTGCCAATTTTCACGTCACCGCTCAACGGCTTTAGGTCGCCAAGCAGAATTTTCAGCAGCGTGGTTTTACCACTGCCGTTGGCGCCGATAAAACCAACCCGGTCGCCGCGCAGGATTTTGGTGGACAAATCCTTGATCAGTATCTCGTCGCCAAAGCCATGAGTAACATGCTTTGCCTCGATAACGATTTTGCCCGATGAACCGGCCTGCTCCACAGCAAACTTGGCCTTGCCGGTCAGCTCGCGGCGCTGACTGCGCTCTTCGCGCATTTTCTTCAACGCCCGCACACGGCCTTCATTGCGGGTGCGGCGGGCCTGAATGCCTTTACGGATCCACTTTTCTTCTTCCGCCAGTTTCTTGTCGAACTCGCTGTTGGCCTTGCTCTCCGCATCCAGCTGCTGGTCGCGGAACTCAAGGAAGCTTTGATAATCGTAGTCCCAGCAGCGCAGATTGCCGCGGTCGATTTCGATAATGCGGTTGGTGATCTTCTTCAAAAATTCGCGGTCGTGGGTGATCACCAGAATCGCGCCGTTGAAGGTATTCAGGTATTTTTCAAGCCACTCAATCGTTGGAATATCCAGATGGTTGGTCGGCTCATCGAGCATCAACAGATCCGGCTCGCTGAGCAGCGCACAGCCCAGTGCTGCGCGGCGGCGGTTACCACCCGAGAGCGTGCGCATCTTTGCATCTGCAGACAATTGCAGCACATCGATCACAGTTTCAATCTTATGTTCAAACGCCCAGCCGTCGCGCTCTTCGATTTCTTTTTGCAACTGGCCCATCTCGTTCAGATGCTTCTCGTCAGACCAGTCGATGTCGTCGCCATGCGTCAGCGCATGGTAGCGACGCAGCAGATCGCCGAGCCCTTCCAGGCCGCCGGCAACGAAGTCATAAACCGATTCGTCACTCTGCTCTGGCAGGCTCTGATCGAGATAGGCAACGCGAATCTCATGGGCACGCCACAGCTCACCGGTGTCCGGCAAAATCTGCCCGTTAAGCAGCTTCATGAAGGTGGATTTGCCGGCCCCATTCTGACCCAGAATACCGATACGCTCACCTTTGTGGATGGTCAGATCAGCTTTATCTATGAGTGGATGGTCGCCAAAGGCAAGCGAAAGATTTGAAAGTCTAAACAACAGCATAGCGAATCAGGCGGGTTGTAATTAAGGCCGTGCAGTATAAACTTATCGGCAGACACTTGATAGCCGCACAAAGAGAGTGAGTCCGGATGCATTCCCCCCTTGTTATCAAATCAGGCACGACCGTTGTTTGCGACCTGCCGCGGGTAAATTTGTGCTAAAAACTAATCATCTTCCTGCCGATGTGCAGGCAATAATCGCCCGCTACTGGCAGCGTCTGCTGGAGCAGCAGGGTCAGCAACCGGGTCGGCAACCGGGCGAGCAACTGGGTCAGCAAGATAGCCAGCAAAACAGCCCCGCACAGAAACTCATGGCCCTGCTTGATGAGACGCCAGCACTGGCTGCCGAACTCTGCCAGGTCTGGGTAGCCAGCGACTATGCTGCCAATTTGTGCATTCAAAAGCCTGCGATGCTGGTGGAGTTGATTAACAGCGGCGAGCTGGAACGGTCTGTAAAAAATGATTTTCAGGCACAGCTGAATGGACTATTGCAGACTTTCTACAGCAACGAAACTGATGCCACTGAACTGCAGGAAGCGGTCAAACAGGCAATCAAAAAAACGCTGCGTCTTCACCATCAACAACAGATGTTGCGCATTATCTGGCGTGATGTGTGCGCTAAGGCACCTGTAATGGAAGTGTGCGCGGATATGTCCAATCTCGCTAATGCGGCATTGCACAGCACGCTGACGCTTTTGCATCACTGGGGTGTGTTGCAGTGGGGCGAACCGCGCGGTGCAGAATCAAATGATCTGCAGTCGCTGGTCGTTATCGGTATGGGTAAGCTCGGTGCGCACGAGCTTAATCTTTCTTCAGACATCGACCTGATCTTTTCCTATCCCGAAGCCGGTCAAACCCAAAGGCCGCCGGACAACAAACAGCCGACATTAACCAACCAGCAATATTTTACCCGTCTTGGGCAGGCGCTGATCGACATGCTCGATACCGTGACGGCTGATGGTTTTGTGTTTCGTGTCGACATGCGTCTGCGTCCCTATGGCAGTGAAGGGGCTTTGGTATGCAGCTTTGATGCGATGGAGGATTACTACCAAAGTCAGGGTCGCGACTGGGAACGTTATGCGATGATTAAAGCCAGAATCGTTGCCGGGAATATGACTGCGGGCGCCCTGCTGCTGAGCAGGCTGCGTCCGTTTGTGTATCGGCGTTATATTGATTTCTCCGCGATTGAAGCGCTGCGCGGAATGAAAATGCAGATTAATAAACAGGTGCGCCGCAAAGGCATGGGTCAGGATGTGAAGCTTGGCCCCGGCGGCATCCGCGAAGTTGAATTCGTGGTGCAGGCTTTGCAGCTGGTCCATGGCGGACGCGAGCGCAGCCTGCAGCAGGTTTCTTTGCACCATGCAATGGAAGCACTGGTACAGAATAATTATCTGCAGGCACAGACGGTGGCGGAATTGCAGAGTGCCTATCTTTTTCTGCGCAAGCTCGAGCATCGCCTGCAGGGTCTGGCCAATAAACAGACACAAAGTCTGGTGACTAATCCGCTGGAGCAGCAGCGCATTGCACTGGCCATGGATTTTCAGACCTGGCCGGAGTTGCTGGCACAGCTCAATGAACATCGCAACCGGGTGACAGCTCACTTTAAGCAGGTGATTCACACTGAAGAGGAAGACGACACTCAGCAGACAGCCACGAATGACAGCGATTGGATGGCGTTGTGGAAAGAGGATCTGGGTGAAGATGCGGCAGGTAAGTTTCTGGCCCGGCATCATTTTGAAGACCCCGCACAGTCTTTGCAGCTGCTGACAGATTTCCGAAAGAGCCGAAACTACGTGATGCTGCCGACCGACAGTCGGCAGCGGTTTAATCGCTTTATGCCAGTACTGCTCAGTGCGGTTAGCGATGCTGAAAAACCCAGTCTGAGTTTGAGCCGGGTAATGGTGTTGATTGAAGCGGTCAGCCGACGCACCGCCTACCTGGTGCTGCTATTAGAGAATCCTGGCACCTTGCAGCAATTGATTCTGCTGTGCAGCGGCAGTCCGTTTATCACCGAGTTCCTCAGCAAGCATCCGGTGCTGCTCGACGAACTGCTCGGAGGCATCAGCCAGCCGCCGGAAAAATCCGCATTGCAGGCAGAACTGCAGCAGCAGTTGCTGCGCATCGAAGCAGATAATTTTGAAGAGCAGATGGAGTATCTGCGTTATTTTAAACTCTCGCATACGCTGCAGGTCGCCGCCGCACAGATTACCGGCAGAATGACGGTGATGAAGGTCAGCGACTATCTCAGCTTCACCGCCGAGGCGTTGCTTGAGCAGGTGCTGGCTTTAAGCTGGGCCTATCTGGTGAATAAATTTGGTTATCCAGTGAATACCGACGGCGGTTGGGGAGAGCCGGATTTTGCGATTATCGCCTATGGCAAATTGGGCGGCATCGAGCTCAGCTATATTTCCGATCTGGACCTGGTGTTTCTGCATCGTGGCGTGCTGGATAAGGAAACCGTTACCCAGCCGCCGCAGCGCGCTATCAACAGCCGCGAGTTTTACACCCGGCTGGCCCAGCGCATCATCATGATGCTGGGCACCTCTACCGTCTCCGGCAAACTGTATGAAGTCGATATGCGGCTGCGGCCCTCCGGGGAATCCGGGCTGCTGGTCAGTTCGCTGGATGCGTTCCGGCAGTATCAGGAAGCGGATGCGTGGACCTGGGAGCATCAGGCGCTGGTGCGCGCACGCGGCGTGGCAGGCAACACGGCCTTGCAGGCAGAGTTTGAAAAGGTGAGGTCGGCGGTGCTCAGCAAAGAGCGCGATGCTGCTAAGCTGCGGGAAGAAGTGGCGCAAATGCGCCAGCGCATGCGTGAGGAGCTGACCCGTAAAGCCGGCAGCGATAAACACAAGCCACCCTTTGTTATAAAGCAGGGTCAGGGCGGCATCGTTGATATTGAATTCATTGTGCAGTATCTGGCGCTGGCCGAATCCAGGCGTTGCCCGGCGTTGCTGACCTGGTCGGATAATGTGCGTATTCTGGAGGCGGCCCAGGGCTGCGAACTGCTACAGGCGCAGGAGAGCGAGTTTTTGACTGAGGCCTATCTGGCGCTGCGCTCTACTCTGCACCATTTTGCACTGCAGGAGCAGGATCTGGCCGACCCGCTGGCAGCGCTGGTAGATTATCAGCAAGGCGTAAGCCGAATATGGAACAGAATTTTTGCCGATACCCTTGAAGCCGCAGAACAGCAGGCAGATGACTGAGCCGATGACTGAACCGATGACAGAACAGATGCACAAAAACCGCAAGATCCTGATCGTGGGCCCCTCATGGGTTGGCGATATGGTGATGGCGCAGTCACTGTTTATCAGCCTGCAACGGGCACAGCCCACCGCGCTTATCGATGTGCTGGCACCGGGCTGGAGCAGGCCGCTGCTGGCGCGGATGCCGCAGGTGCGCAAAGCCATTGAACTGCCGATCAAGCATCGCGAACTGGCCTTGCGCAAACGCTTCAACCTGGGCGTGGCGCTGCGTCATGAACATTATGATCAGGTG
>JBDNGQ010000170.1:0-7749 GCA_041689205.1 Pseudohongiellaceae bacterium | reverse complement strand
TCTCGACCTTCAAGCTCAACAATATTATTCTTATCCACGGCGGTGTATCTCCTCAGGTTGTTTTGATGTGTCGTAACTACAAATCAACCAGATACGCCGCTTTTTTTCAACTGTTTAAACACCAGATTTGGTTATACCTCCGATTTCCATCCGGGATGAAACCGATGTGACGCGGTATATTGTTTGCTGCCATAGGTGTTACCTGTTCAAAAATGATCCGTCGCCAATCTGATATAAAGACTACCATTGAATAGGTGGATCGTCTCCACTGCCTTTCAGGCGCAGAAAGCGGGCAGATGATCCGTCTCTGAAAGTTGGGTATGAGAAGGTGCAAATCAATACAGCAGGCGCAGCGGTGCTTGGATGTTCATTCCGCTGTCTCAAATTTATTCAATTTGGGAAGCCACCATCTTTCCGCCCAGAACTATCGAGATTTCAGGCAGCGTGTCTTTACGTGCTGGGCAAAGGTGGTGGATATAGACGCTTTGAGATGGTGGATTTTAGAAGAAGCGTGCGGAGACCCAGTCAATAATGGCATCAAGCGCGGCCGGCGCAAATGTTTCGGTGATGTCCGGGTATTCTCCGAGCGCTCCGGTGGGCGCTGTCTGGAACAGATGGTTCAGCCCTTCCAGCTTAATCGCAGTAGCATCTGAATTAGTGCTCAGTGCGGCCATGATTGCAGTGAGATTTTCGTCCGCTGGTACTTGTAAGTCCAGCGTTCCGTTCAGTGCTAATACCGGCATCTTAAGCTGGGCAAGCACGGGGCGTGGATCGTACTTCAGAAAATAGCGGTTCCAGGCACGGGTATAAAGCTGCACACGCAGCTCCAGTTGATCAAAAGGAACACCGAGCGCTGCGAGCGCATTGGGAGTCAGTACCGCACGAACGCGGGCTTCGGCGTCCGTTTGATCGGTCGAAGCAATAACGGCGTCATTGATTGCCTGCACCACCGGCTCGCCACCATCCAGCTCTGCAATCGTCACACCGGTGGAAACTCCGAGCAGCCGCCGCTGGGTCTCGATTAACTGTCTGGTGCTGGTTCCCGGTCCAGCGAGCATAATGATATAGGCAATATGATCAGATTCGATGGCAGCTAACGGGGCTATCATGGCGCCCTCGCTGTGACCAATAAAGCCGATCGCATCCTGATCAATTTCAACACGCTGAGTCAGATAGTGCAGCGCCGCATTCGCATCGGTCGCAAAGTCGGCAGAAGTCGCCGTGTCGTGATCACCTGTGGATTCAGCGAAACCGCGGTCATCGTAACGCAAAACCACGACGCCATTTCGAGTCAGGTGATCCGCGAGCACTGCAAACGGCTTGTGACCAAACAGGGTCTCGTCGCGGTCCTGCGCACCAGAACCGGAGATCAGTACCGCTGCCGGAAAAGGGCCTTTACCGTGCGGCACCGTTAATGTACCCGCCAATGTCACGCCGTCTGCCTGAGAATTTTCAAAAACAATCTCTTCAACATGATAATTAAAAGGTGGCTGCGGCAACTGCGGACGAGCCTGTGCTTGAGGCATCGCGGAGGGATTAGCGCGGATAAACTGCACGGTGACATCCTCCTGGCCCTGTCGGGTCCAGGCTCCAGTCATCGCCGCGCCATCTTCTGCGACTGAACCATTGAATTGCGATTGCCCGGCCGGAACGCTGAAACTGACTGCACTACCAGCACGCCTAAATCCTGCGACCGGGAGCCCGAAAGAACTCAGGTCGGGCGAGTCAAAAGTCACCAGCGTTCCCCGTGCATCAGTCTTAACATGCAGCACCAGGCGAAGATCAACCTCATTGCGTTTCAGTATCCCGTGCCAGTCTCCATCCATGCCTTCGATAATTGCCAGACCCGGCGGCGTGCCGCGCTGCAGTTCCAGGGGAAATTGAATCTGCTGAGTAAAAATTCCGGTCCAGCGATCCGCTGAAGCTGACCACTCTCCCTGATAAGATGCACCTATAGCTGGCACCGAAAAACTCAATGAACTGTTGTCTGCCTGCACAGCAGCGAGCGGAATCATCTGTCCGGGTGCCTGCTCCAGCGCCTCAAGACTGCCGACGAACGTTCCATTGGTATCGGTAATTCTCACCACCAGCGTAAAGGCGCCCTGGGGTGTATTGACCACACCGTACCACTCACCGAGAGCAGGATTTTGGGCAAACGTAGTGGCGGATACGACAGCGAACAGCACAGCAATGAAAAATGAGCGCATCTTATTCTCCCTTTGAGGCAGCAGATGCTTCGAAAATCTCTTCGATCTGCAAACCGAACAATTGAGCAATTTTGAAAGCCAGCGGCAGACTGGGATCGTACTTGCCGGTTTCAATGGCGTTGACCGTCTGCCGTGACACATCGAGTTCCGCAGCCAGCCAGGCCTGAGTCCAGTCCCGCTCCGCACGCAATACCTTGAGTCGATTCTTCATCGGTAGTCACTCCTGCCTTTAATCACGCCATAGCTGTAGCAGGCCACCATCAGCAGCACGGTAGGATTCATTGCTCCGGAAATGGGTGCACCGGATGCGGCAAGCAGAGTCGAGGCTGGCCAGACGACGAATCCAACGGCGACAGCTAACGCCAGCGCTTTTAATTCGATGGCGCGGGCGAGTTCATCGGCATTTTGCAGAAATCGCCAATAGGCAGCGGCTGCAAATATCGCAAACAAGGATGGTGCGCCGGCGGCTATCCAGCGCCATGAGCTGTCGGAAAGTTCAAAGGTGACCAGGTAGGTGCTAGCCAGGTATGCCAACGCCCAAAGGGCAAGTAACCAGGTGTAGCGTTTGCGGTTTTGCTGGTCGCGCGGAGTTGCTCCAGAGTATTCTTTCATTTGGCGTTTTCCTCTCATTAAGTTAAACAATCTTGTCTTAAGGTAAAGTTAGCTTTACTTTATGTCAAGATATATTTACTTATACGAGGAATTGCTTACTTGCGCTTTTTACGACCTCTGCTGCTGGCAACCGCGGCGATGAAGATAATGATGAATACCACGATGACGCCACCGCCCATAATTTACGCTCCATCACTCGCAGGTTTAATGGCTGAGAATCGCAAACGCACATAGTCCGCGTGCCAGTTGCCAGCCGCATCACACAGATCCGATTTAAGTTACTCTCTTCCCTTCTCGATTGCTTTTCTGCCTGTTACCGAATAAACGAGAGGGACCTGTCGTCCCTTGAACAGCAGCTGATAGCCTTTGCCCTCAACATGCTCCAACCCTTCAAAGCAATTATAGGGGCTGAATGGGTACTCGCTGAAACTTTCAATGACGATACCAGCCTTGATAAGAGCGTTAATTACCTCACTCAATGAGTGTGGCCAGACAGCCATCGCGGATTTTTCACCTGTGCAGTTCTCCGTATATGTTCCAGTACTTTCAACATCCGGCTCATCGGCCGGGAAGTAGGAGTATCCGGATACCAGATCGATAAAGGAATGGAATTCAATGAGGTTGAACTGCCCCCCTGGCTTTAATGATTTTTCAATTACTGATGCCCAGCGCGTCAGATCAGGCAGCCAGCAGACTGCCCCATAGGAAGAAAAAACAACCTCAAACTGCTCTGTGTTAGTTTCGCCAAAATGATAAACATCATCGTTGATGAATTTCGCATCCAGGCCTGCTTTCTCTGCCAGACGTTGAGCCTGTTCAATGGCTGCCGGTGAGAAATCCACACCGGTTACTTCTGCCCCCATGCGGGCCCATGACAAAGTATCCTGTCCAAAATGACATTGAAGATGAAGCAGGCTTTTACCTTTAACATCGCCCGTTTCCGCAATTTCGATGGGATTCAGTGATGACTTTCCAGCGAGAAACCCTTTGATATCGTAGAACTCTGACTCAACGTGAACTAAAGTTCGCCGATCCCATGCCGCTTTGTTTAGTGCCATAAAGTCCATTTTAACTCCGGTTTTGCCTTGTGACCGCGGCGGTAAATCCGATAAAGTGACCTGTCACCTTTTCTTCGACTGCCCAGAAACCCCATCCTCGTTCTGCAATCAGTCCTTCCAGGCGATCAGCCATCGTGTCACTTTCTGCCCGGCTGAGGCGGGCCGGAAAGTAACGCATGACTTCTGCATCATTGTTTAACCTGGCAAAGGGTTCTCGATCAGCAGAAATCCATTGGCGCAACAGCAGACGCTCTGTTTCTATTGGATGGGGGACTGTCATAAATGACCAGGGATTACTCGGGTCGGTGGAAGCGGCCCATGTAAGCTGACTTGCCGAGCACATGACCTTCCATTGCGGCCATCACGGCATCGCGTGTGTTCAGAGGATCACCTTCGATAGGCGATACATCCAGCTCGATATCCAGCGCATAAACCTCGAACAGATAGTGATGTCGTGGCCGGGTAGCGGGCGCGCCAGGACCGCGATAACCCGGTCCGGTGGCACTGATCTGCCAGGCGCCATTGGGCAGACGGGAGCCCTGCGGTTGATCTTCTGCCAGCCCGGTTGCAGTGCCGGGAATGTTCCAGACTACCCAGTGCACCTGAGTGCGGGCGCCGCGGTTGGGTGCAAAATCCAGATCCTGCATATGCACCACAAAACTGCGGGTACCTTCCGGTGCATTTGACCAGTTCAATGCGGGTGAGGTACCACCGCCAGGGGCTGCCCCTTCTGCGGCCTGAGAATAGCGCACGGGAATGTCACTGCCATCTTCGAAAGCGTCTGTGCTTAAGGTAAAAGCCTGCGCAGGCGTTTGTGCCTGCGCAATACCGGCATGGATAAATACCAGCAGCAACAGTGCAAAGCTTTTACCGGTTAGTCGCATCACTGTTGAGCCTCCTGAGCTTCTTGAATTCGCGCACCGGCCAGAATACCTGGCATCGCATAATTACCTTCGTGACAGGCGTATTCGTAGACCGGACCGTCCGTGGAATGGAAACTCAGTTCTGCAGTCCATGGCTGGCTGTAAATATTATCGTCATCGACGGTAAACTGATAAACAATCTCCGTGTCGGAAAAACGACTGAAGCGCTCTGTTATCTTTCCACTTGCAGTAATAGGAACTGAACTTTCTTCCATCTGTGCCGGGTTGATGTTAATTGTTTCCACCACCAGGGTGTCGTTCTCATACCAGCCTCGTGAATCGCCAAACCACTGCTGAAGCACAGCTGGCCGCGCATTGGCCCGCGCCTCTTGTGCTGAGGCATAGGTAGGGATAATGCGGGCATCGTGCGCCATTTCCACCAAAATGACCACATAGTCATCGGTTTGAACGAACTGATAAGTGCTGTTGTATAGCGTACCCATCATGCCTGGCCCGGCGGTATTACCAAAACCAAGCAGGCAGCGTTCAGCCAGTGGCAGGGCTTCAGGTCCGGTTGCATCGCCGACTCCAGTCAAATACCTGGCACCGTAATTACGCCGCTCGAAGTTCGGATTCGGCAAACGCGGAACCTGACCATTCTCTGGGTTAATAACATAGGAAGTGCGAAATTCACCTTTTACCAGAGCCAGTGTCGAACCTGGATCTATCCAGAAATCATTATAGCCGCGCAGACCAAAATCGAGACTGCCTGCGGGAGGTGCCGTACCAGGCTCGCGCGCTGCCGGATCATCTACCTCACCAGCCGGAAGACCGGCGATTGAGGTGTTCGCAGCTATTTGTTGAGCTTCCTCAGGCGTGACGACAAGTTTCTCAACACCCCTGGGGCGGGAGAGACCAGTTAGCGACGCATTAGTCCAGATCCCGTTCAATTCTGATCGCTCAGCACCCTGAGCCATGCTCATGCCTGATGCTATTGATAACGATAGTCCAAGAATGCTTGAACTAATGGTCAGTTGGATTGCTTTAGACATGTCTGGTCTCCTGTTTTTTGCGCTTTACGCACGAAATGCGAGGGCGCGGCACATAAGATAAAAGGTATCCCTGCCGGGCCCGAATGTAAATTACTTTGTTCAAGACGTGCTGCCACAAAAACCAATTGCTGAATTATCTTTAATGATGCGTTATTTTTTAACCTGCATATTGATGGTCTGCTCAGTAGCCTTACCGTAGGGAGGTAACATGCCGCCGAGCTTGCCAACGTTCAGGCGGGTCTGTCGATACACACTTTTGGCGTGGCTGAAGGTACGGAAACCATCCAGACCATGATAGGCCCCCATGCCACTGGGACCTACGCCACCAAAAGGCAGCTCTTCCTGCATGATATGCATGATTACGTCATTGATGCAGACGCCACCTGACGTGGTGCGGGTAAGTACAGCCTGCTCTTCCTGCTTGTCTTTACCGAAATAATAAGCGGCCAGCGGTCGCGGCTGAGCATTCACATAATCGATGGTTTCGTTGAAATTTTTATAAGTGCGGATCGGCAACAGCGGACCAAACAGCTCCTCCTCCATCACCTGCATGTCATCATCCGGCTGCACAATCAAAGTCGGTGGTATCTTGCGGCGATCCTGCTGGGTACTGAAATCTTCACCCGTCGGGCTGATGGCTATCGTCCTGACCCCGCGTTGGGCAGCTTCCTGCAGATAGCCGGTCAGCCGTTCATAATGACGGGCATTAACTATGGCGGTGTACTCAGGATTGTCGAGCATACTGGGATACATTGCGGTGACCACTCTCTGTGCAGCGGCGATCACGGCTTCCAGCTGTTCTTCAGGCACCATCAAATAATCCGGAGCCAGGCAGATCTGGCCCGCGTTCAGGGTCTTGCCCAGCATCACCCGCTCCATGCTCTGTTCAATATTGGCGGTGCGGGAAATAATGACTGGCGACTTGCCGCCCAGCTCTAGGGTCACCGGCACCAAATTACGGGCTGCTGCCGCCATGATATGACGGGCGACCGAGGTGGCGCCGGTGAACAGTAAATGATCAAAGGGCTGTGCGGAGAAAGCCTGGCCTACTTCTGGTCCGCCGGTAAAAAGTACAACTTCCTTTGGATCCCAGGCCTCGCTAACCATCTCTTTCATGACTTCGGAGGTGGCGGGTGTAAATTCCGAGGGCTTGATCATGGCGCGATTGCCAGCCGCCAGAATTCCAGCCAGCGGGCTGAAAGTCAGATTGACCGGGAAGTTCCAGGGTGAGATTACTCCAACAACGCCAAGCGGTTGATACTCGATATGCGAGCGGCCACCCAACAGATTAAACGGGAACGAGCTCGGACGGCGCTGGACTTTCATCCATTTGCGCAGGTGTTTGCGAGCATGTTTGAGTGGTGTGATGGAAGCAGCCACATCAGTGAGCAAGGTTACCTGACGGGCTCGGCAGCTGAAGTCAGTATTGAGTGCATCGACGATTTTGTCCTGATACTTGAACAGCACATCAATACCACGATCCAGACGGTCGATGCGGGTTTCCGCGCTGACCGTGCCCTCACTTAGATAATCCTGACGTTGAGCGTCCAGCGCGGCACGCAGCGCGGTTCCGACCCCCGTGGCTCCAAGAGTGGTTCCAAGACTGGTTCCAAGACTGGTTCCAAGACTGGATTCCAGAGTGGTCTCAAGCTGGTTGGCTTCTGTGGTAGTCATGGCATAATCCTCAGCTGTTAACGATCAGTTCAGAGCGCGCAGCTCTTCATAAACAATAGGAATAAAATCCGTGGCAGTCCATGAGGGCACCTGGCCCCAGCGCTCATCGTGCGGCGCAGCAGGGGCCGCAATCATTGTCTGTTCCAGACTCAATCCCTGAGCGACCAGAGCACCGACGCTTGCGCGGATGTCATACAGCAGTTCCAGCACTTCTTTCATGCCCTCGCGGTCGCTGACCCCGGTGCCGTGGCCTGGTATTACTTTAGTATCCGGCCCAGCCAGC
>JBDNGQ010000169.1:0-4670 GCA_041689205.1 Pseudohongiellaceae bacterium | reverse complement strand
TTTGATGTTGTGATTGCCCAGTTCGCTGATATAAAAATCACCGGCTTCGTCATTGGCAACTTTGCAGGAAAAAAATGCTTTGCCGCCAAACTGACTGAATGCATATAAGGTGTTGGCTGCCGATCCACCTCCGGCACGTTTACGGATGCCGTATTTTTCTTTGAGCATATCGAGCAGGGTCTGCTGTTCTTCCTGCTCAACCAGCGTCATGAAACCTTTTTCGATGCCGGTTTCACGAAAGAAACTTTCATCAACTTCAAATTCTTTATCTACCAGGGCATTGCCAATGCCGTAAACATGATATTTGTTCATTACTGTGTCCTTTGATAACGATACTTTCCACTCAGAGTGTTGCGAACGCTTTTTCAGCAGCATCGAGCGTCAATTTTATCTCTTTGGGGCCATGCGCCGCAGAGACAAATCCTGCCTCATAGGCGGAAGGTGCCAGATAAACGCCTTCCTGCAGCATAGTATGAAAATATTTCTGGAAACGGGGCACGTCACAGCTCATTACCTGGGCAAATGTTGATACTTTTTCTGCAGTGCTGAAGAAACAGCCAAACATGCCTCCAACGTGATTGGTCGTAAAGGGAATTCCTGCGGCCCGGGCTCGTTCTGTCAATCCATTGAGTAAACCTGCGGTAGTTGCGTCGAGGCGCTTATAGAAATCCGGCTTCCTGACTTCCTTAAGCATCGCCAGTCCCGCTGCAACCGCCAATGGACTGCCTGCCAGGGTGCCGGCCTGATAAACAGGTCCATTGGGAGCCAGAACTTCCATGACCTCACGGCGTCCACCGAATGCTCCAACTGGCAGACCGCCACCAATAACTTTGCCCAGCGTGGTTAAATCAGGAGTTACGCCATAAACCGATTGTGCGCCACCAAGCGCCACTCTGAAGCCAGTCATCACTTCGTCAAAAATCAACAGGCTGCCGTAATGGGTACAAACTTCTCGGAGCTTCTGCAGATAACCAGGCAAAGGAGGCACGAAATTCATATTGCCCGCTATCGGTTCAACGATGATGCAGGCAATCTCTTCACCGTGTTCCGCAAACAATTTCTCCACTGCATCGCCATCGTTATATGGCAGCACATAAGTGAGATCGGTATAGGCTTTGGGTACTCCGAGTGAATCCGGTTCACCCAGAGTCAATGCGCCAGACCCGGCCTTTACCAGCAGGCCATCAACATGGCCGTGATAGCAACCTTCGAATTTCACGACTTTATCACGACGGGTAAATCCGCGCGCGACTCGAATTGCACTCATGGTAGCTTCTGTGCCCGAGGTGACAAGCCTCACACTTTCTATTGATGGCACCAGTTCACAAATGGTTTCCGCGATAGTTACTTCTGCGGCAGTGGAAGCACCATAAGCCAGTCCACGCTGCAACTGTTCCTGCAGTGCCTTGATAACGGCGGGATGAAGATGACCGAGTATTAAAGGACCCCAGGCGCCAACATAATCGACATAGCGGTTATTATCTTCATCTATAAGATAAGCTCCTTCGCCACCCTGAAAAAACAGCGGATTGCCGCCGACTCCTTTGAAGGCTCGAACAGGTGAGTTGACGCCACCAGGGATAAATTGGATAGCCCGTTCGAATAGTTCTGCGGAGCGATTATTATTGGAGCGAGGAGCGGGCATGTTGACCTCAATCAGTTACGGTTTTAAACAATTTACTGAGCGCCCTGGCACGGGATGCCACGGCGGGAGTGGAGAACAGGTAGTCAATTACAGCCAGCATATCTGCACCTGCGGCAATTAATAACGCGCCATTTTCTGCGTTGACGCCCCCAATTGCAACCAGCGGAATCTGCAATTGTGCTTTAGCGGTGCTCAGAACCTGGGGAGCTGCGCGCGCGGCATCAGGTTTGGTCCGCGACGGAAAGAATCTTCCGAAAGCAACATAGGAGGCGCCCTCAGTCTCTGCTTGCAGAGCGGCGTTAATATCGCTGTAGCAGGTGATACCGATAATTGCAGCGTCTCCAAGCAAATGTCTGGCTTCACGCAGAGTGCTATCCTTTTGTCCGAGGTGAACACCGGCGGCACCAACCTCAAGACACAGCTGAATATCGTCGTTGATCAACAGAGGAACACGATATTGGCTGCAAAGAGTCTGCAGGCGTTTTGCCTCTTGAACTCTAAGCTTGTGATCAGCAGATTTGTTTCGGTACTGCAGCATGTTGATGCCGCCCTGCAGCGCCTCTTCTACGTACCGATCAAGTTTATCGCCCGCCAGCAGCACCGGGTCGGTTATCGCATAGATGCCATGCATGGTTGCTGTTATCGCCTGTTCCAGTAGCTGCGATTCGGAAAATGTTGACCGCAACCCGGCCGCTCAGCATGCTGCAGCGATTCCCAGGTAAACTTTTGAGCCTGTTGGGCCGCTTCCTGCAGACTGAGACCATGTGCCAGGTAGGCTGTCAGCGATGCGGATAATGTGCAGCCTGAGCCATGATATTCATGCGCGAGGCGCGGCCATGAGGTGGATTTGACGGGTTGGTGATGGCGGAACAATCGATTCACGACTTTTGGTCCCGGCTCATGTGCTCCGGTGAGCAGAATGTTCTCACAGCCGGTATCCAATAACTCCATAGCGCAGGCTTCAAGAGTATCGGCAGTGGGGGCCAGTCGCCGGATTTCACGGGTATTTGGCGTCAGCACTTTGGTCAAAGGTAACAGCAGGCTAATCATTGCATCAATCAACTCATCAGAACCAAATTCATAGCCACCGCCAGCCTGCAGAATCGGGTCAAGCACCACAGGAATATTCGGGTAGTCGGTGAGAATGGTATGAATCACTTCAGCCATGGCTACGCTACCGATCAGACCAATTTTAAACGCCTGAATCGGGATGTCCTCCAATACTGCCCGCGCCTGTTCAACAACCAGGGCGGCATTGACAGGGACGACAGAGATCACATTCGCGCTGTCCTGCACAGTCAATGAGGTGATTATAGGGGTGCAATGACAGCCCCCGCTGAACAGGGCTTCGATATCTGCCTGGATGCCCGCGCCACCGCTCGGATCCAGACCTGAAAAACACATGACATTGGGTTTAGCACTGGTTTCCTGCATATTCACCATCTTTGCCCTCACGTTAATTAGCCTTTGAACATCATTGGAAGGGTTTTACCACAACTAATATAACGATCGCTATCAGCAAAAATACTGGAAACTCATTAAAAAACCGGTAAAAAACATGGCTGCGGGTGTTGCGCTGTTCACGAAAGGCGACCAATAAGCGCCAGCACATGAAGTGGTAAGCAATCAGTATCAGCACTGCCAGCAATTTCCAGTGAAACCAGGCTGCGCTCATATAATAGGAAGGATTAAAGGACAGCAGCCACAGGCCAAGCAGCACCGTCGCTATCCCTGATGGTGTGGTAATGCCATTAAACAGTTTTCTCTCCATAATGCTAAAGCGATCTTTGCTGATCTGATCTTCGCTCATGGCGTGGTAGACAAACAGACGCGGCAGGTAAAATAATCCGCTGAACCAGGTGACAACAGAAATTATGTGGAAAGCGATAACCCACTGCATGGCATGCTCCATTGCGCTGGAATAACAGTAAATTCAGGAAGTGGTACACTACCACAGCTGATAAAACGCACGATATAAGTCAGGAGACAAAAATTGATTAAAGCAGGGGTTGTAGGCGGGACCGGGTATACAGGTGTGGAATTATTGCGCTTGTTGTTGCCCCGCGATGATGTTCGGGTTGAGGTAATTACTTCACGGGAATTGCAGGGAACAGCAGTCTGTGACCTCTTTCCTAATCTGCGTGGTCACCTGGATTTGCAGTTTTCCGATCCGGAAAGCTCAGCGCTGGCAGATTGTGATGTGGTTTTCTATGCCACTCCGCACGCGGTTGCGATGAAGACGGTCTCCCCTCTGCTGGCACGCGGGGTAAGAGTTGTCGACTTGTCTGCAGATTTTCGTTTGCAGGATATCGATGTCTGGCAGAAATGGTATGGTGAGCAGCATCAGTGCCCGGAGTTGGTTGCAGAGGCAGTTTATGGTCTGCCCGAAGTGAACCGGGAGCGCATCAAGAGCGCACGCCTGATAGCTGTGCCAGGTTGCTACCCTACAGCAATACAATTGGGGTTTCTGCCTCTGCTGGAGAAGAAACTGGTGGATATTTCAAGCCTGATTGCAGATGCCAAGTCAGGCGTCAGCGGGGCCGGACGTAAAGCAGCCATCGGCGGACTGCTGTGCGAGACAAGTGAGACCATTGGCGCCTATGGAGTGCTGGGACACCGTCACTTGCCGGAGATCTGTCAGGGTCTGGACAATTACAGTGGCGAAAAAGTGAAACTAAGCTTCGTTCCGCATCTGACTCCGATGATAAGAGGGATTCATGCCACCTTATATGCACCCCTGAATTCAGACGTGGATCCAGCGCAATTGCAGTCTCTTTTTGAGGATCGTTATCGCGACGAGCCATTTGTCGATGTGCTGCCAGCTGGTAAGTTTCCAAGCACACGTAATGTGCGCGGATCGAATCGTTGTCAGCTTGCAGTAGCATATCTTGAACAAAGTGGTATGGTTGTTGTCTTATCGGTTATCGATAATCTTGTCAAAGGAGCTTCGGGTCAGGCAATCCAGAATATGAATCTCATGTTTGGTATTGAGGAGAGCAAAGGGTTGCAAACCATCGCGTTGCTG
>JBDNGQ010000168.1:0-2797 GCA_041689205.1 Pseudohongiellaceae bacterium | reverse complement strand
CGCTAGAAAAGCTGTTGCATGGTGGGGGGCGGCAGTATTCAGTTTCCCCTCACACGGCTCTCTATATAATCAAGAAATTGCAGCTGACAGTGCTCTTAGAGTCAGTGCTATCAATACCAATGAAGATACTGCAAATACCATGAAGCGCAGTTTGATGTTGTTAATCAGGACTTGAATCAAACTATGCACAATTCGCAGACCAACATAAGCCAACGCCAGCAGCAGATTTAGTCCCTCTCCCTGCCCCAGCAGTGCGAGCACCAGTGCAATCGCATAGAACAGCGTAGGCTGCTCCATAAGGTGGTTATAGTTATCCGCCTTCCAGCGCACCTTTGGTGGTAGGGTAGACATCTGCTCACCACGCGGTGCATCTGAGTCTAAAACTATTCCGGCTTTTCGCACAGCTGGCATGCGCGTCACATACATCCATAGCCAGATCAGCATGGTCCAGATAACAAGTGCAATTACGGGGATAAGTACAGGAGTGGAAACGGGCATATTAGATGTCTCAGTATTTTCTTTTATCTTCGCACAAAAAAAAGGGGGAGGGTAAAAAATCCCCGCCCCCGGTCCATAACCTTCCACTATACTTCTTTAAAAACTATCTGAACTGCCAGAGCGCTCTTGCATAAACGCGTCGGCCCCTGCCATCGAACACGATGGAATCGAAATTCAGAGGACTCGCTTCACGGAATGGCAGATCTTCGTTAAATGCATCCAGTACACCGACTGTAAACGCTGTGCTGCCCCATCCTGCGTTTGCCCATTGATGGGTATAACGGTACTGGAAATCCCAGGTGCTATAACTATCAATCTTGCTCTTGACCAGACTGCGCACAAGGTCATTACCAAACTGGAACGTGGTGTCAAAAGACAGGTCGCGATAGGAGCCAATATGTCGATTGATGGCAGTAAAACCGTGGTTATCGCGAGCCCAGCTCAAAGTAATATTGCCCTTGTTGTCTGGCAAGGATCGCACAATATTGCCATCACCCGTGGTTCCTGCAGCATCCAATATACCGGTATCAAGCAGTCCCAGTTCCAGGCCCGGCACGTTTTTGATGTTGTATTGTCTGACATGAGTGAAATCAACACTGGCGCGGAATCTTCGTAAACGCTCGATAAACCCCATCTAAAAATTGATGACCGATTGCAGTAATGTGGTCTCGTTTTATTAACGAGGATACCCACATGAAGTTGACAGAAAAGCAGTCGTTTTATTTATCGCTGATCCAGATTGCCGAGCAGAACAAATTATCTATTCGCGAGGTGGCTGAACAGAACAATGTCAGTGCGCTGTGCTTATATGCAGCTGTTAAAACACTGCGCGAGAAAGGCGTTCTGCCCGCTGCAAAAAATAGTGCTGATTTTGTAAAGTTGTCTTTGCCGCCACTGCCTCACGATCTGCGCATCGAGCTTAAAACACAGCTGCCAAACGGGCAAGCGCTCTGGCTTAACATTGCCCAGACCCAATTGCCCATGGTGCTGCGAGCGCTGAGCGCATGAGAGCGCGTCACTGGCCGGTCGATCAGGTGTATGTGTATCTGCATCCGGTTGATTTTCGCAAAAGCATCAATGGCCTGAGCGCTCTGGTGGAACTGGAGCTGGAACTTGATCCGTTTATGCCGGCGCTGTTTGTGTTTTGTAATGGCCAGCGCGACAAGGTCAAAGTGTTGTACTGGGAGCGAAACGGTTTTGTGCTGTGGTACAAGCGGCTTGAGAAGCAACGCTTTAGCTGGCCGAGCTCAGAGGGTCGTGATGTTTATCAGCTGAGTCCGCAGCTGTTATCCTGGCTTCTGGATGGCGTGGATATTGATCGGGTCAGGCCTCATCATTCACTGCATTTTGGCGCTCAATCGCACCGCATTTAGTGAATAAAAGCAGTGAATAAACCTGCTCGCCCAGGTATAATCAGCGGCATGAAAAACGCTGCCAACTCCTTGAAAAATTTCAGTAAAACTGAGCTCATTGCCGCTTTGCAGGCGCGCGAATTATTGTTCGAAAAACAGCTGCAACAACACTTGGCGCTGCACCAGAAACAGTTGGCACAGCGCGACAACTTCATCACCTTGCTTGAAGAAAAGCTGCGCCTGCTGCGCGCTCAAGGCTACGGCGCGCGCTCGGAGCAGCGCGGTAATGACCCCCAGGCCGATCTGTTTAACGAAGTCGACGCCCTGGGTTCAGCGCTCAATCCCGATGAGCTTGAAGCGGGCAGCGTCGCAAACGAAAGCCCCTCACAAGAAACACAAACCATCACTTATGTCCGTCGTAAAACCTGCGGCCGCAAAGCGCTGCCCGAGTCATTGGTGCGTGTCGAGATTGAGCTCGATATCCCGGAAGCAGAGAAAGTGTGCGCCTGTGGTTGTCAGAAAAACCGCATCGGTGCTGACAGCAGTGAGCGTCTGGAGTATGTGCCCGCCAAACTGTTTGTTGAGCGGCATATCCGATACAAATATGCGTGTCCCCAGTGTGAGGAGGGAGTTCAGATTGCCGCCAGGGTGCCGGCGCTGATCCCAAAAAGTAATGCCGGTCCTGGCTTGCTGGCTTATGTGGTCACTGCAAAGTACCAAGACGCTTTGCCACTGTACCGGCAGGAAAAAATATTTAACCGGCACGGCGTTGAGCTGACTCGCCAGACACTGGCCAACTGGGTGATTAAGTGCTCGCAGGCGCTCGACCCGCTGCTTGAGCAGATGGAGCGCGCTGTGCGCTGCGCCCCGGTGATCCTGATGGATGAGACCACGGTGCAGGTCAACAAAGAGGAGGGCAAGCAGGCCAGTAGCCAATCGTATATGTG
>JBDNGQ010000167.1:0-23329 GCA_041689205.1 Pseudohongiellaceae bacterium | reverse complement strand
TAAGCAGGATTGAATCAGCGCAAAGTCTGATCTGCGTCTTTGCCGTTGCTGCCACTGTGCTTGTGGTGCGTGGTACTGCTTTCAGAGGTAGCGGCCGCAGTCCCGCTGTCAGCTCCATTAGTGCGTTTAAGACCGTTACTGCCATCTGTCCCGGACGGACGGGTAAAACGGTCATTCAATTCCTGCACCAGCGTATCGGCGCTGGCGATTAATCGATCCAGCCTGCGCCGCAGGCCGGTAGACCAGCGATGAGGCCGCGCTGCAACCGCAGACTGCCACCAGGCGTAAAGGTTGGTCTCAAATGCACTGGCCAGAGGCAAACGGTCCTTGCCGAGACTGTTATCCCGCTTGATTCTATTGAGCACTGAGCGGCCAGTCCATATTCTGATCTGACTGTACAACAGCGCTGCCAGCACCAGCACAACCGCAACAAAAATCAGCTGAAACGCCGGCTCCATGTCGGCGAGTGGCAGGAACACCAGCCCATCCCAGGCATTTGCCGCCAGGCTCCACCAGACAAAACCGGTCGCCAGCATTAGAAATACAACAGTGTTGGTCCAGCGCGAACGCTTCAGCCATTTTCGACGGAAGTCAATCAAGCGCGGCACCAGGACATCACGCAGGTGTTTGCCGCTCTCTTCAAGCATACCGGCAATCCGATAGGCACGGTCCACATCCAGCTGGGCTATACGGGAGCGAATGTCTTCCATATCCTCATCACGCTTTCCCTTTACACGCCGGTACAGCTGCTCATTGGCATCAGGATTAACAGCGCTTTCAGCATAAATGCGATAGAAGCGTCCCGCCGTAAGACCCGATTGAGCCAGCGCCCGTTGCCAGGATGCCACCACCTCTTCGGGATTGTCTTCACGCACCGTATTATCAATCTGATTCAGGATATACAGGAATTTATCAGCATCCTGGCGGTTGATCGTATCAGCGACCAGGTGTTTGAGGGTGTCGGTCATCGCGCCAGGCTCTGGATGGCGGGCATCGAAAAACACCAGCACCAGATCAGAAAGGCCGATGATGTGATCGGTAATCAGCAGCGTTGAATTGCGCTGCGGATCAGCATCAAAACCCGGTGAATCAATAAGAATTCTGCCGCGCAGCTGTTCAGAATTAGAGGTTTTCAGCTGCAGATAGGCATCAATGCGCTTACTCTCACCCGTCGCAGCTGTGGTGATATTCTGGCTTATTCTATAAAACGGAAAGCGCGGATCACTGTCCAGCGCCATGCCTGGCAGCTGTCTGGCCTGCGGCTCAGGTCCATAGCAGATGACCGTAAATTTATCGTCAACGGCCTGGTTGCCGGTACGCTGCAACTGCTGCCCCAGGAACTCATTGATAAAAGTCGATTTACCCGCAGAATAGGTGCCGAGTACAGCCACCACCGGCCACCACGAGATTTTTGTGGCATAGGACTCATCGGCAGCCATGAAACCAAGCTTTCGCGCGACATCATCAAGTTCCTGAAAATGCTCAACGGCCCGCGCCATGGCCGGATTTTCGCGCTCAAGATGAACCTTCAAGCGCTTTATCCGTTCCTCTGTTGCTGTCTTAATCACCAGACTTCTCCCTGAAAGCTCTCCCGAGCCAATGGTTCATAGTAAAGGTCAGGTTGAAGATGTCTATCGCCAATTCCCTGTAAAGCAAACCGGATTTACCCGGGTACGATAGATAGGCATGTCTAAGATAGCGTGATCGCCTGACCATGAAAAACGCGGTGTACGCTACTGCTCGCCATCCTCTGCAATCATGTTGAGCAAGGCGGGCAGAGCTTCCCGACTGCCGTTCCGCTGCGTGTAGTAGTGCACATGCTGCTCTGGATTGGCATCTCTTGACAGTTCGATACCCCACAGGGGCTCAAGATTCTGAGGCAGCAGCGAATAACGGATATCAGCAATACGGTTGGGATTATCCGGATCCAGCGCAATATAGCCGGAGGAAAATTTCGCGAAACTCTCAATATCGCGTGCCTGTTGGGTATCGGGGGTCAGCCAGGGAAAATCCCGCTTCACATCAAGCTTGCTGATGCTCTCGCCAGCCCAGACCACTTTGTTAAAAATCCCAGGCTTAAGCGCATCGACATGGAAGACATCGTTGCGTTCGTAGATCAACTTCCACACCACAATATTGCCAAAGCTCGGTTTTACTGACAGATGATCAGTTTGATGACCGCGACTGGCTGCCAGTTCATGCCCCATAGCCATTGCCCGTTGATGCTGAACTGCTGCAGCCGTTATATACATGGTCATCCAGATGATTCCGAACAGCAGATAGCGCGTGCTTTTGCTGCGCGCGGCAAGGATCAGCAAAGCAGCCGATGGCAGGGTGAACAGAGGATCGACAACTGATATTACGTCCCAGGCATAGCGATAATCTTTAAGCGGCCACAACAGTTGCGTGCCATAGGAGGTGCAGGCGTCGAGCAGGCCGTGAGTGGCATAACCCAGAGTGCTCCATAACAGGCACTGCTGGAGTTTTAATCCCCACCACTTGCCCAGAATCCCAAAAAGAACCACGCCCGTCAGCATTCCACCTATCGGAATAAACCATAAAGAATGGGTGAAATGGCGGTGATATTCCAGAAACAGCAGAGGGTCCGTGGGCGATGAGATCAGTACATCCAGATCCGGCGCCATTCCTCCAAGAGCCCCAATGACAGCTGCTTTAGCAAAAAGCCGGGGTTTAGCCGCAGTCTGCGCAGCGAATGCGCCCACCACACCCTGGGTGAAGGGGTCCATCTAGTTCACGCCATCTTATTCATGCAGGCCATTTTCCTCATGACAACCCGACTGCGGCAGGCCTGCAGCCATGATAGGGCGGTTGCTGGTAAACATACGCCATCTGCATCGCATCCAGCATGGTCCACAATACATCCAGTTTGAACTGCAGGATGTCCAGCGCCCGTTCCTGCTGTTCACGGGTGGCAAACCAGGAAAGCGTAATTTCCAGCCCATGCTGCACATCGCGACGCGCTTCAGTGAGACGATTGCGGAAGTAGTTATAACCTTCCATATCAATCCAGGGGTAGTGCTGCGGCCAACTGTCCAGGCGTTTCTGATGGATTTCAGGAGCAAATAATTCGGTCAACGAAGAACAGGCGGCCTCCTGCCAGGTAGCCTGGCGAGCAAAATTCACATAGGCATCGCAGGCAAACCGCACACCAGGCAGTACATGCTGCTGAGATTGGACTTCTGCCCGATTTAACCCTACCGCCTCACCCAGCCGCAGCCAGGCTTCAATGCCACCTTCTTCGCCCTTCAGCCCATCATGGTCAAGAATGCGCTGGATCCACTCTCTGCGCACATCGCGGTCACGACAATTGGCGAGAATAGCGGCATCTTTTATGGGAATACTGGTCTGGTAGTAAAAGCGGTTGGCAACCCAGCCCTGAATCTGTTCGCGGTTGCACTGACCACTGTTCATCGCTACATGAAAAGGGTGGTGGATATGATAAAAACGCCCTTTATCACGCAGGCGTTGTTCAAACTCTTCGCGGCTCCAGGGAGTTGAGGTCATCAATTATTCTTCCCTGGCAGTGGCAATTTTTTTAGCGTTTCTGGTATTTCGAAACAATAAGGGTCGTGCTTCTATCGGCGCAGATACTCCTGCAGGCACTCCTGCAGAAACTCCTGCAGGCATATGGCCCTGCGCCGCATCAACGACATCGGTGATCAGATGATGCAAAGGCGAGAGGCTGCAGACGGGGTCAGTATTGGCGGCATCACCGGTCAGCATCAGCGCCTGGCAGCGACAACCACCCAGATCGATTTCGCGTTCCGGACAGCTGGCGCAGGGTTCTTTCATCCAGGCCGTGCCACGAAAACGTTGGAACATATCGGAGTGATGCCAGATCTCATGCAAGGTCTGTCCACGCACGCTGGGAATACTAATGCCAGGGATGACTTTGGCAGACTGGCAAGGCAGCACTTCGCCTTCAGGGGTCACCGTTATAAAGGTTGTGCCCCAGCCGTTGCTGCATCTTTTGGGTCTGTCATCGTAATAATCAGGCGCGACAAAAAACACCTTCATCTTGCCGGTATGTGCGGCTCTGAACGCATTGGTGGCAGCTTCCGCGTCCTCCAGCTGCTGCCGGCTCGGCATCAACTGCTCCCGGTTATGCAGTGCCCAGGCGTAATACTGTGTATTAGCCAGCTCTACAAATTCGGCGCCCAGCTCTTCAGCCAGCGCCAGAAAATCAGCAACCTGATGAATATTATGACGATGTAACACGAAGTTCAGCCCCAGCGGGACACCCTGTCGAATCACTTCCTTTGTCATCGCCAGCTTCTGCTCAAAGGTGTCAGAGCCACCGAATCTGGCGTTTGTGTCCCGGTCACTGCCCTGAAAACTGATCTGAATATGGTTTAAACCGCCCTTCTTGAAGGCACTTATCTTCTCAGCATTCAGACCTACGGCCGAAGTAATCAGATTGCAGTAAAAACCCATCTTACTGGCGGCGCTGATCAGTACTTCCAGGTCATCACGCACCAGCGGTTCGCCACCTGAGAAACCGAGCTGTACCGCACCCAGTTTACGCGCCTGCTGCATCACTGACAGCCACTCCTCGGTGCTCAGTTCCTGCTTGCGTGAAGCGGACAGTTCCAGCGGGTTGGAACAATAGGGGCATTGCAGCGGACAGGCATAGGTCAGCTCCGCAAGCAGCCACATCGGGATATTGGCTTTCTCCTTAACTGCAGTGGTTTCAGTGCTCAATAATTTAATCTCCATAACGAAGAATCCATTCCTGTTGCTGTGCATGCTGCAGAAATTCATTCACATCATCGACAATGGTATCAGCCGTCGGATAAGCCTGCTGCAGCTCTTTAATCAGTGCCTCGGACGTCGTAACTGTCTGGCAACGGCCGAGTACCTCAGCGGCGCTGTCACTCAGCTTTACCAGACCTTCTGGATACAGCAGCACATGGCATTGCTGGGCTTCTTCCCACTGCAGGCGATATCTTGGATTTATACTGAACGGGGCTTTTTGCAGATCAAAACTCATAGTGAAATTTCCATTCCGTCGTAGGCCACTTCAATACCTTCCGCTTTTAAAATTGCACGCTGTTCGGATTCTTCATCCAGAATAGGGTTAGTGTTATTGATATGAATGAGAATCTTACGCGGCCGCGGCATGGGACGCAGCACCTCAATCATGCCGCCTGGGCCTGATTGAGGCAGGTGCCCCATATCGGCAGCTTTACGATCACCAAGACCGACGCTGGCCATTTCATCTTCCTGCCAGAACGTACCATCGACCAGCAGACAATCCGCCGCAGTCATTAAATCAACGGTTGTTGCGCTCAGCTCACCCAGCCCTGGCGCATAGAACAGGTTTTTACCGCTGCGGGTATCAGTCACTTTTATGCCGATATTGTCGCCGCTATGAGGATTATGTCGATGCGGTGAATAGGGCGGTGCTTTACCTTCCACCGGTATTGCGGTGAAGGCGAGACCCTCGATTCCAGCGATAGTAAAACTGCTGCCATCCAGCGGAATAGGGTGATGGTTAATGCCGCCGTTCCAATGCTTGAGCATCTTGAACAGCGGGAACCCCGTTGACAGATCTTCGTACACCATATCACTGCAATAGACCTGATGAGGGCAGCCTTCGCGCAACATCAACAGGCCGGTAGTGTGGTCAATCTGCGAATCCATAAACACAATCGCAGTGATCGCAGTATCACGCAGGCTTCGTGCAGGCTGCAGAGCCGGGAAAGCGGCCAGTTGGGCCAGGATATCGGGGGAAGTATTAAATAATACCCAGCTCTCTGCGTCGGCACTGATGGCGATAGAAGACTGGGTTCGGCGCGACGCCTTAATCGTGCCCTGACGTACTCCGTGGCACATACGGCAATTACAGTTCCATTGCGGGAATCCGCCTCCGGCGGCGGCACCAAGGATACGGACAAACATAGGGTAATCTCGGTAAATCGACAGGTTCTGAAAAGATAAACGCCAGGAAATCCTGGCGTTTGGTGCTGGCAGCCAGGGGCTGCCAACTGAGCATTGTCTTAACGGGTCTTGAAATACATAGTAATTTCGAAGCCCAGACGGATGTTCTCATAAGCAGGTTTTGTCCACATAAATCATTTCCTCCAATTCGGTTGAGTTACTGATATTACTCAGACTTGTCACTGCACTTCCGTACAGCTATCTGGAAACTAACACTCTTTTTTAATTAATGCCACCAGTCTGTGGATAGGAACTATCTGCAATGCGATGAACTGCAGCCAGGCAGTCATATTGCGTTGTTTGCCGTATGAATGCGTCCGCGTAGTAATGACAGCAGGATGCCGGGGATACATAAAGCCGCGGCAATGCTGAAACTTAAACGGATTGACTGCTCCAGTTGAGGATAGTTCTCCGGGCTGATGGGCCGGTTTCCCATAACCAGAGTAAGCGCCAGTGTCACCAGCACAATGCTGCTGAGCTGACCTAGAAGCCGCGTCGTGGCTACCGCAGCAGAGGCACTGCCGTAATGTTTTTGAGCCACTGAACCCATGATTGCGTTGACATTGGGCGAGGAAAACAGGCTGAAGCCAAGCCCTGTCATCAGTAAGGCCAGTGCCACCCGCAGGAGGCTGCTGGAACTGCTTAACATTGCCAGCATCAGCAGACCCACAGCAGTTATAAACATGCCCAGCGACGCCAGAATCCGTGGCTCAATACGATCAGAGAGCCGCCCCGTCAGCGGCGACAGAATCGCCATGGTAATAGGCTGCAGCATCATTATCATGCCTGCCGCACTGGCGCTCATGCCTTTGAGGTATTGCAGGTAGAGGCTGAGTAGCACGACATTGCCATACGTGGTGCTGTACATGATCAGCGATGCGGCGCAGGAAAGCGTAAATGCCCGGTTGCTGAAAAACAGGTTCACGTCCCAGATCGGAAATGGAGTACGTCTGGCATGACGCAGAAACACGCTGATTGCAGCGGCGGAGGCGGCAATCAGTATAAATCCATCAACGGCAGGCAGTCTGGAAATACCCAGGCAAAACAACAGGATTGCCAGGCCATAGATGATAGCTCCTGGCACGTCGAAACCAGTCCTGGTCTCGGCTGACCACTCGCCTTTAACTTTTAAGACACCAAGCATCAGCACCACGACCGCAAGTGGCACCTGCAGCAGAAAGCTCGCCCGCCAGCCTAGCAGGTCAATAGCATAACCACCCAGCAAAGGCCCGGCTGCCAGACCGATATAGATGGCGGAAACCACCTGTCCAATCACTTTGCCACGTCGCTGAGCGGGATAAACTGACGACACCAGCGCTATCTGCGTGGCATACAACATCGCCGCGCTGACCCCTTGCAGAAAGCGGGCGCTCAGCAGCATAGTGGCGTTCACAGAAAATGCCGCCGCTATTGAGGTGACAATGACAGCCACAGTGCCAATCAGGAAAAACCGCTTGCGCCCCCAGGTATCGGCCAGCTTACCGAATACCAGCACAAACATTGCGCTGGCCATCAGGTAGGCCATCGGCACCCAGCTCAGCGCTACCGCATCAAGCGACAGGTCAGCGGCAATCGTCGGTAGTGCTACATTGGCGGCCGATAACATTAAAGACGTGGAAAAAGCATTGAGCAGCACCATGATCAGCACTGCTCTTTGCAAGTCTTTGGATATCTCCATTAGTGGACCTGAGGGCGCTTTTCCAGCACAAGGAAACTGTAGTCACAGGGATTGGCAGAGGAAGCCGAAAAATCCTCCCGCTCGACTTCCTGCCACTGACTCAGATCGAACTCCGGGAAGAAGGTATCGCCCTCAACATCCGCATGCACCTGGGTCAGATACAGACGATCAGCCAGCGGCAATGCCTGGTGATAGATTTCTGCGCCGCCGATAACACAGACTTCATCGACACCATCCCGCAGGGAAATCTGTCCAGCCAGGCTTATTGCCTGTTGCAACGAACTCACTGCCGCTATGCCATCCGCTTTAAAATCCTGATTGCGACTGATCACAATATTGCAGCGCCCAGGCAAAGGGCGACCAATAGACTCCCAGGTTTTGCGTCCCATGATAATGGGTTTGCCCATAGTGACGCGTTTGAAGAATTTAAGATCTTCGGGCAGGTGCCAGGGCAGCGCATTGTTTCGGCCGATAACCCTGTTGCGAGCCATGGCCCAGACCAGAGCCAGCTTCACCGGCAGATCTTCAGGCAGCAATTACACTGCAACCGGCGCTTTAATATGGGGATGGAATTCATAATTTTGTATTTCAAAATCTTCGTAGGTGTAATCAAACAAGCTGTTTGGCCTGCGCTTGATGATCAGTCTGGGTAATGCCAAAGGTTCTCGCGTCAGTTGCAATCTGGTCTGCTCAAGATGGTTAACGTACAGATGAGTATCGCCTCCGGTCCAGATAAAATCGCCGACCTCCAGATCACATTGCTGCGCAATCATATGAGTGAGCAGCGCATAGGATGCAATATTGAAGGGCACGCCGAGGAAGGTATCCGCAGAGCGCTGATAGAGCTGGCAAGACAATCTGCCATCAGCGACATAAAACTGAAACAGCGAGTGACAGGGCGGCAGCGCCATCTCATCCACATAAGCCGGATTATAGGCCACCACCATCAGACGCCTGGAATCGGGATTGCTGCGGATCTGCTCAATCAGTTTGCTGATCTGATCTACCGACTGACCATCTTTGCCTGGCCATGATCGCCACTGAAATCCATATACCGGCCCGAGATCGCCATTCTCATCGGCCCAGTCATCCCAGATAGATACGCCGTTTTCCTTTAAGTAGCGGATATTGGTATCGCCGCTGAGGAACCACAGCAGTTCAATAATGATGGAGCGCAGGTGTAATTTTTTAGTGGTGACCAGCGGAAAACCATCCTGCAGATTAAAACGCATCTGATGACCGAATACGGAAAGCGTCCCGGTACCGGTGCGATCCTGTTTGCTGACACCCTCGTCGAGAATCCTTTGCATCAGGTCCAGATATTGTTTCATGACTTAATCCGCGCAATCATTTTTTAAGCCGTCTTTGCTGTTGTTTTACGTTGGGTTCGACAGTGATGCCGCGGGTCGGATGACGGTACGCATAAACCATAAGCGCTATACCTGCAAAAATCATTGGCAAGGATAGCAATTGCCCCATGGTTAACCAGTCCATGGCAATAAAACCAAGATCCTGATCCGGCTCCCGAAAAAATTCTACCAGGAAACGCTGGCAGCCATAGCCGATGCCGAACAGGCCTGATACCGCATAACGAGGCCGTGGTCGCGATGAGAACCACCAAAGCAGGCTGAACAGGACAAGGCCTTCAAGGGCAAACTGATACAGCTGTGAAGGATGTCTGGCGAACTGATCGACATGGGGAAACACCATGCCCCAGGGAGCGTCGGTCGGTCGCCCCCATAATTCGCCGCCAATAAAATTACCCAGTCTGCCTGCACCCAGGCCAAAGGGCACCAGCGGTGCGACGAAATCAAGCACATCAAACCAGTGTCGGTTCAACTTGCGTGAGTACAGATAGAACGCAAACATCACGCCGATAAATCCACCATGGAAGGACATACCGCCTTCCCATACTCGCAACAACCAGAGCGGTTCGCTGAGGACTCTATCGAAATTGTAGAACAAAGCGGAGCCCAGACGTCCGCCCAGCACAGCACCCAGGGCACCGTAAAAAATCAAATCGGAAAGCTGATCACTGGTCCACATACCAGGAATTTTAGCTGCGCGAAAACGAGCGAGCAGCCATGCGCCGCCAAATGCAACGATGTACATGATGCCATACCAATGCACCGACAGCGGGCCAATGGAAAAAGCGATGGGATCTATTTCAGGATAAGTCAGCATATAAGGTGAGAACCGTGTTTAGAGCAGTGCTGATGCTGCTCCATAGGATAAAGTCTTGTCAAGGCTGACACCGAGTTCAGGGGAAATATCACAGAGATTGCAAAAAAAACGCTGCTCGAGGGAACAGCGCCATGGCACCGATCGACATGTGATCAGGCAATATGGGGCAAGTCGAGGATGAGCCCGCGACTCCATCCATGGAATCGCTAAAGCTCGGTATATCCCTATGCCACTCTCAGCCCGAGAGTTATCCAAGCTCGAATTATCCATACCTGAGCGATAAATGCTGTAGGAATTTGTCCCTATTTTTTGTAGGAAAATTCTTACAAGTTCGCTGAACAGCTTGATGAACCCTCCAGACACATAATTTTTTTGTAACTTTATTGTTTCAATTATTACGCGTCGAGCGCAACAATCGATCAACACCGGCATTGTAAAGTGCCAGGTCAACGCAGCTTCTTATTGTCTGCGCATCGTCCATTTGCATTACCTGAGCAAGCAGATCTTTGGCCGTCTCCAGGGTCAAGCTGCGGATAACAGCTTTTACTTTTAGCAGCATTGAGGAGTTCATTGAGAGAATATCGAAACCCATTGCAACCAGCAGCACGGCAGCGCCAGGATCTCCTGCCATTTCGCCACAGATACTGACAGTTTTGCCTTCCGCATGCGTTTCAGTGACCACATGCTGCAAAGCCGCCAGTACCGCAGGATGAAAAGACGTATACAGGCTGGCCACGCGTGGATTATTGCGATCAACCGCCAGCAGATACTGGGTCAGATCGTTGCTGCCTACTGAGATAAAATCAACCAGCCGGCACAAAGAACGCGTCAGGTACACAGCCGCCGGCAATTCAACCATGACGCCAATGGTTGGCATTTTCACGTCCAACCCCTCTTCGCGCAACTCTCTGAACGCGCGCTTGATAATCTGAATAGAGCTGGTGACCTCCTGCAGATTGGAAATCATCGGCAGCATGATCTGCAGATTATTCAGCCCGAGACTGGCACGGATCATCGCCCGCGTCTGGGTAATAAAGATTTCCGGATGGTCAAGCGTTACCCGAATCCCGCGCCAGCCGAGGAAGGGATTGGCTTCTTCAATAGGGAAATATGGCAGTGACTTGTCACCACCAATATCCAGGGTTCGCATGGTCACCAGCTTCGGTGCGAATGCCTGTAATTGTTCGCGGTAGATATTGGTCTGCTCCGGCTCACTGGGAAATCTCTCACTGAGCAGGAAAGGAACTTCGGTTCGAAACAGCCCGATACCTTCCGCGCCATGGTCCAGCGAACGGATCACATCTGACATCAGCCCGGTATTTACCCAGAGGTTAACGCGGTGGTTGTCTGCTGTGACGCAAGGCAAGTCGATCAGGCCTTCAAGGCCTTTAACCAGCTGCGCTTCTTCCTGTATAACTTCCCGATATCTACCCACCAGATGGGCCGAAGGGTTAGCGTAAACCTGACCGTTATAACCATCAACAATCAAATCGCAGCCATGCAACTGCCGATAAGGCAGATCCACTACTCCCATCGCGGTAGGTATGCCCATGGTGCGGGCAAGAATAGCGACATGGGAATTTCCGGATCCACGCACGGAGACCAGTCCGCAGAGCTTTTCTTTAGGTACCTCTACCAGCATTGAAGCCGTCAGTTCTTCGCCCACCAGGATGGTGCAGTCCGGGTATTCTGTAGTGACAACATCCTTTTCCTGCAGATAAAACAACACACGACAGCACAGATCGCGTATGTCCGCAGCCCGCTCACGCAGATAGGCATCCTTCATTGATTCAAAGGTGCGCACATGATCGCGTGCCACTTCTGCCAGTGCGCCCTGCGCCCATTGACCTTTGCGGATCAGCGCAACTACTTCCGCACCCAGCGCATCGTCATCAAGCATGCGCAGATAGACATCAAATAGTTCACGCTCTTCAGGGCGCAGCTGACTGCTAACCGACTCGGCAAGGTTCTGCATATCCCGCCGGACTGCATTCAATGCGGTATTGAAAAAGATCACTTCATTGTCGATATCGGTACTGACCCGGTAAGGGATCAGATTCAGATCAGCGCGCGGAAACATCACCACGGCCGTACCGATTGCAACGCCGGACGAGCCGGAAATGCCACTGAAACTGGTATCCAGACGCTTCTGACCGGATGGGCTTAAACCCTGCAACGCACCGGTTGCTTCAGCGGATGCAATAACGCCAGCGAGCTGTGCGGAAAGCGTGATCAGAAAAGCTTCCTCACCTTCATCAAACAGCCGTTTTTCACGGTGTTGTACAACCAGCACGCCGAGTACATTGCGATGATGAATGATTGGTACGCCCAGGAAGGAATGGAACTTCTCCTCGCCAGTCTCAGAAATATAATGATAACGGGGATGGGCAGGAGCATCCTCAAGATTGACCGGTTCAGCATTTTGAGCGACCAGACCAACGAGGCCTTCCCCAAGCTGCAGACTGACGTGACCGACTGCAGATTTATTCAGCCCCTCGGAGGCCATCAACACATGGCTGTTAAGATCTGTATCCAGAAGATAGACGGAGCAAACCTGGGTATTCATCGCAGTTTGTACACGCGAGACGATAATATCCAGCGCAGACTTAAGGTCTTTCGCCGCATTAACTTCCTGTACGATCTCGCGCAATCTTTCCAGCATCATTGCTTCACCGTCTTACATAACACCGTTAATTTCTTCAAGAGGGGCGGAAACAACTCAGGAATCAGAAAGCTGATTCAAGGGCTTGATAAGCTCCTTCAGTGCCTGTCGATATACTTCTTTTTTAAAATCTATAACCTGGCTCAAGGGGTACCAGAAGCTTACCCAGCGCCAGTCATCGAACTCCGGTGTGTTGCCCTTGCTGCACAATGCTATGCGGGTTTCGGCACAGCGCAGCCGCAGCAGATACCACTTCTGTTTTTGGCCGATACACACAGGATTGGAATTATAGCGAATCAGGTTTGTCGGCAATTGATAATACAGCCAGTCCTGAGTGCTGGAAATAATCTCAACATCCTCGGCATCCAACCCAACCTCTTCTTTCAGCTCCCGATACATAGCCTGTTGCAGCTCTTCACCGTGTCGAATTCCACCTTGAGGAAACTGCCACGCATCCTGACCTATACGCTTAGCCCACAGTACCTGCGCCGATGCATTGCATATAATTATCCCAACATTCGGCCTGAAGCCCTGAGCATCTATCATGGCGCTACACAACCTTTTCTGAAACCATCGTGGTCATTGATCTTCAGCATTGTTTCACAGGTACAACGGACTATTCAACGGTTCATAAATCAGCTTCAAAGGCATTTTTTGTCGACCGCAGAAGCACTGATCAAGATTACTGTATAATCCCGCGCTGACTCGCAAACCCACTCGCAAACTGGACAGACAAGACCATGAAGCTGGCAATTTTTGATCTCGACAACACACTATTGGGCGGCGACAGTGACCACGCCTGGGGCGACTATCTGATTGCCGCCGGTCTGGTTGACGCCGCCACCCACCGCGCTCAGAACGACCGCTTCTATCATCAGTATCAGCATGGCGGGCTGGATATTCACGAATATGTCGCGTTTACCATCAACCCGATTATGCACCTTGATAAACCAGGCCTGCAGCAGATGCACGACGATTTTATGCGTGACTTTATCAAGCCCATGCTGCTGCCCAAATCGGCAGCATTGCTGGAGCACCATAAATCCCAAGGCCACTATACAATTATCGTAACCGCAACCAATGAATTCATTACCGCTCCCATCGCGAGACTGCTTGGGGTTGATACTTTGCTGGCGACTGAGCTTGAACAGAGTGACGGCCGCTACACTGGCAGAGTTTCCGGCATTCCCAGCTTCCAGGCAGGCAAGGTCAGCCGGGTGCAACAGTGGCTGCAGGATGCAAAAGAAGCTGATCTGACTGGCAGGATGGATCAGTTTAATCTGGATAACAGCGTGTTCTACAGTGACTCTTTTAACGACCTGCCCTTACTGGAGCTGGCGTCTGAGGCGGTCGCGGTGGATCCGGATCCGACTCTGGAAAAGTTGGCTGTTGCCCGCGGCTGGAAGGTAATCAGTCTGCGTTAGCAGCCAGACTGACCTCCACGATAAGATCATCAGCCAGCCGTTCAAGTTCGGCCTGCAAGCCGTCAATATCGAGGCTCGCAGGCACTTTCAGAACTGCCTGGGCATGAAACAACCTATCTCCGGACATCGGGGCGCTGCTGCACTGGGTCAGCAGCTCTTCGACATTGACATGTTGTGCCGCCAGAGCCTGCGATACTTCTTTAATAATGCCAGGCCTGTCATTGCCGACCAGTTTCAGGCGCAGGGTGCGAAGTTTTTCAGGGGCTTCCGTAAAAAGGACTGCAGCAAAGGCCTTTTCGACTATCACCTTGAGCTTTGCGGGACTTTCAGAAAGCTGTTGCAGATCACTCATCAAGGCATCGGCACTGCCATCATCAACACTGACGCGCAGAATGCCGGCAAACTTTCCGGCCAGATGCGACATATTACTTTCCAGCCAATTGCCATGGTTGCGTGCGATCACCTGCGCCAGTGACTCCACCAAGCCGGGTTTGTCATCACCAATAACTGTCAGCACCAGATTTGTTGTCATTTAGCACTCCTGTCCTTTGCGCTTAACCGCTTTAAGCCGTGATCATTACCCGGCGCACAAACTGCCCGAATTCCTCCCAGTAACTCACGCGCTCGGGCAGATCTTCCTGGCGCGCCTGGGTATTACCGTTAATATCGGTGACCCGGGAGACCAGTGCATGCTCACCTGGCGTGGCGCCCGACCAGTCGAAGGAGAACTGCTTCCAGGAATATTGGCTCGCCTGCGGATCCATTTGTGCCTGCTGCCACGCACCACCATCTATACTGACTTCTACACTGCGCAGTGGTGTGCCGTCATTGAGCACAAAACCGTGTATACGGTGCGTATTTCCGAGGCGGGTCACACGCGAGATAACGGATTTTAAATTCATTTTCGCCACTGAGTTTTCCACCCAGCGCTGTTCACCGCCAATATCTTCTTTCTTCAGAGTCACATAGTCACGGCCCATGAAGCGACCCATATAGCGCGTGTCCTGAATGTGAATCTGGGTAAGCCACTTAACATTAGCAACCCCATAATAGCCAGGCACAATGAGACGAACCGGCTTACCGTGATACAAAGGCAGCGGTTGGCCATTCATCTCAAAGGCCAGCAGATTATCCTCACGCATGGCATCTTCTACAGACAGGCTGCGGGCGAATGCTTTTTCGACCTGACGTCCACGAATTTCCTCATTAGCAATATCGGCACCGAAAAACACCACTTCTTTCCCTTCAGGCTTGATGCCGGCCTCCAGCAGAATATCGCGCAGTTTTACGCCGCGCCAATTGGCATTACCCACCAGGCCATGAAACATGCGCCCCCCATTGCCTCCGCATTCAAAGCCAATATCCTGCTGCACCGTGGGGCGCTGCATCAACTGATCAAGGGAAAACTCGGCGGCATTATCCACCAGGCCGGTAACTTTCAATCGGTAGTTCGTATTGTCCACCTCAGGCTGCCCGTAATGCTGGACCACATAAAAGCCATCGGTATAAAAGGAACCCATCTTGCGCGTATCCATGATATGCGTGCTACCTGGACGAACCTGCCCGGGGGCGAAACTGTCAGGCACATCCGAAAAAGGCACCAGCACCTCGCCCTGTGCCAGCACAGGCGACAGCCACTGCGGTAAAGTCGTCGCACCAAGAGCGAGGACGCCAGCGCCCAGGGTGCCCTTGAGAAGTTTACGTCGGTCGCTGCTTTCCAGTTGTTTTTCCATGTGCCCGCCTCTCAGTTTTTTATCATTATATTGTGGTTATGTGACTGCTGTAACAGCCTGCCAGGGGCAAAAGACAATATCATATCGCGCCAGGATCCACTAATGGTGGACATTCAACAGCAAATTTGGAAACATCGGGCGCTTCATGGAAGCATTGAACATAGCAAGGCTGAACTGCGGTCCAGGATACAGACTGCCAGCAATTCAGCGATCTTTCGCATATCCCAGGAACCCCGGTATGATTAATAAATTAATTAATATTATCAGTGCATGCATTTTTACTCTGACTGCAGGCAGCGCTGTTGCACAAAATCAAACACCAATCCGCATCGCCTACATCGACCCTCTGACCGGTTCATTCTCAGCCACCGGCTATAACGCCTTACGTCAGTTTGAGTTCGCTGTCGATGAACTGGTGAATTCCAAAGGCGGCGTCCTGGGTGGCCGGATGCTGGAAATTGTGCCTTATGACAATAAGGGCAGCGCCCAGGAATCGCAGCTGCAACTTCGCCGCGCCATCAGTGAGGGCTTCCAGTTTATTCTGCAGGGCAACAGCTCCGCAGTGGCGGGTGTGTTGACCGAAGCAATCAACCGGCACAATCGCCGCAACACAGATCAACGTGTGCTGTATATCAACTACGCCGCGGTAGACCCGGCATTAACCAATCAGAATTGCAATTTCTGGCATTTCCGCTTCGATGCTCATGCTGATATGAAAATGCAGGCGCTGACTGACATGATCGCGCAGCGGCCCGAGATTACCAGGGTCTATATCATTGGCCAGGATTACTCGTTCGGGAAATCAGTGTCGGAATCAGCCGTAACTATGCTGAAGAAAAAGCGTCCTGATATCCAGATAGTTGGCAATGAGCTGCATCCGATGGAGCAGGTTAAGGATTTCACTCCCTACGTTACCAAGATTGTTTCTTCAGGCGCAGATGCGATTATTACCGGCAACTGGGGCGCCGACATGGTAAGCCTGGGTAAAGCTATTACTGATGCGGGGATCAAGTCGCCCATTTTTACCTACTATGCCGCCTACGACGGCATTAGCTCTACCATTGGACAATCGGGACTCGATCAGTTTCGGATGGTTCATGAAGGCTATTTCAATCCGGCTCCCACTGAGGAATACGCGCAATACATACGCGATTTTAAACAGCGATATCCGGATAACGATGTCAGCTATCCTCGTGTAATAAATACCGTTCAGATGCTGGCCAAAGCCATTGAAGCTGCAGGCTCTACCGATCCAGCCGCGGTCGCGATGCAGCTGGAAAACATGGAAATTACCACTATCACTGGTGACCGTATTTTTATGCGTGCCGATGACCATCAATTGTTCCAGCCAATTCAAATTTCAGTACATACCAACGAGGGAATTACTTTCGACGCAGACAATTCCGGCTACGGCCTGCGCACCGAAGTCAGCGTTCCGCTGGAAAATACCATGGTTGACCATAGCTGTATAATGGTTCGACCCTGAGTAGAGATTCACGGAACACAATGAACGCAGTTTTTTGCGTACTAATCTGGATGTAACACATTGTGATCAGTGAATACAGCAACGATCTATTTCCACTATTCAGGGTTCCAGAACCCTGGATAGTTGATACCTCAGACCTGAAAAAAGGCATCGATAATTATCATGTTGATGTCAAAATAAGCTCCCGTTTTAACGGCGCACTTAAAAAACTTATAACCAGTCTGCTTGATGACGCCACCTCATCGGCAATGGGAAAACCCTTAGATAATTTCCGTGAATTCGATGCACTGAAATCCACTTATCTCGATATAATGACGGTACTGATTCATCGCATCAAAACTGATCTGAGCATCGACGAGATCCACTTGCTGCAGTTTGCACTGATAAAGCAGGTGCTTGAACTGGTGCGCTCTCAGCTTGATGAACTGATCAACAGCGAGAAGACAAGAGCGACTGAGTTTCGTGAACGTGGCTCGACTGAAGCACTGGATGCCAATCATCGCTCGGTGTCGCTGCAACGAAATTACGATTCAATTCTTTTCAAAGTGAATCGACAGATAGTTACCGAAATGCAACGCATTGATGCTCGCCATTCAGCTCCATTGCGAGAAAAATTCCTTAACACTCCCGACGGCCAGACCATTGATGCCTTGTTCAGCCCAATGCTGTTCACCACTAATCTGAGCGCACCCGCTTTCCTTATTGAACAATACCGTCTGTGGGACAGCGAAGGTGATGAACGCGCCGATATCGCCTTCAACAAACTCAATCTTAAGCTTGAGCGACTGCTGGCAAAAGAGCTGCCGGAATCTCCAATGCTGACACTGCAGACCGATCAGGAAGGTCGCGCACCCGAACTTTATGATTCCCTGGGAGGGCTGCTGCAGACCCAGAAATTTATGGGTATTGCAGTGAATCAAAAAGCGCTGATCAGAGAAGAGTTCTGCTGGTTTGATAATCCCGAGAATATACGCGAGCTGTTCAGCACGGAACATTATCCTGCGATGCTGCGGGCCGTTAGAAAGCAAGAGGGATTAAGAGCCTGATGGCGAATTCGCAAGCAAACCCGACGCTTACAGAAGACACTTCGACACATCGCAAAACGTCTGCGTCAGCTTGGTCTGTTGAAGCCCCTGATTGCGTCACAGCAAGTTGCAAAAATATGGAACAGCTCGCTGGCGGAACGCCTTGATGCAAAATTTTTGTGCCAGTATTTCAGCGGTCAGATCAATATAAAAAAGCTGCTGGAACGATGCGCCAGCAAAAAGCCCTTATCAGAGCTGCAGGTAAAGCAGCTGATTAAAGCTGCTGAAGAAGTTGACCGTCAGGCTCGTAGCGATGATGTGTCGCATGCTTTCCTGATCCTCGAAGACGTCAGTCGTTTTCGCCAGCATCTTAAACAATATCGCTTTGCTCACCGGGCGCTCAACAGAATTAAGGTTCTTAAACAGGTCGATGACATAAATCTGTCAAAACAGTCCGGCAGTTTGTATACCCTGCTCACTGCTAATGAACGAGAAGATAGTGATGCCAGGATAGCGCACCATGCAATTCTGAAAGCTGATGTCAGGGGCTCTACGAGAGTTACTGAACAGCTGCAGAACCGTGGTCTGAACCCAGCCTCCTATTTCAGCCTGAGATTTTTCAGCCCGGTAAATACCATGCTGCCAACCTACAGTGCCACCAAAGTATTTATCGAAGGTGATGCGGTGATCCTGAGTTTTCTTGAATATGAGCAGGCGCCGCAACAGTGGTTTTCGGTAGCCAGAGCCTGCGGACTTGCCAAAGAAATGCTCAGCATTGTTCACGCCAATAATCGCTACTCAGAACAAATGGATCTGCCTCCTTTGGAGCTTGGCATTGGCATCTGCTATGCGCAGACAGCACCACGTTATCTGTATGATAATGATGAACCAATCATGATTTCATCTGCGATTGGACAGGCGGATAGATTATCTTCCTGCGCGCGCGAGCTGCGCAGGAATACCGTCACCAGCCCCTTCAATGTAGATGTGTTTTTCCCAGCAGAAGGGCCGGACAGCAGTGGCGAAAACCTGATTCGAAACTTGAACGGTATTCTGCTGGATGATACTGCGTTTAAGAAACTGCAGTCTGAAATATCACTCAAGCAGCTGCAACTATCCGTCAACAACAGGCCGACAGTTTTTTATACCGGAAAATTTCCTGACACTGAAAGCAAAAACCACGATCTGGTCATTCGCGAAGGTCATATAAGTCTGTGGCAGGAAAACAGCGCAGCAGCCAGCTTCGAGTCAGCGCAGTGCTATTACGAAGTCATCACTAATCACAAACTTATTACAGAAGTCCTGAGTAAACTTTGACTCAGTGGTGATGTCCGCCAGTGCCATGTGCATGGCGATGCGCGATCTCTTCCGCGCTTGCCGCCCTGACATTGTCCACCTGAATTTCGTAGTGCAGTATTCGTCCGGCGTAAGGATGATTTACATCCACATCGACATTAAACTTGCCGACCTTGATCACCACCACGTTCTTAGGACCTTTGTCCGTCTGCAGGGTGACTATCTGTCCAGGCACTACCTGTTTGTGACTTTTAAGCAGATGTTTAAGAGGTACGCGATGCACTGCGTGCGGGTGTCGCGGTCCATAAGCCAGCTCTGGCGATAAAGTTACCCTCACTTCGTCACCGGTCTTTTTGCCGGCCAGAACATTCTCCAGACCTGGGATGAGATTGCCATGTCCATGCAGATAAAGCAGAGGCTCACGCCCCATTGACTGCTCCAGCCAGGCTGATTTGATACCATTTTTGTCGATTTCACACAGGCGGTAATGGAAAGATACAACGCAGTTATCAGTGATGCACATACTGTCATTGCTCTCAGCGGCTGCCGCTTTATCGTTGGTTTCTTTAGCAGGCTTCTTTGATGATTTTGTCATGCGGCGTCTCCGAATCAGATGGGGCGGATTCTAGCAGTGTTCCCGGTAACTTCTCCAGCACTCGGAAACCAGCGTTCGAAACCAGGGCTTCGGACCGCATATTCAAACCTGCAACGTCCCATCTAAAAATCAAACGATAAGCTTTTTATATTAATCGCTGTTTGAAAAATATATTAGTCTCCGTCCTGTATCTGGAGTATGGTCCATGGGCGTAAAGACGCTGATGGCCATTGCATTCGGGCTATCAACTCAGATTTCCTGGACAATAATAATGTGGAGACATAAGCATGTCGCTGAAAGGAACCAGAACAGAAGAAAACCTGAAGGCCGCATTCGCGGGTGAATCACAAGCTAATCGTCGCTATCTGTATTTCGCACAAAAGGCTGATGTGGAGGGTTACAACGACGTATCCGCTCTGTTCAGATCAACCGCAGAGGGCGAGACTGGCCATGCCCATGGTCACCTGGAATATCTGGAAACGGTAGGTGACCCGGCCACTGGCATGCCCATTGGCGGTACTGCTGACAACCTGCGCTCTGCAGTTGCTGGCGAAACCCATGAATATACCGATATGTATCCAGGCATGGCAAAAGATGCCCGGGATGAAGGTTTCGATGAGATTGCGGACTGGATGGAAACGCTTGCCAAAGCCGAGCGTTCGCATGCCAATCGTTTCCAGAAGGCGCTTGATTCACTGGAAGATTAATTCCCCTGCTGGCTGACTGCCGCCGCAGCATTCAATGTTGTGGCGGTGGCTAAGGCTGCCGCATAACCTCCGCACACATTAAACCGGACGGATCGGAGAACACGCATGAGCGAACAAAAACGCGAAGGTGGCCTTGGCGCACCTGTCCGCCATCCGCTGAATCAGCATGGCGAATTGTTCTACGATGAAACGGATTTAAATAATGAGTTGGCCCGAGTCTATGACATCTGTCACGGCTGTCGTCGCTGCGTCAGTCTGTGCAATGCCTTCCCGGTGCTGTTCGATCTGATCGACGAAAGCAGCACGATGGAAGTCGATGGTGTCGCAACAGCCGATTATAATAAAGTTGTCGATCAATGTTATCTCTGCGATCTCTGCTACCTCAGCAAATGTCCTTATGTGCCCCCACACGAATGGAATGTCGATTTCCCCCATCTGATGCTGCGCGCAAAAATCGTCAATTATGAGAAAGGCAACAGCAAGGTCCGTGACAACATAATTACCAGTACCGATATGATCGGCAAAGTTGCCACTGCGCCATTTATCAACGCCATGGTAAACGCGGCCACAGGCAACAAACCTCTGCGCGGATTGCTGGATAAGGTGCTGGATATACACCAGGAGGCGAACCTGCCTGACTATGTCCGACCGACCTTGCGGACCCGATTGAAAAAGGAGTTGAAGGTAAAGCCGACAGTGCAGCAGGAGCGTCGCGTGATCCTGTTCACGACCTGTTACTGTAATTACAATGAACCTGATGTTGGTGACAGTCTGTTTCGGATATTTGAGCATAACGATATCAGTGTCGAATTGATGGGCCGGGAACACTGCTGCGGCATGCCTAAACTTGAGCTGGGCGACTTGAAAACTGTCGATCAACTGATGGAGAAAAACATTCCGGAGCTGTACGCCAAAGTTCAGCAGGGCTGGAGTATCGTAGCCGCAGTACCCTCCTGTGTATTGATGTTCAAGCAGGAACTGCCTTTACTGTATCCCAACGATGAGCGCGTAGTGGCAGTTGGCAAAGCCTTTAATGACCCCTTTGAATATCTGCACAAACTGCACAAAGCGGGCCTCTTCAAAACCGACTTCAAAAACAGCCTGGGCAGCGTCAGTTATCATGTTGCCTGTCATCAACGGGTGCAGAATATCGGGCCTAAAACCAGGCAGATACTGGAATTAATCCCTGCAACAACGGTTAAGAGTATCGAACGCTGTTCCGGGCACGATGGCACCTATGGGGTGAAATCTGAATCCATGAAGTTCGCCAACAAGATCGTTGCTCCGGTGGTTAAGCAACTCGAACTGCAGGAACCGGATTACTTTGGCAGTGATTGTCCGGTTGCTGGCAGACATATCCAGCATAATCTGAGCAATGGCCAGGAGCACACACATCCTCTGGATTTATTGCGCATCGCCTACGGAATTTAATCTTGACCTGATCCAATAGGATTTCAGCAGGTCATCAGGAGCAACAATGAAAAAACTAACTGTGGCTGATCTCGGCACGCTGGACCAGTATCAGAAGCAGCGTCCGGCGCTGCGCCAGGCCATCATCGAACACAAAAAGAATCGCCGGGTTGCGCTCGGTCCTGATGCCTCCCTGTATTTTGAGGATTACATGACCATGAAATACCAGGTGCAGGAGATGATGCGGGCGGAAAAATTACGCGATACGGATGCGATTGAGGAAGAAATAGCTGCCTATAATCCCTTGATTCCAGATGGCCAAAATCTCAAAGCCACCTTTATGATTGAGTTTTCGGATGAAGAAGTGCGTCGGCAGGAACTGCGTAAGATGATCGGAATCGAGCACCGGATACGAATCCAGATAGATGCTTATGAGCCGGTTTATCCAATTGCCGACGAAGATCTTGAGCGCAGCACTGCAGATAAGACCTCCGCGGTGCACTTCCTGCGCTTTGAATTCAGTGAGGAAATGATAGCTGCAGCACGCAAGGGCGCTGCGTGGAGCATCGAATGCGAGCATCCTGCTTATCCCTATAAAGTCGATCCACTGCCGGAGAATATCGCCAGCTCATTAAGTCGGGATTTTTTATAAGGGCTTTATAGAATGGCGTCTGCAAGGTCTCTAAAGCTGTTTGAACACTCTGTGAACACCTGAGGACCGATTTGATGTATAATCGCCGGCCTTCCAATACAGATAAACGAGCAGGCTATGGCTACCAAACCTAGAAAAGAAAGTTCAGCGGATAACCGCATCAATTTATCCGAGCATATTGACGCCTTCCTAAAGTCCGGCGGAAAGGTAAAACAGATTCCTTCCGGCACCAGCGGACAGACTACGACGAGTGGCCCTCGACAGATCGTACTGAGCCACAAAAGCAACGCCTGAAGTCCTTAAACTACGTTCTTAAGTTAAGTCCTTCATTGTTGCTGGTCATGTGCCAGGGAGCCTCTGAATAACTCTATGACTACTCTGCGGGTGACTGCGCCCGCTGCTGCAAGGCGTCGTGCGCCGGCAATGGCCGTAGCCCTTGGCAAGCACGACAACGCGGCAGAAGCGGCGCAGACGCCCGCCCGAAGGGGCCTTCAGCCGATCCCGCTGGCTGCGTTG
>JBDNGQ010000166.1:0-11509 GCA_041689205.1 Pseudohongiellaceae bacterium | reverse complement strand
CGGTTAAGGCCAGCAGCGACAGCACCATCAATGCCGTAACGTCCATCCGGATCCAATTGGATGCGAACAGCAGCACAGCCAGCGCCAGAATCAGCAGAACCAGCAATATATCCAGGGTCACTCAGCTCTCCGCCTCTGTTAACGGTTTCTGAACTACCATATCATAGATGTCGAAGTCTGCAGTTCTCTCACTTAAAGCGCGGTTGACCACTTCGTTCTGGGACCGCTTGTGAGATACTGCTGCCCCGTTTGGAAATGACGGACCGTTTGGAGTTGTCCCGTTTGGAAGTGACAACACCTTAGGAATTAATCAATAACACAGGAGCAGTATTTATGAAAAAGGCACTTATCAGCAGTATCGCAGCCCTTGCGGCTGTCGCCGGCAGCACCCTTGCTTTGGCACAGACAGAAACTTTCAGCGTTGGCGAACCATTGGGCACTATTAACGAAGCCGGTGTCGCTACGCGCATGTCTGACAATGTCCGCGTATTTGGCAGCTTCCGCTTTGCTGAAAGCTGCACCTTCGACCCCGAACGCAATCTGATTGTGGCGATGAATGCCGGTGTCGCAGAAACCATGGAACCCAACGATGGCTATGTCTCGTTGATCAATCCTGACGGCAGCGTTCATACCAGCAAGTGGATTGGCGCAAACCGCGGCGGTCTCACCCTGAATCATCCACTCGGCAGTGCGATACAAAATGGCGTTTTATACGCGGTTGACATGACTGTTGTGCGTCGCTTCGATCTGGCCACGGGTCGCCCGCTGGGTGCGGTTGAAGTTAGCGATGCCACCCTGCTCAACGGCGTTGCAGTCAGTTCTGATGGCACCGTCTATGCCACCAACACCCGCGATCCACAACGCGTTTTCAAGATCAGCCCGGATGGTGACACTTCAATCCTGGTTGAAGGCGCGCCGCTCAGTTCCCCCAATGGCATTGCAATTGATAATGACGGCAATATCGTGGTGGTAAACATTGGTGATAACGCAGTGCTGACCTTCAACCCGGAAGGCGAGTTAGTCAACACTGAGCGTGCCGCCGAAAGTGGTAACGATGGCTTGGTTATTCTGGAAGATGGTACTAAATACGTCAGCAGTGTGCGTTTCGGCAGCGTGTCACGCATCCGGCCAGGTGAGCAAACCGAAGTCATCGCATCCGGCATTCCAAGTGCCGCATCCATGTGCTACGACTCCGTGCAAAACCAACTGGTCATTCCAATGAATAACCACAACGCGATGGCGTTTATTGCACTGGATTAGAAACCTGAGCTGCAGATAATCCAGAGAGTAATCAACTGGTGTACAATCGCGACGCCTCTGGTCTCGCGTTGCGCACTTTATGTTGAATATTCTCTGGCTTGGTTTTTTCCTGTGGGGCTTTGTTGCCGCCCTCTGGCAATGGCTGGTGCTCGGCGATCAGCAGATATTCACCCGCATCATTGCCTCAACTTTCGAGATGGCCGGTCTCTCTGTGGAGATCGCCATCGGTTTAATCGGGGTGATGGCGTTGTGGCTGGGTCTGTTCCGTATTGCCGAATACGGCGGTCTGATCGCACTGCTGGCCAGAGGCATGGGGCCACTGTTCCGACGGCTGATGCCAGGGGTGCCTGATAAACATCCGGCATTGGGTTCAGTGACGATGAATCTGGCCGCCAACTTCCTGGGCCTGGATAATGCCGCTACCCCGCTTGGCCTGAAAGCGATGAGCGATCTGCACGAGCTTAATCCCGAAAAAGACACCGCTTCCAATGCCCAGATTCTGTTTCTGGTGCTGAACACGTCCTCGGTCACGCTGCTGCCAGTGACCATCTTCCTTTACCGAGCTCAACAAGGTTCCAGCGAACCCGCCGCGGTATTCCTGCCGATTCTGATGGCGACCTCAGCGTCTACCCTGGCCGGCCTGCTCAGTGTGGCCTGGATACAGAAATTGAAACTGCGTGACCCGGTGGTGTTTGCCTATTTTGCTGGCTTTGCGCTGTTGATGGCCATCATGCTGAGCTCGGTTGTCGGTCTGCCCGCAGACGCGCTGGCCAACCGCTCTGCCTTAATCGGCAATCTGCTGCTGTTTTCGGTGATTACCCTGTTTCTGCTCTCAGGCATTCGCCGTAATCTCGATTGCTACTCCCTGTTCGTTGAAGGCGCCAAAGAAGGATTCAATGTGGCGGTGCGGATAATTCCGTTTCTGCTGGCAATGCTGGTTGCTATCGGCGTGTTCCGGGCCAGCGGCGGTCTTGATCTGCTGCTGACCGGTGCGCGCAGCATGTTTTCAATGTTGCGCGTGGATACTGCCTTTGTAGACGCGCTGCCAACGGCATTCATGAAACCGCTCAGTGGCAGCGGCGCGCGGGCCATGATGCTGGAAACCATGAATACCTTCGGCGTGGACTCGTTCGCCGGGCGGGTGGCAGCAACTGTGCAGGGCAGCACCGAAACGACTTTTTATGTACTGGCCGTTTATTTTGGCAGTGTCGGTATCCGCAAAGCCCGGCATGCCATTGCCTGCGGGCTGTTTGCTGATTTTGTTGGAATTACTGTGGCAATCATGGCCAGCTACTGGTTTTTCGCTTGATCTGAATCATTGCTGCATTCTTGAATCCTGATTACAATCCGGACCAATAATAACAAGCTGGCAACAACCACAGGCCTTGGAAAAAAACTGATGCAACGCCCCTCATTTACGCTCGGCCTTACGCTGAGCACTGCCCTGATCTGCAATTGCTACGCTCACGCCGCTGAGTGGACGATGCCACGTACCGAGCATGACCACCCGGACCTGCAGGGGTTCTGGACCAACACCACCCAGACACCGATCGAGCGCCCGGCACCGCTGGGTATGCAACAAGCCTATACCGAAGCCGAAGCGCTGGCGCTGGAAGCGGCTGTCCGTCAGGCGGATCAGGAAAAAGCCATGCCGCTTGATGGCGATCGCAGTGCACCTTCCGCTGGCGGTTCCATCGGTCAGGAAGCCGACATTAATTTCAACGACAGCTATATCAATGTACTGCGCGTGAAAGGGGAATATCGCACCTCCATGATCGTAGATCCTCCCGATGGCCGATTCCCCTTTACCGCAGATGCACGACAGAAAGATGTGATCGCTGGCTGGCGCGCTGCCGGGCATGGCACTCTCGACGGTCCGGAAATCCGTCCCGCAGCAGAACGCTGCCTGTCCCGCGGCATCCCGCCGATGGTAGTTCCCCCCTACAACGCCAATTATCAGATTGTCCAAACTCGCAACTATGTGATGATTCAAGGTGAGATGATCAACGACGCCCGCATCATCCGCCTCAACGCTCAACATTTTCCCGGCGAAATCAAAACCTGGCTGGGCGATTCAATCGGTCACTGGGAAGACGACGCCTTGATCGTACAGACCAGGAATTTTCGGCCGGAGATCTCTCACTTCCGTCTGCTGTCCACCGATCAGATGACGCTGAGCGAACGCTTCGAAATAGTCAGCGAAGATGAGATTTTCTACTCATTTACAGTCACTGATCCAGCTGTCTATACCCGCCCCTTCACCGAAGAACTGACTCTGCGCCGCCATGGCCCGGGTGAGCATCTGTACGAGTATTCCTGCCATGAAGGGAATTACTCCCTGCCGGGCATACTGGCGGGAGCCAGGCGCCAGGAACAGGATGCGCCGGAGACTAAATTGCAGCAACCTGCACCTGAGTAAATTGAGCTTTGGCCGGAAGTATGTTTAGATCAGCGGCCACATTGCCCTTCTGCGGTCGTGCTGACGCATCATCAGCAGAGAGCGGGGCAATATAATAACCAGAAGATGGCCTCCTTTTATGAAACACCTTGTGCTATGGTTTTTGACAGCAGCATTGTTCCTTTCCTGCTCCGACGAACTCTCCAACAACCGCCCCTATATCCTGACCACAGCTACTACCGGTGGCGCTTACTATCCCATCGGCGTAGCCATCGCCACCATCGCCAAATCTCAGTTGCAGGACGAACATAATATCTCCTTGTCCGCGATCAGCTCCGCGGGCTCACTCGAAAATGTCAAACTGCTGCGCGACAATCAGGCCCAGTTTGGGTTGCTGCAGGGCGTTTTCGGCGCCTGGGCCTGGCATGGCGAAGGCCCGGTCAGTCGACCGCAGACCGGACTGCGCTCAATAGGCGCCATGTGGCAGAACGTCGAACATTTTGTGCTGCTGAGCAGCCTGGTGACGGATGGCACCATTCGCGATCTGGGTAAACTCAACGGCGATCGGTATGTGCTGGGGGCTCGCAATTCCGGCGCAGAACAGACCGGCCGCTTTATCCTTGAAACCCTGGGTGTTGATTACGAGAACAGCATGAACCTGGCTTATATGGGCTATGGCGGCGCAGCCAATGCGATGCAGGATGGTAATGTGGTTGGCATGAATGTGCCGGCCGGTGTACCAACCAGCGCCATCACCCAGGCCTTTGCACAACTCGGTGACCGCTTGACGATTCTGGATTTTTCGGAAGAAGAACTGGCCACCATCAACGCTAGATATAATTTGTGGGACTGGTATGAACTGCCGCCCGGCACATACCCTGGTCAGCAGACAACCGTGCGTTCCGTGGGCAGTCCCAATGTACTGGTGGTACGCTCCGATGTGCCCGATGAGGTGGTTTATCAGGTAACCCGGGTAATCTGGGAAAATCTGGGTGCGCTGCAGGATATTCACAGCGCCACCAAAGACATGGATCTGGATATCGCCTTAAAAGGACTGGGCGCGCCGCTGCACCCTGGCGCCATCCGCTTTTACCGCGAAAAGGGAATGGAAATACCCGCTAACCTGTTACCGCCGGAAGCCTGAGAATGAAATCACCCCTGTTGAAATGGGCCGCCTTTCTGTTCGCCCTGTTCCATGTGTACGTCAATGTTTTCGCTTCTATTTCCGAGCTGTGGTTCGCCTCGATTCACTTTGGCGGCTTCTGCGCTTTGTGTGCACTGGCCAGCAATGAATCCGACAGTGCCCGGGTTGCCGGAACCAATCGCTTCAATTATGCGCTGAATATCCTGCTGGCCGTGCTTGCGGTTGGTGTACCCGTGTATCTGATGCTGTTTGAAAACGCACTCTATGTCCGCGAAGCCGAGTTTATTCTCAGCGACTACCTGGTCAGTGGAATCGCAGTATTACTGGCGATTGAATTTACCCGCCGCACCACTGGCTGGTTCATGCCCATACTGATCCTGATCTCGCTGGCCTATATCCTGTTTCTGGGCAGATATATCTCCGGTGTATTTTCCTTTCCGGGACTCAGTCTGGAAACCGTGCTCTACCGCAGCTATTTCAGCTCTGAGGGCATGTTCGGTCAAACCGCAGAAATCTCAGCTACTTATGTGTTCATGTTTATTCTGTTTGGCTCCTTCCTGCTCAAGTCAGGAGCGGGTGATTTCATTGTTAACTTAGCGCGTTGCCTGGCAGGACGCTTCACCGGCGGCGCCGGCATCGTCGCCGTAATTGGCTCAGGCCTGATGGGTTCGGTTACCGGCTCGGCGGTAGCCAATACGGTATCCACAGGCGTGATCACTATTCCGATGATGAATCGCTCGGGCTTCAATTCGCAGTTTTCTGCTGGTGTGGTCGCTGCGGCCTCAACTGGTGGCGCGCTGATGCCCCCGATTATGGGTGCTGGCGCCTTCGTGTTGGCCAGTTACACACAGATTCCTTACCTCCACATCATCGCGGTGTCGGTGCTGCCCGCTCTGCTCTACTATCTGACGGTCATCTACTTCGTGCGCATCGAGGCCATTCGGGTTGGACTGGTGCCGGACAAAGAAGGCGAACATGAAAGCATCTCCTCGGTATTAAAAACCGGCTGGCACTTCATTATTCCGCTGGGCATACTGGTAGGCTTACTGGTGTTCGGCTATACCCCGATAAAATCTGCTGCATTCGCGATTCTCGCTGTGATTGCGTCTTCCTGGCTGTCGCCAACGCCAATGAAATGGCCGGGCATTTTCGACGCCACTGTCGACGGCGTGCGCACCATGATGTCCACTGCCTTGCTGCTGGTTGCGGTCGGGCTGATCATCAACGTGGTAACCACCACCGGTGTTGGCAATGGGTTCTCGCTGATGATTGTCGAATGGGCTCAGGGCAGTCTGCTGATTTCCCTGCTGCTGGTTGCGCTGGCATCTTTAATTCTCGGTATGGGTCTTCCGGTTACTGCGTCCTACATTGTGTTGGCGACGCTTTCTGCACCGATTCTGTTTGACCTGATCAGCCAGGAACAATTACTGATTGCCCTGCAGGCCCCTGATCTGCCTGCCAGTGTAGTGGCAACCATCAATCTGTTCGGCGGCGATGCCTTGACGGCACTGCGCGAAATGCCGCTGGAAATGAAGCAACTGATCCGCGCCGAACTGCTCAGCCCGGAATTGTTGATGGGCATGCTGCTTAGCGCTCACCTGATCATTTTCTGGCTGTCCCAGGACAGCAATGTGACACCACCAGTCTGCCTCGCTGCCTTCGCTGCCGCAGGTATCGCGGGAACACCGCCGATGGCAACCGGCCTCACCTCCTGGAAAATCGCCAAAGGCCTGTATCTGGTGCCACTGCTGTTTGCTTATTCGCCGCTGATTTCCGGCACCTGGCCGGAGCGCATCAATGTGTTTGTGTGGGCCTGTATGGGCTTGTACGCAATGGCCGGCCTGCTGCAATGGCGGCTCGAAAAGTCTCTGAATATTATTTCCGCGACAGCACTGGCCGTCAGTGCAGCATTGCTGATGTGGGCGCCCTTCGACACAATTTTTCATATATTCGGGGCGGCGATCCTGTTCGCCGTCGTTTTCTGGCAAAAGAGGTTTCAAAAATGAGTCAATACAGCGCACGTCAAATCCACCTGCTTACACGTCCTGTAGGCATGCCAACTGCTGAGAACTTTGCGCTGCGCGAAGTGGAGTTAGCGCCGCCAGCCGCCGACGAGGTGCTGGTGCAGAATCTGTACATGTCCGTCGACCCTTATATGCGCGGCCGTATGCGTGCAGAAAAAAGCTATGCCGAACCGTTTAAAACCGGTGAAGTAATGGTTGGCGGTGCGATTGGCCGCGTGCTCGAATCCGGCAGTGAGAAGCTAAAACCAGGTGACATCGTATTGAATGGCTGTGCCTGGCAGGACAAATTCGTGGCCAAAGCCTCCGCCGTTAATAAAATTACGCCCTTTGATCCTGAAAGACTGTCCGTGTATCTGGGTACCCTGGGCATGCCAGGGTTGACCTCCTATGTCGGCCTGCTGCGTTTCGGCGAGCCCAAAGCCGGAGAAACGGTGTTCGTTTCGGCAGCGGCTGGAGCGGTCGGGGCCAATGTCTGCCAGATCGCTCATCTCAAAGGCTGTAAGGTTATTGCCAGCGTAGGCTCCGATGAAAAGGCCGCCTGGCTGAAGCAGGAGTGTGGCGTGGATGAGGTGATCAACTACAAAACCTGTGGCGATCTCACTGCGGCACTGGCTGCCGCCGCGCCACAGGGCATTGATGTGTATTTTGAAAACGTCGGCGGCGATCATTTGCAGGCTGCCATTGCCAATATGAATCCGTTCGGGCGCATTGCTGCCTGCGGCATGATCCAGTCCTATAACGATGCCCAGCCCACGCCCGGACCGAATAATCTGATGCTGATTGTTGGCCGCAAGATTCGTATCAATGGCTTCATTGTGTCTGATCACATGGACATGCGACCACAGTTCCTCACCGATATGGAACAGTGGCTCCGCGCGGGCGACATCAGCTATCGGGAAACCGTGATTGATGGTCTGGACCACGCCGTTGAAGCTTTTCTGGGCTTGTTTAGCGGACGCAATTTCGGCAAGATGGTGGTCAGAATTTAGATCACAGGTCAGACCATGTTCTCGGAAAAAGAGCTGAATCTGGAAGAGACTGAACTGCGGGACCGGGTCCGGAATCTTCCTGTTGCTCAACGTACCCGTTACGATGAGTTGGAACGGCATCTGCTGAAGGATCCCGGCACCTATCTTAAGCTGAACTGGTTATTCCTGTTTGGCGCTCATCACTTCTACCTGCGACGCTGGTTACGGGGGGTGCTCAATCTGACACTCACACTCGCAGCCCTGTATCTGATAGTTTATCTCGACAATCCGGTCTATGGAGTACTGGTGCTGCTTGCCTTGTTTATTATTGAGATACCGCAACTGCTAAACGCCAGGCACTTGGTGCATGCGTTTAATATACGAGCTATGCGGCGATGTCTGAAACGTGTCGCCCGCGTTAGCCAGGAACCCTCAGCCTCGCTGTAATTCAGAGATTGTCCTGCCGAGATCAGCAAAACCAATTGAAAAGGGTTGAAATGCCGAAAAACTCAAGCACTGAACGACTGATGCAGACGGTTGCCATGCAACTGAAGGCTGTGCTGGTATGGCTGCAGGAGCGTTTCCCGCTGACCGTGCAGGGCTGTGCCGTGCTGATTATTGCGCTGGCCGCTTTGGAGATATTCGGCTACGGCAGCATGGATCTGGTGGTGTTTGCGCTGGCCGTATGCGCCCTTGCAATCGTCGGCTTCAGTCTGCTGGCGGTTCTGCTCGCCGGCCTGATTCTGCGCTACCGCCTGCGTGTGTCTCTGGAGGCGAAACCTGCTGCCAGCCAGACTATTACCGTGGAAGCCGGCTATCCGAACGAAACCGGTTTCACCCTGCCTGCCCTCGCCTGGCTGCCCTTGATCAGCCTGGACTGGCAGATTGTCTATCCGGACTATATCGAATCACGAAAACGTCTTAATGCCGACGCCACCGCCTGGGAAGAGAGCATGGTGCCGCTGCGCCGCTGCAGAACGGCCTCAGTCACCCGCCGCTACACCGTCAGCGATGTGTTGGGTTTCTGCCGTTTTTCCTGGCGGGTAAGCCAGCAGCAGACGGTGGTGGCGCTGCCGCAGACCGGTCATGTGCGCAATCTGCCGCTGCTGCGCTCGCTGACTGCCGAAGATGGTATTTCCAGTCCTTCCGGTACACCACAGGGTGATCGCATGGATATCCGGCGCTATGTGGCGGGGGATTCGGTGCGTAATATCATGTGGAGGGTCTATGCCCGCAATCGACATTTGAATGTGCGTCTGGCTGAGAAAAGTGTTCACCACAGCAATCGTACCCTGGCCTATCTGCTATCTGGACCTGATGATGAGGCGGCGGCTGCAGTCGCGCGGGTGGCGGTGGAATCCGGTGCGCTGGGCGAGGACTGGGTATTTGCTGCCGATGGCTCTGCGGAATTCGCAACCACGGCACCAGCGGCGCTGGTCCTGATTGCCGGCTCGCGGGCTTTGGGCGAACCGCTGCCCTGCGGTCTCGACAATTTTCTGCAGCAGATGCAGAGCGCGCAGACTGATTCGCACTGTATCGTGTTCGCCAGCGCCAGCGCGGGCCCCTGGGTGCAGGCTTTGCGCAGCAGCGTGAGCCGCTTTGGTGGACGCTTCTCCATCGTGCTGGCCACTGACGGTCTGGCTGATGAGCAGTCAGCAGCCTGGTGGCAGCGACTGCTGTTCCGCGCGGATGCCGAACGCCGTGCGGCACGACAAGGTCCGTCGATTGCGGACAGGAATGCGGTGCCCCGGCTGAGTATGTTGCTGGCCGAATTAAATCAGTTTGCTGAATCAAGTCTTATAGTGGACCGCCATACCGGCCTCAGTTTCGACCAGCGTTTACAGCGCTTGTAGTCAGAGGCTGGTCGCTAAAGGCAGACAGACTGTAACAAACAGCTGCAATAAATGCGTGTCCGCGCTGGTTTCATCATGATACCGTCATCGTGAGATCGTTACGGGACATTATTACGTAAGAACGTTAAGTAAGAGCGTTTTGTAAGAATGGGTTGTAAGTACGTTCTGTAAAATTGTTGCCCGAGCCCTTAAGTGAGCCCTGTGCGAAAAATGCGTTAATTCCTGGAGTAATGAGTCACCCACATGACCAACCAGCAAATTCAGACCAGTCAGTTTCTACCCGGAAGCCTGCGTGCGTTTATTATCGCCATCAGTTACTGGGTATTGAGCGTTCCAGTAAGCACGGTCAATGGATCCGCCGCCGCCTTCATTGGCGCGCTGCTGGCCTGCTATGGCATTGATGCCGGCATTCGACGTTTTCCACTGCGCGACATGCGCCTGCCCGCTATAGCCCTGAGTGCGCTGCTGATTCTGGTGACGGCGATACTGATCAGCAACACCCTGAAGCAAAGTCCGCTGCTGGTCAGCATGCTGGGGCCAATGCTCAGTTTTGAATTGGGTGAAGTGATTCTCTGGCTGTTTATTGCCGCCCTCTCTGCAGGCCTGATGCGAACCCTGGCACATCGCAGCAGTTACGGTCGGGTCGTGGAAATTCTGTTTGTTGCCTGCGCCTTTGTTATTACCCTGTCTGCGCATCGCCAGGGAATGATCCACCGCCCGTTCTTTATTGGCGATTTTGCGCTGGTACGCGGCATCGATCCTTCCTCCATACTGCTGGCGATTGGTTGTGCTGCAGTGCTGTCGATGGCTGCACTGCTGGTGATGGAAAAGAATCATCGGCGCCTGCCCTACCACTTTACTGTGCTCGGTCTGCTGTGCTTCTCGCTGATTGCTTACATTCAGCTGTTTGGTTTGCCAACGCCGCGGGTCACCGATGATCTGGGTTTGACCGGACAGGCTGGAAACGCGGGTTCCTCGCAGAACGAGAATCCCTTCAATGATGGGGCAAACAGTAATAACGACAGAGAAGCGCCAGTCGCTATTGTGCTGTTCCGTGATGATTATGAACCGGATTCCGGTGCCTATTATTTTCGTGAATCTGCCTACTCGCAGTTCAACGGCAAGGTGCTGAGTATCGCCAGCCGCGATGATCTGGATCGCGATCTGGTTGAGCATTTCACCAGCAGCCGCGTTGATGTCAGCGAACCTTTGCCGGCTCCGGATCTGCGTAAGAGCGTTCGTACCACTATCGGTCTGCTGACCGCGCACAAGAGTCCTTTTGGTCTGGATTCCCCGGTTGCCTATGCCAATGCGCCCAACCCAAATAACCTGCGCTTTAAGCAGACCTACGATGCATGGTCGCAGGTGCCCCAGTATCAGTTCCCGGATTTGATCGATAAGAAGCCAGGCTCTGCAAGCTGGACGGTAGCGCAATGGCAGGAATACCTGGAGCTGCCCGATGACCCTCGCTATGGAGAGCTTGCCAATACACTTCTGCAGGATCTGCGTCCTGAATTTGCTGATGATCCTTACGCCAAAGCTTTGATAGTAAAAGCCTATCTTGATGAGAAAGGCATCTACAGTTTAAAAAATGTTCATGCCTATGAAGCGGATCCAGCGGCCTCTTTTCTTTTTGGCGACATGACTGGCTACTGTATGCACTTCGCGTTCGCGGCAACCTATATGTACCGCAGTATCGGCATTCCCGCCCGCGTTGGCATTGGCTATTCGGTTCCCGCCAGCAACCGTGCCGGTGGCTCAGCCTTGCTGGTGCAGGCCATTCATGGCCACGCATGGCCGGAAATATACCTGCAGGACGTGGGCTGGGTAATTGTTGATCCGGCACCTTCGCGTACCCTGGT
>JBDNGQ010000165.1:0-9687 GCA_041689205.1 Pseudohongiellaceae bacterium | reverse complement strand
GATTTTTTCCGGCTGCATCGTCTCAATCTCAGCCAGAGTCAACTCATCATTGCGGTAAACCTTTACCTCAGCGCCCAGTTCACCCAGGTACTGAACAATGTTCCAGGTGAAGGAATCATAGTTGTCGATCATCAGGAGCATATAGATTCCAACATATTGATATATTTATCGATAAATAATAACTTAATCTAATAATACCCGCATTGATACCCACTTTTTGCTTCGATGCCCATGCACAGCATAAACCAGCAAGACATAAAAGACCGTGATTATCCGTGATAATGGCAGGGGTATAAACTAATTCTTTAATCAACAAACTATTTGTCTGAAGCTAGGGGTTCGGTCAACTGTGAAGGCGCGAAGAAAGGTAAGTCCAGATACGCGCCTGCAATCTCGCCAGTTTGTTTTATAGAGTGGAAAATCTTTATATATGCCGCAAAACTGGCGAGATCGCAGGAATGTACTAGACTTGATAATGGCGGCCCCTGTGTAACCCCATACCAGCGCTTTGGCGCACTTAGGCACAGCAAGGCCGCCACTCAATTTAACCACGATGAGTTTTGCATATAACTAAAGGCGCTTCCCGCTTCCTGCGCGTAATGGTCCGAATATACCCTGCTCTGGTTATAAGAAGTCTTTTGAAGGGGAATTTCGGAACTTTAGAAACCTAACATTAGAAAGCCTAGTCAACTGACTAAGCGCAGTTCATTCACACTGCGTATAGCCAGAATCAAAACAGCGCGTGGCTAGTTGTTGGGCGCTATTCAGTGCCTCTGAAGTTAATTCCTCACTTGCCTTCTCGCGGTTTTCCGTTGCCATTTCATTCCCTTGTGCTGCGGCCATAGAAAACCACAAATAAGCTCTTGCATAGTTCTGTGGCACACCCCTGCCGTTAGCGTACATAACTCCCAAATTGTATTGAGCAATGGCATGGCCTTGCTCTGCTGCTAAACGGTACCAATGCACTGCCTCAGCATAGTTCTGTGACACACCTGCGCCGTTAGCGTACATAACTCCCAAATTGTATTGAGCAATGGCATAACCTTGCGCTGCTGCTAAACGGGACCACTTCACTGCCTCAGCATCGTTCTGTGGCACACCTTCGCCGTTAGCGTACATAACTCCCAAATTGGTTTGAGCCTCAGCATCGCCTTGCGCTGCAAGCCTCCTTGCTTCATCAAGATCAGGTGTTTGGCTAAATACTGGGCTGCAAAGAAGTAACAGCAAGGCAATGACTGACAGGGATTTTTTCATGGAAACAATACCTTTTTAGTTTTTCTGACTAGTCCTTGTGATCTATATAGCATTTTCTGTGATTGCGCACCAGTTGATCAATAACTCGCCGATTATGTGAAAGCTGCTCTGATCCGGATCTGGCCATAGGAAGCTCTTTTATAAAGGGGAATTTCGTTTTTGGCTTAACCAAACATAGCCCTGCTGATGCCGCGTTGTTGTTCAATTGGCGTTTTCAGTCTGACAACGGTGGGGGAATAGGTTGATCGGAAAATCATATTATTGAGCCATACCCTGAAGTGCATGGTAGAAGGCTCACGACTCAATACCTAACTGCCGGTAGAAATTCAGCACTGTGTGATCTACTTTCACATCTCCCATTGATATGGGTTTGGCCAGCGTTATGCCTTCGATAGTCTTGGCGCGTGACAACGCCACATAAGTCTGGCCTTCACAGAAAGCGCCATTGCCCAGATCAAGCGTTAGCGCTTCCAGTGTCATGCCTTGTGATTTGTGGATGGTGATTGCCCAACCCAAGCCCAGCGGAAATTGTTCAAACGTACCCACTTCTTCTTTGGAAATTTTCTTGGTTTGATAGTCGTAGGTGTATTTGTGTTTCTGCCATGTTTCTTTGGCCACTACTAAGACGTTATCCGTGCCGTGTTTTTTCACGCGGATAGTGGTGGCATCCAGCCCTACTACTTCGCCAAGATCGCCATTTAGCCATTGCGGTTTCTTGTTTTTGAGAAAGATAATTTTCGCGCCCACTTTTAGCTCCAACCTGTCTGGCACATTCAGTTTCCATTTGTTGGCTGGCAAATTGCCGGTGACGATTGCCTCATAGAGCTGTGCTGTGCCGGTGAGTGCATCCAACTCGCGTGTGTTGATCTTCTTTGCTGCCGCGTTAGTCGGCACCAGATAAATACCCTGCACTTCAGTGGCCGCTGGTTTGTCGCGATAACACCGGCGGTTAAACAGCGCAACGCTCTCTCTCGGTTCATCATCAAGGCGAATATGGTTTAGCGCAGTGATAAATTCCTCATCCGACTGCCGCCTCACTTTGGTGAGGTGTACCGGGATAATTTGTTGCTCACTGAAAACATCGGCAGAAAAGAAATGGTGGGTGCGATAACGGTGCGAGTAATACACCGCTTCTTCCTCGGTGCTAACCACGGGCGGTAATTGCAGTAGATCGCCAATAAACACTGTGGCAACACCACCAAACGGCAATTTATTACGGCGCAGGCTTTTCAGAATGTTGCTTATGGCATCCACCATGTTCGGCTGCACCATCGAGACTTCATCAATAATCAGGTAACGGATATTCTCCAGCACCAGCCGCGTTTTTTCCTTGGGATGAAATTCGCCATCCGGGTCGATGTGAGTGGGCGGCAATCCAAAAAAAGAATGAATGGTGTCACCTTGCACATTCACTGCCGCAATCGCAGTGGGCGCGACTACCGCACAATTCTCCAGCTTTTGGCTCAACCAGTGGATCAAGGTGGATTTGCCCGTGCCTGCTTTTCCCGTCACAAAAATAGACGGGCAACCCTGTTGCAGCGCCTGATAGATAAAATCGTACTCAGGCAATACTTCAATATCTTCCGCTGGCGTGACATGGGAAGTAAATGTTTTTGATCGGGTTTCGCCGCGCTCAGGAATAACGGCTTGTTCAATTTTGGACAGATCACGCGGCGACGGGGCATCATCGCCAAGAATAACGGTGGCGAGTTCTGCAATCTTGTCCCAAATGCCCTTCGCCATAACGCGGCCTAAATATCCAACTTCGGCAAGCCCTTCACAATCTTCATCGTTTCAACGCTTACGGTAATCACGCGCATGAACAATTCCAGCGGGTATTTGGGGTTGTGCATGGTGTCGATTGCCCAGTCATTGGCATCATTCACGATGCCGCTGTCCTTGTCGGTTTTTACGCACTGGCGTTCTACCACCCAATCCAGCGCAGGCTTGCCGTTCACTACATAGTCGTAGGCTTCCAGCGGGATGCCAGTGAGCGTGATGCGGTGGTTATAGATCATGGTGGTTAAATCTTTGTCTTTGCCTGTTTTGGCATATTTCATTTTTTCTACGCGGTAGTCGGCATCTGTTAAAGCGGTTTTGCCGCTCACTACCATTTTTACCGGATAGGGCTTTACGGTTTCGTAGTTGAGGTGCAGTTCTGCCAAATCACGCCCTGCTTTTGAAAAGTGCCAGAAATCTTTGGCGGTTTTGACGGCGGGAATGCGGGGTAATTCCTTGCTCAGGTTGTCGGCATAGCGTTCGCGGTAGTAGGGTGAGTGCAGTAGGCCATAGACGTAATAGAACACGTCTTCCTTGCTGATTTTCTCGCCGGAATAGGCAGCTAGGAAATGCGCCAGCCCTTCGTCGGTGAGCGCATCGCGGCGCTGCCTTCCAGTTTTCTTTTCTGGTGCGGCGAACAGGTCGGGATTGGGCGATTCTGCATCGTCGGATTCCGGTTCGTCGTGCAGGTAAAGCGGAAAGCATTGGGCACCTGCCTCTAAGGCGTTTAAGTCAACCAACGAATCACTCATCAAAGCAGTTATACCGTTGCGGCTTCCTTTCCCATTGATACAAATCACCAAATTCTCCGCCGCCGCATCCGGGAAGATACTCGGCATAAAACCAGGTCGGTGCATTAGTGTTTCGTCAAAATAAACCCAAGTCTTGGTGTAAGGGCGATAAAGTGAACGGGTTGCAGCATCGTTTTTAAATTTATAGTGTTTGCCTCGCGTTACATCTTTGGAATTGTCACCGTACCATGCGAATTGGGTTGAATCTCGCCTAACGAAATCATCCAAACGCACCGAGCCATTAAAATCAGTTTTATATCTATCTACTTCAAAATTAAAAAAACCTATCGACTTTTTAATGTTAAAAGTCAATTTTCTGAAACTCTGGTTGTAATACCAAGCATCGCCTCTGGGTTGCAGCCCCTGTGAGTAGCTCTCAAACAACTTGATTTCGTCACGTTTCTTTTGCCCCAGCACGATATATTCACCAAACCCATCATCGCGCTGTTTGAGCCAGTCACCATGCTGATCTGGAGTAATAGGCTGCCAGCCCTTGGCTTCGGCAATACCTTCGATACTGGCAAAAGCACTGATTTTTTTTAGTTTGTCGGACTGGTTAAGGTCGTCGCCGATGTCGTGGTAAAAAATCTGGCCGTGATGTTTGGCATCTGGATTTTTTACGAACAGCGTAATGGCAATGCCGGTCATGCTACCGCTGCCGAAAATGTTTTGTCCTTCTTTTGCACGGCCTTTACTCAGCATGTTTTTGCGGATGTCGCCGCGCAGATTTAGCACATGAATGTTAGAAAACTCATCGGCTAGGCACTTGCGCAAGCCATCCATAGCAGGCTTTTCTGCAAAACCAGAACCAGATACAAACCCAATCACACCACTGTTGCCAATGCGGTCGCTTGCCCAGCGGATGGCGCGGATGTAGCTGTTATAAAGGGCATTTTTATTGGTCGCTGTTGATAGCTCGGCGTAGGTGGAGCGAACGCGCCGATCCAGATGCGGATAGCCCACGTTTTGATTGTTATCGTTGGCACTATCCTGTCCAGCAGAATACGGCGGATTCCCCATAATCACCCGAATATCCAGCTTCTTCTGGCGCTTGCGCCGTGCACTGTTCTTTTCCAGCAGCGCATCTACCAAGTCTTCCTTTTCATAAAGCTGAAAGGTGTCGGTGAGGCAGATACCTTCAAACGGCTGATACTCCCCACCGACAATACTGTGATACACCGCTTCGATGTTGATGGCGGCGATGTAATAAGCCAGCAGCACGATTTCGTTGGCGTGGATTTCGTGCTGGTATTTGTAGGGCAGTTGCTCGGGGGTTATCAGCCCGCTTTGCAGCAGGCGGGTGATGAAGGTGCCCGTACCGGTGAAGGGATCAATAATGTGCACCCCCTTGCTGCCCAGCGTCTGGCCAAATTCGGTTTGCAGGATGTGGTTGACGCTGTGGATGATGAAGTCCACCACTTCCACTGGCGTGTAGACAATGCCCAAGCGCTCTGTCATTTTCGGGAAGGCATTGCGGAAAAACTTGTCATACAGTTCCACCACAATCTTTTGCTTGCCCTCGGCATTGGTGATGCCTTCCGCCCGCATCCTGACACTGGCATAAAACCGTTCTAGCGTGTCGGCCTCTTTATCCAGATTGTGTTCCTGCAACACGTCCAGCACGCCTTGCATGGCTTGGCTCATGGGGTTGTGCTTGGCAAAGCTGTAGCCTTCAAACAGCGCGTCAAATACTGGCTTGGTGATCAAATGCTGGGCGAGCATTTCGATAATCTCGCCGTCGGTAATGCTGTCATTTAGGTCGTCACGCAATTCAGCGGCAAATTCTTGAAAGGCTTTTTTCTCTTTGGTGTTAGCTTCCGTTGCCAGAATGCCGGTGATGCGGCCTATGTGGGTGCGGGCAATCTTGGCAATATCATTTGCCCAGTCTTCCCAATGGCTACGGTTGCCGCATTTCTGTACCACCTTGGCATACAAGGCGCGTTCTATATCGCTCACTTCAAATTGCAAATCCAGATTGTCGTCTTTGTTGTATTTCTTGACGGGTTCGCCAATGGTGTAACTGCCCTTGCCAGTGTCCCCATTTCTATTTCCTGGTTGCTTATCCTGTTTTTTCTGAATCTTGTCGGTGACGGCAATCACTTCCATTTTGGATTTGTCGTTACCCGCCAGCTCCAACTTGTTAATCATGGCGTCAAAGCGGTCGTCATGTGAACGCAAGGCTTGCAGAACCTGCCACACCACCTTGTAGGTCGTATTGTCATTCAGCGCCTCGTGCGGCTCTACACCGGCAGGAATAACCACAGGCAGAATGACGTAGCCCCTCTTCTTACCGGGGGCATTACGCATCACGCGGCCAACAGACTGCACCACATCTACTTGCGAATTTCGCGGCGTGAGAAACAACACGGCATCCAGTGCTGGTACATCCACGCCTTCACTCAGGCAGCGCACATTGCTCAAAATACGGCAGGTATTGTCTGGTGTTTCGGCTTTCAGCCAGTCCAGCTTTTCTTCCTTCTGGCTGGCGTTCATGCTGCCGTCTACATGCGCGGCTTCGCAGATCAAATGTGCGCCATCTTCAATGGCTTCTGCTTCCTGATACGTTTCCACCACACGCTGGAACATACCGGCAATGTTTTTGGAACTCACCTTGTGCGTCTTGCTGTCTTTTTTCTGGGCTTCAATCACCTGACAAAATGCCACGGCGCGGCGCATGGGTTCGGTATCGCCAGCCAGCTCTTCCTGTGTGCCTATTTTAGCCAGCGCTTTCCAGCACCCGACGATCTTGGCGGCATCATCCACTTTCAAGGTATTGTTTTCATCTTTCCACAGGGCTTGCAGGCGGCTGTTAACGTGCGTTTCTGAAACCGCCAGCACAATCACCTTGTAATCCACCAACAGGCCACGCTTTACGGCTTCGGAAAAGGTGATGACGTGCAGTTCTTTTCCATACAGCGCTTCATCATCCATTGAACACAGCGCCACGTCATCCTTGTCGGCTTTGGCCTTAGCATTCTCTCCGTAAATGCGCGGTGTGGCTGTCATGTAAATACGTTTTGTGCTTTTAATAAAATCCGCATCGTGAACTTTGACGAAATTGCTTTCATCATCATCGCCAAAGGTTGCCCCTGTGGTGCGGTGCGCTTCATCGCAAACAATCAGATCGAAATCAGCCAGATTGTTTTCGTGTTGCGCTTGGCTAATCACATCAATGGAATGGTACGTGGAGAACACCACGCTCATGTGGTCGGCATCGTGCCGCTTGGCCATTTCTTCTGCCAACCGTTTTGGCTGAGTGGTGGCCGGGTAGCGCAACTCATGCTCAAAGGTTTGCACCACATCATCATCGGTTTTGCGTTTCTTGCCCACATCGCTGTCGGAACATACGGCAAAGCTGTGCAGCGGGGTTTCGCTTTCTTGCGTCCACTCGGTAAGGCTTTGTGACAACAGCGATAAACTCGGCACCAGAAACAGCACGCGCTTGCCTTTGCCAGCCAGTGTTTCCGCTATTTTCAAACTGGTGAAGGTTTTACCCGTGCCGCACGCCATGATCAGCTTGCCACGGGCTGCATCCTGTAATCCTGCTTGTACCTTAGCCAATGCGGTTTTCTGGTGTTCCCGCAGCTCTTTTTTCTTTTTCAGCACCGGCGCTTTTTTCGATTGGTACTTTGCCCAGTCAATCTGGCTGTTTTCCAGATCGTTCAAATCAATTTTGGTAACGGGCGGGTGCTGGTTCGATAAAGCAGCTTCTGCATTGTCAGTCCAGTTGTTGCTGGTGGAAATGATGATTCGATGAGCAAAAGTTTTTTTGCCAGAGGCTGTGAAGAAACTGTCGATGTCAGCTTTCTGAACTTTGTAATTCTCAGCATAGAACTTGCACTGCATGGCGTGGAATTCGGCGGTGCCTTGCGTTTTGGCCACCAGGTCTATGCCAGTGTCTTTTTTATCCAGCCCTTGGAGTGCTGCCCACTCCGCATACGTCCATACATCGCTGTAGAGATCACGGTAGGTGGCCTCATTTCGTAGGTACTGCACGCACAGCTCTTCAAAATAGGTGCCTTTCTCACGCTCGGTGACGGCGGCATTGCGGAAAGTAAAGAGCAAGTTTTGCAGCGGGGTCATTCCAGGGTTCCTTGTTTTTATTACCTTGGCTGTTTTATTTGGCATTCTGTCGGCGTAGAGGGGTTACTTCAGCGCCGCCAGCGTGGGCAATTGCGAATTGGCAAAACAGAACTGGTATTATGAACGCAATCTTTTTCATGGGCAGCTCCTATGGAACTGGTCAGTCCACTTTGCCAGTTATGGTTAGCAACATGCAACCAAAATGCTTGCGCTTTCAGTGGCCATCACTCACCAAGGCGGGCAGTAACCCTAACCGCCACGACGACTTGCTTCCCAGCCGCTTCAAGGGCTTCGATTTCGGCTTCCATAACCTACCTTTGTGGGTTGCAGATAGCCACCATCCCCGGTGTGACAAGGCGTGGCTGGCCGGGACAATAGGCAAGAGGGGCATTTGCCCCATTTTCAGGCGGTGCAGGTCGATACCAGCTCTCTCGCCTGCCGGATTTCAGCATTCACCATCTTAGACAGCTCGCGCAGTTGCGGCCGGTGGCCGCCGCGCCACGAGTTGCGTGCAACCCGCTGCTTACCTGCTTGTGATTTAGGCCCGGTGGATTTAGCCCACGGTGCCCACTGCCTGATTAACTCTGCTTGCCGCTTGCGCCGCTCTGGTGTCCAGCCGTTGACCATGATCGACCTCCAATAGTTTGCTTTGCTCACTTTGAAAATTGCCCGCGTGCGTACCTGATGGCGTACTTGTGCCGGTTTGCCCTGATGCACTTGCATTGCCGTTGTTGACCTGTTGTGGCCCATTGGCGATGTTGGCCTGCCGGATGTAGGGCATAGGGTTCTTGACCAGCGCCAGCGCCTCTATGGTTAATCTGCACTGCGCCTGCGCCTTGAGTGCCAGTGTCATATCGACCTGAAACTGCTTTAGACCTTGATCGGTAGATGCCCGCCGCGCCAGGTTGGTGAAGATGGTTTGTAACGTCAAGGCCTGCCCGTACAGCATGGCCTCAGCCGGTTTCATGTCGCCATCCTGAACGACCTTCTTGACCTCATCGTGTAAATCCTCGACCAGTTGCCCCAGGTCGGCATCACCCGCGAACTTTCCCCATGAATGAACGCCGATAGCATTCTGCAAATTGGGCGATGTTAAAAGTTCATGCGGTAGCAGCTTCCGGGTTTTCTCTGCCACTGGTACGACCGTCTTGGTCGGTGCCTTCGGCGTTGCCTTGCCTGCGATCTTTTTGGTAGTCGTTTTTTTCTCAATCATGATGTGCTCCTTGAATGGATTGCGTGAGGCACTGAACCCGCAGCCAGCTCGCCGCGTCCGTTCCTGCCGGTTTGTCTGGCAGGGTAGTGATGGCCCACTCTTGCTAGGGAGTGACCCGCCCAGCCCCCCCCGCATACTACAGGCGGCCGGTGCCCCAAAGCCCAGCAGGGGCTTCAGGCTCCACAGGTAGCCGTGTAATCTAGTTCTGGTTCTGGCGGTATCTTCCGTGCTTGCTCCAGACAACTCATCCGCGCTTTAGGATCACTACGACACTTGGCAATTGCATCCTCAATCTTCTCCGGATTGGTTTCACCCATGCCTGATAGCCATTCCCTGAGTGCCGCTTCCTCTTCGGCAAGCAACAGGTTTGCTACAGCTACAGTTGCTACTTTTGCTACAGTGTTTAGCTCCTTAACTGTAGCAAAAGTAGCGAGTGTAGCCGTAGCAATCAACAGTGCCGGGTTCACAGTAAGGTCAACTTTCCTCCCTTCCTTCAACGATATAAGCCGGTCATGTTCAATCAATTCACTGATTGCAGCATCCAGCCGGGCCTTGTCCCGAACGGGT
>JBDNGQ010000164.1:0-10528 GCA_041689205.1 Pseudohongiellaceae bacterium | reverse complement strand
TCGAACCAGGAACCAAGTGATTAACAGTCACCTACTCTACCATTGAGCTATTGGGCATCCGTCTGTTAATACATCTCTGAGTTAACAGGCTGCGTATACTAATGAGATTTACAGATTGGGTCAACCCCTGATCTGATTGCAGTGTATACTTTTCACCGTCATTATTTGCACACACTTTGCGGTAGCTGTATGAGCACATCTTTCAAGCTGGATTCACGTTTCAAAATTCACTCTAACTTCAAGCCTGCAGGCGATCAGCCCCAGGCAATAGAGAAGTTAGTTGAAGGTTTGCAGGACGGGCTTGCAGCGCAGACGCTTCTTGGTGTCACCGGTTCGGGTAAGACCTTTACAATTGCCAATGTTATCGAAAGAACTCAGCGTCCCGCATTGGTAATGGCACCCAACAAGACCCTGGCCGCACAACTTTATGGAGAATTTTCGGAATTTTTCCCGGATAACGCTGTGGAGTATTTTGTATCTTATTATGATTATTATCAGCCTGAGGCTTATGTTCCCTCATCGGATTTATACATCGAGAAGGATTCTTCAGTTAATGAACACATCGAGCAAATGCGCCTTTCCGCCACTAAAGCTTTGCTGGAGCGTCAGGATGTCATAGTAGTAGCAACGGTCTCTGCAATCTACGGTCTCGGTGATCCAAATTCGTATATGAAGATGATGCTGCATCTGGATAGAGGCGATAAAACCGATCAGCGCTTCATCCTGCGACGCTTGGCGGATATGCAGTACACGCGCAATGATATTGAGTTGCATCGGGCTACTTATCGGGTGCGGGGTGATGTCATTGATGTTTATCCAGCTGAATCTGAAAAATATGCCATTCGTATTGAGCTGTTTGATGACGAAGTTGAAAATCTTTCTTACTTTGACCCGTTGACAGGTGAGATAGTCAGGCGGGTACCGCGCCTGACCGTATTTCCAAAGTCGCATTATGTAACGCCGCGCGAGACTATGCTTGATGCTGTAGAGCAGATTAAGCTGGAACTGAATGATCGTCTGTTCCATCTGGAAAGTACTAATCAGTTGGTCGAGGCGCAGCGCTTGGCTCAGAGAACCCGGTTCGATATCGAGATGATCATGGAGCTGGGTTATTGCACTGGTATCGAGAACTATTCCAGATTTTTGTCCGGTCGCAAAGCCGGAGAAGCTCCGCCGACTCTGTATGATTACCTGCCAGCAGACGCAATTATCATTGCTGATGAATCGCATGTATCGATTCCACAACTTGGTGCCATGTATAAAGGTGATCGCTCCAGGAAGGAGACGTTGGTCCAGTATGGCTTCAGATTGCCATCTGCACTTGACAATCGTCCTTTACGTTTTGAAGAATGGCAGAAGATGGCGCGTCAGGTAATTTTCGTTTCAGCTACACCTGGCGCCTATGAGGAGGCGCATGCGGGTCAACTGGTTCAGCAACTGGTGCGTCCAACCGGTCTGGTAGACCCAGTGCTGGAAATACGCCCAGCAACGTCGCAGGTGGATGATTTATTATCCGAGATCAGGATAGTAGCGGCTCGCCAGGAGCGAGTGTTGGTGACAGTGCTGACCAAACGAATGGCAGAGGACCTTACTGATTACCTTAGCGACCACGACGTTCGAGTGCGTTATTTGCACTCGGATATTGATACGGTCGAACGATCTGAAATTATTCGTGATCTGCGTCTGGGTAATTTTGATGTGCTGGTAGGCATTAATTTATTGCGTGAAGGTCTGGATATTCCTGAGGTTTCCCTGGTCACGATTCTGGACGCTGATAAAGAAGGATTCTTACGATCTGAACGATCATTGATCCAGACTATCGGGCGTGCGGCCAGAAACCTTAACGGCAGAGCTATTTTATATGCTGATAGGATAACGGGTTCAATGGAGCGAGCAATTGGTGAATCAGAAAAACGCCGCACCGTACAGCTCGAATTTAACAGACAGCACAATATAGTGCCCATTGGTGTTAAGAAGTCAGTTAATGATGTTATGGAAGGTGCGTATGTGCCGTCTTCTGACAGAGGTGCCAGTCGTCGCGGCCGGGCGGTTGCTGAAAAGCGCGGAGCCTATAATGCCCTGGCCGGAGCTATGGATCCCAAAGCTCTCGGTAAAGAAATTTCGCGACTGCAGAATCTTATGTATGAACAAGCGAAGAACCTCGCCTTCGAGGAGGCTGCCAGTACTCGTGATCAGATTGCTGTATGTAAAGAGCAGTTATTACGCAGTTGAGATGGACCAAGTTCGTGTTGTAGTTTTTCCTGCATCCCCCTATAATCTCGTGTCTTTTTAGACAGACACACTTTTAGGCGCGTAGCTCAGTTGGTTAGAGCGCTACCTTGACATGGTAGAGGTCACCAGTTCGAATCTGGTCGTGCCTACCAAACACAGTAAATCTGCAGTTGCCCTGAATTCGGGGCTGAATTTTCATTGACGGAAATGTTATGCCTCAGATCACACTTCCAGATGGAAGTAACCGTACATTCGATTCTCCAGTAACAGTGGGTCAGATCGCTTCGTCTATTGGCGCAGGTCTTGCTAAAGCCGCTCTTGCAGGGCGGGTAAATGGCACCCTGGTAGATACCTCTTTTCTGATTTCGAGTGATGCTGAAGTAGCTATTGTGACTGACCGCGATAATGATGGTCTGGAGGTTATTCGTCATTCCTGCGCGCATCTGATGGCACAGGCAGTTCAGAGACTGTTTCCAGACGTTCAAGTGACTATTGGTCCGATAATAGAGGATGGTTTCTTCTATGACTTCGCCTATCAAAGGCCCTTTACACCCGAAGACCTACAAAAAATCGAAGACAAAATGCAAGAAATCGTTGCAGAAGATCTCCCCGTCTATAGGTCTGAGATGAGCAGGGACGATGCTATCGCCATGTTTGAGAAAATGGGTGAGAAGTACAAGGTTGAAATCATTAAGAGTATCCCCGGTGACGAAGCCCTTTCATTTTATCGTCAAGGAGAATTCATTGATCTTTGCAGAGGGCCGCACGTTCCGTCTACCGGAAAATTTAAAGCATTTAAGCTGACTTCAGTGGCAGGGGCATACTGGCGCGGCGACTCCAGCAAAGAAATGTTGCAACGCATTTACGGTACCGCCTGGGGTGATAAAAAAGCTCTGGCGCAATATCTACAGCGTCTGGAAGAAGCCGAAAAACGTGACCACCGCAAGATTGGTAAAAGACTCTCCTTGTTCCACTTCCAGGAAGAAGCGCCTGGAATGGTGTTCTGGCACCCACGGGGCTGGACTATCTACCAGGTGATTCAACAGTACATGCAGAATCTGCAGCGCGCTAACGGATATCTTGAAATACGCACCCCGCAACTGGTCGACTATAGTCTGTGGGAACGGTCCGGTCACGCAGACAAATTCTCTGAACAGATGTTCAGCGTTGAATCTGAGAGCCGACTATATGCGATTAAACCGATGAACTGTCCCTGTCATGTGCAGGTGTTCAACCAAGGCTTAAAAAGCTATCGGGATTTGCCTTTACGCCTTGCTGAGTTTGGCTCATGCCATCGTTTTGAGCCATCAGGCAGTATGCATGGCCTGATGCGGGTGCGCAGTTTCACCCAGGATGACGCACATATTTTCTGTACAGAAGCAGATATCCAGCAGGAGGTTGCAGTATTCATGCGACTGCTGTTTGAAGTGTACCGTGATTTTGGTTTTGATGAGATTATTCTTCGTCTTTCAACTCGACCCGAGAAGAGGGTCGGAAACGATGAGCTTTGGGATAAATCTGAGGCAGCGCTGAAACAGGCATTGCAAAACAGTGGTCTGCCTTGGGAATTGCTTCCTGGTGAAGGCGCGTTTTATGGCCCTAAGATTGAATTTTCATTGAAAGATTGTATGGGTCGCGTACAACAGTGCGGAACTATTCAGGTTGATTTTTCCATGCCTGAACGTCTTGGTGCACAGTATGTTGCTGAAGATGGCAGCAGACAGACGCCAGTGATGCTGCATCGCGCGATTCTTGGTTCATTTGAGCGCTTCATTGGTGTTTTGATTGAGCATTACGCAGGTGCATTACCGGCATGGCTGGCACCTGAGCAGGCGATAGTTCTAAATATTACCGACAAACAAGCCGGATATTGTGAAGAAATCAAAAAAACACTGGCAAATTTGGGTTTTAGGATCAGTGCGGACTTGAGAAATGAGAAGATCGGCTTTAAAATCCGCGAGCACACACTGCAGAAAGTTCCCTATCTTTTAGTGGCTGGTGATAAAGAGGTTGAAAACGGAACAGTTTCAGTCCGATCGCGTGCAGGCGAAGACTTGGGAACGATGACAGTAGAACAATTCAATATACTGCTGACCAATGATGTAGCGCGTTTTGGGCGCTCTCAGGACAGTCATTAATTTAATAATCTGGAGAGTACACACTAGCGCCTATGAGGAGTAGTTCGAAGAAGCCCGTTATTAATGAGCATATCGATGCCACTGAAGTTCGTCTTGTTTTGGAGGACGGTGAGCAAGCCGGTATTGTATCTATAGATGAAGCCAGGGCTGCTGCGACTGAAGCCAAACTGGATCTGGTGATGATTGCACCTGAGGCTCAGCCTCCCGTGTGCAAACTCATGGATTATGGCAAGCATATTTTTGAGATCAAAAAGCAAAAAGCTGCCAGTAAGAAAAAACAGAGAAAAACCTCTGTGAAAGAAATCAAGTTTCGACCAGGGACGGAGGAAGGAGATTATCAGGTCAAACTACGCAACCTGATACGTTTCCTGAACGATGGGGATAAGGCTAAGGTATCATTACGATTCCGTGGCCGTGAGCTTGCCCATCAACATCTTGGAATGGAGCTTGTGCAACGTATAAAGCTGGATCTTGCTGAATACGGTGCTGTCGAGCAGGACCCCAAGATGGAGGGACGTCAGATCGTTATGGTTCTGGCGCCCGCTAAAAAGAAGAAACCCTGAGCACCAATCCATTGCTGTCTCATGGCTGCCGCCTGAAATGATTGCAGCATCAGCACTGGGTTTTTTTATTGCTTAAGGTTTTTATTAACTAAAACTGTATCACTCCCTTAACTAAATTCCGGGAGATGATCAATGCGGAGTATGAAATGGCTAGTAAAGCAAAGACCCATCGCGGGGCAGCTAAACGGTTTAAGGCAACCGGAGCAGGCTGGAAGCGGAAAAGCGCCAACAAGAGTCACATCCTCACCAAAATGACGACTAAGCGTAAGCGTCAGTTACGGGGAACATCAGTGGTAGATGCCTCTGATAAGCCGTTGATTGATCGTATGCTGCGAAAAAACTAAGCAGCTATTTTGCAAATCTGAATTTATTAAGAGGAATTTATCGTGGCTCGAGTTAAAAGAGGCGTCACCGCACGCCGCAGACATAAAAAAGTACTGAAACTGGCTAAAGGTTACTACGGCGCACGCAGTCGCGTTTATCGCGTCGCTGTGCAGGCGGTAACCAAAGCGGGTCAATACGCATATCGCGATCGTCGCGCTAAAAAGCGTGTTTTCCGCGCCTTGTGGATTGCCCGTATCAACGCGCAATCACGTGCTAATGGCATGACTTACAGTCAATTCATAGCTGGCTTAAAGAAAGCTAATATCGTTGTCGATAGACGCGTAATGGCTGATCTCGCTGTACACGACAAGCCGGCTTTTGCAGCGCTTGTCACCCAGGCCAAAGCTGGTCTGGGCGTATAAGTCCACTTCAAGGCAGATTGAATAGATGGACACCGATTCCCTGGTTAGTGCTGCTTTGCAGTCAATTTCCAGCGCTGGCGATGAGCGAGCGCTGGAACAGCTACGCGTCGATTTTCTTGGCAAGAAAGGCAGTCTTACTGAACTGTTAAAAAGTCTTGGTAAACTGTCTGCCGAGGAGCGTCCGAAGGCGGGGGAACTGATCAATCAGGCAAAATGGCAAGTACAGAATGCCATTGAGCAACGCCGCAAGAATCTTGTTGAAGCAGCGTTGAATGCTCGACTGGCGGCAGAGACCGTTGATGTGTCACTGCCCGGACGGCGGCAAAGTGAAGGCGGCCTGCATCCAGTTACTAAAACGATTAATCGAATACAGGCTATCTTCAGGGGCGTTGGCTATTCCGTTGCAGTTGGTCCTGAAATAGAAGATGACTATCATAACTTCAGCGCTTTGAATATTCCGGATCACCATCCGGCAAGAGCGATGCATGATACATTCTATATAGACCCCGGCACAGTTCTGCGAACACATACCTCTCCTGTTCAGGTTCGTATCATGGAGCAGGGCGGGCCGCCGTTTCGGATGATTTGTCCTGGCCGAGTTTATCGTTGCGATTCTGATATAACTCATACACCGATGTTTCATCAGGTCGAGGGTTTGCTGATTGACGACAATGTCAGTTTTGCAGATCTCAAAGGAACTGTGGAAGAGTTTCTGCAGGTATTTTTCGAAAAAGATCTCGCGGTTCGTTTCCGACCCTCATATTTTCCTTTTACCGAACCTTCGGCTGAAGTCGATATGGCCTGCGTTATTTGTCATGGAAAAGGCTGCCGGGTATGCAGTCATACTGGCTGGCTAGAGGTAATGGGATGCGGCATGGTTCACCCTCGAGTTCTGGAGATGTCGAATATCGACTCAAGCAAATTTAATGGTTTCGCCTTCGGTATGGGGGTTGAACGACTTGCCATGCTGCGATATGGAGTGAACGATCTGCGCTTATTCTTCGAGAATGATCTGCGTTTCCTGAGACAGTTTAATTAGCTGTCAGCAACATAATTCACGTCAATCAATTGCTATATCAATCAACTGTGGAAAGAGTACAGCTAAGCAATCCTATATCAGAGAGTGTCAGAAGATGATTTTCAGTGAACTATGGATGCGGGAATGGGTGTCGATTCCTGTTGATCGTGAGGTTCTGGTTGAGCAATTGACCATGGCAGGTCTCGAAGTCGATAACACCGAAGCTGTGGCTGGAGTTTTTTCCGGTGTGGTAGTGGCCGAGGTCATTGCTGTGGAGCAGCACCCCGATGCTGATAATTTACGGGTCTGTCAGGTCAGCGACGGAACGAATGTCGTACAGGTCATTTGTGGTGCAAGTAATGTACGTCCAAGGCTAAAAGTGCCCTTCGCGCAGGTGAATGCCCTGCTGCCCGGAGAACAGACAGACAAACCATTGCAGATAAAGAAAGCACGCCTGCGCGGTATGGAATCTAACGGAATGCTTTGTTCGGCTGCCGAACTGGGGCTGGCCGACAGTTCTGAAGGACTGCTGGAGTTACCAGATGATGCCGAAATCGGTGTGGACGTACGCAGTTATCTTCAGCTGGATGATGTCAGCATTGCGTTGGATTTAACTCCAAACCGAGGTGATTGTCTCGGTGTTATTGGTTTAGCTCGCGAAATTGCAGCACTCAACCGTAGCTCTGTCGTTGAACCGGAGATGCCATCAGTTCCTGCTGCAAGCGATATTACTTTCCCAATTACTATTCATGTGCCTGATTCCTGCGCCCGTTACCTGGGACGAGTAATCAGCGGTGTTAATGCATCCGCAAAATCGCCACTTTGGATGCAGGAGCGACTCCGGCGTTGTGGTCTGCGAAGCATTGATGCCATTGTTGATGTAACTAATTATGTGCTGCTGGAACTTGGGCAGCCCATGCACGCCTTTGACCTTGACAGGCTTGATACCGGTATCCATGTACGAATGGCTGATAATGGTGAGAAGCTGACTTTGCTCGATGGCAAAGAAATTGAACTAAACAGCGACACTATGGTTATTGCGGATGCCACAAAAGCATTGGCTATCGCCGGGGTGATGGGCGGGGAAGCATCGTCAGTCTCTGCGCAAACCAAAGATGTATTTCTTGAATGTGCATTTTTTGCACCATTAGCTGTTGCCGGACGAGCGCGCAGATACGGCTTGCATACAGACTCTTCGCACCGCTATGAGCGTGGTGTTGATTTTCAAATTCAGCATAAAGCGATGGAACGAGCTACTGCTTTGCTGACGGCGGTTTCAGGTGGAACCCCCGGTCCGGTGAATGAATGTATTGGTAATCTGCCAAAAACGCTTAATGTTCAGCTTGATTACAGTAATGTAAGCAGGATACTCGGGCTGACAATTCCCGAACCGGAAATTATAGACATCCTCACTCGCCTAGGATTGGAGGTGCGGCAGCAGTCCCTAAACAGTTTATGCGTTGCGGTTCCTTCTTTTCGGTTTGATATAAGCATTGAGGCTGATCTCATCGAAGAAGTGGCTCGGGTCTATGGTTACAACCGGCTTCCAAAAACCCGCAGCTCGGCACGATTGGCTCTCCAACCGCAGCCCGAAGTCATCATTGATTTGAACAGGATTAAGGAACGTTTGGTATCACTGGGTTACCAGGAAGTCATTACCTACAGTTTCGTAGAGCCAGGTTTGCTGCACAAGGTAAAACCCACGCCAAGTCCTGTGTCGGTTCAGAATCCGATATCTAGCGACATGTCAGTCATGCGAACCACGCTATGGGCTGGTCTGCTGAGCACTTACATGCACAATGCCAACCGTCAGCAGGACAGGATTCGGATATTTGAAACAGGCCAAGTATTTTTGAGGCACGGTATCCAGATATCACAACCTTCATATATCGCCGGTCTGTTATCCGGAAGCCGGGCGCCAGAGCTCTGGTGTAACGATAAGAAATCGGTGGATTTCTTTGATTTAAAAGGAGATATTGAATCTCTACTGGGGTTGGGAGCTAATACAAATAATGTGGAATTTTTTCCCGCCTATAATTCTGCTCTGCACGACGGACAGTGTGCAAAGGTACATTTGAATGGTGAGGAGATTGGTGTATTTGGCGCACTGCATCCTGGCTTAGAGCGTGAGCTAGGCATCAATAACAACGTGTATCTTTTTGAATTACAACTGGAAAAAGTCCAACAGGCAGTTTTGCCCACGGCTGCCGAACTATCACGGTATCCTGAAGTGAATCGTGACCTTGCTCTGATAGTTGATAAATCAATCTGCGCTGATCAAGTTATTCACGTAATCCGGAAAAATGCCGGGGAGCTATTAAAAGATCTGAGAATATTTGATGTTTATCAAGGCGATGCAATTGAGAAGAATAAAAAAAGCATTGCTTTAGGCTTGACCTTACAGCATCCTTCACGCACTCTAGGCGACGATGACATAAACACAATAATTAACAGTTGTGTCAAAGAGCTAGAAGACACATTTAATGCAAAGTTAAGGAATTAGACATGGCTGATGGGGCGTTAACAAAAGCGGAAATGGCCGAACGTTTGTTTGAAGAGCTTGGCGTCAACAAAAGAGAAGCCAAGGAGCTGGTCGAGCAGTTTTTTGAAGAAATTCGCGTGTCACTCGAGACCAATGAACAGGTAAAAATTTCGGGTTTTGGTAACTTCGATCTGCGTGATAAAAAACAACGTCCCGGTAGAAACCCCAAAACCGGCGAAGAGATTCCGATAAAAGCACGTCGGGTGGTAACGTTCAGGCCTGGTCAAAAGCTCAAGGCACGGGTAGAAAATTATGCTGGAACCAAGCAATAACGACGAACTTCCACAGATTCCTGCTAAGCGCTATTTCACGATTGGTGAGGTTGGTGAGCTGTGTGCTGTGAAACCACATGTGCTGCGTTATTGGGAGCAGGAATTTCCACAGCTTAAGCCAGTCAAAAGACGTGGCAACCGACGCTATTATCAACGACAGGATGTCATCCTGATCCGTCAGATTAAAGAACTTTTATATGATCAAGGCTTTACCATCGGCGGTGCCCGGCAGCGCATGAACGGATCTGCTGAAGAAACTCCTAAATCCTCGCTTAATCACAAACTCCTTGCGGAAGTTATCAAGGATCTTGAAGAGCTGATCACCAGGCTCTGAATTAAAAACTCCTTTACTTGTACTTTTCGGATGATATAGTCCGCGTCCGACGACACGTTATCTTTCGTGCTGTCCGGAAGTTGTCAGCCAGGTGCGTTAAATTCGAAAGCAGTTGCTAGTCAGGTATCATTTCTGCAATAGGTCGCTCCAGTCTTATTTAATATCTACATCAGTCGGCAGCTTCCGATCTGGCAGGTTTATGCTGCTGCAGATTTACTGCCTACAATCAAAATAATATCAGAGGTCGACGTATGAAACTCAATCAAGATAACCCATAAAAGAGGCAATTGTTGTGTGTAGCAATTTCTCTGTCTTTATTGCCTTTGGGAGGGAGTGTTCTGGCACAGTCGCCGGAAATAGAAGAAGTCGTTGTAACAGGATCATTTATTCGCCGTACAGAAGGATTCCGTGCTGCATCACCTATTACCCAGATTACTGCTGAAGTTCTTGCAGTAGAAGGAACACCTAATCTTGGTGATGTAATAAACAATCTGAGTTTTAACCAAGGTTCATCAATTACCCAGAATTCACTGACTGGTGCATCTAGGGAACCTCTGAACAATCCTGAATCTTTATAAAATATGCGGAAAAATTTCCAAATTCTGGAATTATTAGACGATTTTATGCTCTTTGCTTGGTAATTTGTTCCGCCTGACGCCATTTCGGCGAAAGGCGGACGCACC
>JBDNGQ010000163.1:0-13972 GCA_041689205.1 Pseudohongiellaceae bacterium | reverse complement strand
GCTGCGCGGCAAAGCGCGCACTGAAGAGACTGGTGAGATGGTAGCCGCACTGGCGTCCCGTGGAGCCGAGCCTTTGAACTACAACCACTTTAAGGTACCTTTGATAGCGAATCTTGTGAAGCGGGCAGTGCGTGGTCAGGTGGCCTGATAAGAACGCTGCCGCAGTTAAGCGGGTCTTTGATGGCAGCCGCGTTGATTGTAAACATCATAAATTATAAAAAATAATTACAGCCGGATAGTTCGGTAAAGCATGAGGGGACTAGCGTGGAAATAATCCGTCATAAGTACGACGTTTGGGGTGAAGAAGTAATTCTCGGTGTTTCCTGGGACTTACTATGGGTCGTGGTTGTTGCAATACTGATACTGCTGGCCGGTCATGCCATTGTGATGGCCGCGCTTGCTAAGAGGAGAGCCCGACCCTCTGCGGAAGGCAAGCGCATTCATCGCCACGACTTGATGGACCGTGCGTTTCACTGGATCATGGCTGCCAGCGTGCTGGTACTGATTGTTACCGGTGCCGCGCCTATCGTGGGCCTGCGTTTCGCCTGGCTGGAAATTCACTGGATAGCCGGAATAATTCTCACCGTGGTGGTGGTATTCCATACTATTCGCGCCCTGTTCTGGCAGGACTTCAAGTCAATGTTGCTGGGGCCGAGAGACTTCACTGAACCCTTTGATGAAAGTAAAAAACCTGGCAAATATTCCTTTGAACAAAAAGGCATGCATTGGGCGATGACTGTGCTGGTAATTGGCGTGATTGCAACCGGCGTGATTCTGATGCTGAACATCAACACCCCTTTCTGGGACCGACCCAGCGTCGACGATGAGGCCTGGCTCGGTTTAATGTTCCTGCTGCATGGCCTGGCAACACTGTCTTTAATCGCATTCACGGCTATTCATATTTACTTTGCTCTGCGTCCTGAAAAGCGTTTCTACACCCGTTCAATGGTGAAGGGCTGGATCTCAGAAGATGAAATGAAAGAGAATCACGATACAAGTCGCTGGAAGGTAGAATGAGCAGTAATAATTTAGAAGATGATATTGATGTAGTTGAATCAGGTTACGAGTTCCTTTTAGCCTACGCCGCACAGGGAAGACCACCGCATGATGAGGCGCAGTCAGCGCCTCCTCACGCGCGGCCAACCGTAGAAAATATGCTGGCAGCCATGATTCGAATCAAAGATGGATTTGCGAACAGCTCTGATGAACTTGAGCAGGTTATCGTCAGTGATCTCACCAAAGCCAACGCCGCACTGAAGTTTGTGCTCGCGCAAAGCCGAATGAGCTCAGAGCTGATCGACAACCTGAACGCCTCAATCCACCTGCGCGCCGTGCTGACCGATTTTTTCCTCTACAGCGAAAAATTCCGACCAGAACTCCACACCAACTAACCACCCCCGCCCTCAAAAATCGCTGGTGCGCAACCAATGCCACCAGCTTTTTTTCGCCCAAAATTCAGCACGATACAATTCCTTCACCCTTCACCATCTTCCCCAGCAACACGCAAATCCTCCAGCGCGGAATCCCGCACCGATCCCGAAGCGAGGAGTCCCCAGGCACTGTCGGGACCGTCTGAAGCCATGGATGGCTGAAGCGAGCCTCCATGGATGGATTTACGGCGTGTCCCGGCAGTGCCTGGGGACTCCTCGCCTGTAATCAGTCCGCACTGAGCCGCACTGAGCCAGCACTGAGCCATGGATGGCTGAAGCGAGCCTCCATGGATGGATTTACGGCGTGTCCCGGCAGTGCCTGGGGACTCCTCGCCTGTAATCAGTCCGCACTGAGCCGTATCTGAGCTATACTCCACCATCATCAAAGCAAGGAATAAGCCCCCCATGATCACCTTCCCGCCCAGATTAGACCTCGCCCGCCTGCCCACCCCAATGACGCTCCTGCAACGCTTCAGCGAACAGAACGCGGGCGCCAACATCTGGCTCAAACACGATGAACTGACCGGAACGGAAGTATCAGGAAATAAAGTACGCAAGCTCGAATTTTCACTGGCGCAAGCGCTGGCCGAAGGTTGCGACACCATTATCAGCTGCGGCGGCGTGCAGTCTAATCACTGCCGCGCAACCGCCGTGCTTGGCGCCAGACTCGGTTTAAAAGTACACCTGATACTGCGCGGCGAACGCCCCGCTGTTCCTGACGGCAATCTGCTTATGGATTACCTGGCAGGTGCAACAATCGATTTTGTTCCCGAGCGTGATTACCATCATCATCCCGAGATTGCAGCAGAACTGCAGCAGCGTTATGCCCGTGAGAACAGGCGCGCATTTTTCATCCCGATTGGTGCCAGCGATGAGATCGGTCTATGGGGTTATGTGGCGGCCTGTGCAGAGCTGCAACAGGATTTTGTTCACCACGGATTCACTCCCGACTTCATTGTAACGGCTTCAGGTTCAGGTGGCACTCAGAGCGGCTTGATAATTGGCAACGAACTCTATGGTCTCGACACAAAAATTATTGCGTTTGCCGTGTGCGATGACGAGGAATATTTTTACAATAAAGTGCGAGAGGATTCAGACAAATTCCAGCATCGCTATAAAGAATTATTACCGGGCAACTTTTCTGCCGCATCGCTGCCTGTTACAACACTGGATGGCTACGTTGGGCCAGGCTACGGCAAAGCAGGTACTGAAGTTTTCGACACGATCAGCCTGCTTGCACGCACTGAAGGAATTTTTCTTGATCCGGTTTACACCGGCAAAGCCTTTCATGGCATGTTACAGGAAATGCGCAGCGGGCAATTGCAGGGAGCGAAGGATGTCGTCTTCATTCATACCGGTGGGCTCTATGGCGTATTTCCGCAAAAAGAAAATTTCACATTCGCCTGAACGCTTACGGAATCACAAGCATGATAAAACCAATGACACCTGCGACCAGTAATAAGGTCCAAAGGAGCTTCCCGACAGGATTGGATTTCTTGCCCCAGTCGTAATGCTGGTCTTCGACAAAAAGAGGATTGGATGTTCTGCGAAATAATTTCATGGCGCTCTCCGGAGTTACTGCAGGTTCACGGATAAATCAGCTGATCAATCCTGGGGTGTTGATGTTTAGAACGTTCCGATGAGGCATTCAGAGGATAATAAGGTGGCGGAATCAGGGGCAATTATGACGAAATGTGTCCGCGCTTTTCTGTCAGTACCCGTAACAGCACCGGCAATAAACACAGGCCTGTCAGCAAAGCCATCAGCATGGAAAGTGCCGTCAGCAGGCCGAACAGAACACTGGGAATAAAATCGGAAAATCCCAACATGGAAAAGCCAGTCACAATTAATAAGGAAGTATAAAGAATTGCGATGCCGACACTGGCAAGAGTGCGCTCAGTGGCCTCCTCATAATTGTGATTTTCACGTTCAGCCAGATAGCGATGAATGAAGTGTATGGTATCGTCCACCGCAATTCCCATCGCAATGGCGGCGATGGTAATAGTCATCAGATCAAGCGGAATGCTGAGCCAGCCCATCACTCCCAGGATTGCCAGAGTAGAGAGAATATTTGGAATCACCGCCGCAATCGCTATGCGCAGCGAGCGGAATATCAGCAAAAATGTTAATGCGAGCACGATATAAACCAGACCAAGTGTCAACATCTGCGATGTGAACAGCTTTTGCATAATGTCCTGATAAAGAATAAATAAATTAGTCAATTCATATTCGGATTCGGACAAGCCGATTTCCTGCAGGTCTGCCCGTATATCCGCAAGTAACTCCTTTCGATTCAGGCCTTCCGTTAGATCCTGAATCCAGATATTCATGCGCAGTGCCCCGGATTCCTGATCGTAAAATGAGCCCAGCAATTCATCACGAAAAGATTCATCCATCAGCCAGTAAGCGGCAGTCAATTCGTACTCAGTAAGCGGCGCATCATTATTTAGCTGTCGGGCCAGATCAGTAATATTAACGGCGGAAAGAATACGTCCGGTCGCCTCATATTGCTGCATACGGTGCTGAATCAGTTGCATCAACTGCACTGTTTCCGCAGACAGCAGAATGTCCGGATCATCCAATTTTTCTGGTGGCGTATAAATCAGATCCAGGGGCGTAGAGCCGCCAAACTCCTGGTCAATGTAAGCAAGCTCCTGATGGACGACGGTCGAGCTTTTGAAGTAGTTAATGAAACTGTTTTCAACATTTAACAGGAGCAGTCCGGAAATACTGCCTGCAGCAAGAGCCAGGCTGATGACGCCGACCACGATTGGATGATGCAGCGCAAAATGGCCAAGTCCGCCCACAATCACGCTGGCAAATTTTCGTTCACTGCGCTCTTTTTTCCTGGGCAACAAGGTCAACATGGCCGGGAAAAATATCAAACTCACCGCGATTGAGACGAACATTGCGATAATCATCATCCAGCCGAAATCAATTACCGGTTGAATGCCGCTGAATACCAATGAGCCAAACCCAACCGATGTCGTAATTCCCGCGAAGAAAGCCGGGCCGATCTTGCGCTGCAGAGTGCCTCTGATGAGATCCTCATGATTGATATTTTCATCGTAAGCAAGCTCGCGGTACTGCACGACCATGTGCATGACGATGGCCAGCGTCAGGATCAGTTGCAGCGCAATAAAATTAGAAGATATAACTGTCGCCTTGATATCAAATAAAGCGAACAGCCCCATTGTGACCAGTACGCTGATCACACAGCAAAGCACCGGGATCACCAGCCAGCGCAAAGCCCGAAACAGCACCAGCAGCATCAGACAGATGCCGATAGCTATCGCACCACCAAACACAACCAGGTCATTGACGATGATCTGAATCAGCTGGTAGCCGAGCACATGAGCGCCGCCCATATGAATATCAGCGTTGTCATCGTAACCGTCGATGATCTTGCGGATCTGCTCAATCTCTCGCTCGCGCGTCTGATTCAACTGCCTTTGCAAGGGTTCCGCCTGGTCTTCGAGTTGAGCCAGTTGCTCGGCATCGGCATCGCTGAAATCCTCTGTTTGATAGCGATGCATCAACGCGGTAATCTGCGCATCCAGTTGCTTTAATTCCTCGTTGCTGCGAAACAATACCTGCAGGGCTGTCGCGCTGAGGTCTTCATTGACCAGCAGATTTTCATAGATGGGATGATCGGTGAATTCCTCCTGCAAGGTGCTGAGCTCGAAGTCACCGGTTTCAATCGTCATCTGGCTTAAATCAAGATCACCGGAAAGCAGGTCCTGGCCTTGCGAAAAAATCGGCACAGTCAAAATGGAACTGACTGACTCTACCCGCTCAAGAGCCAGTAACTCATCACTCAGCCCGCGCAGGGCGGCAAATGTTTCTGCTGATATAACAGGATGATCATGGGGTTCGTAGGTAACCAGCAAAAATTCCTGCGGAGAGAAACGCTGGTTGTTCAGCTGGGTCCGGGTGTACAGAGTATTATCTTTGGTAAGCAGGGTATCGGGCGAGGCGTCGATGGAAAAATTGACGGCCTGCGATCCCAATGCTGCAGAGATCAGCAGAAATACCAGCAAGACAATTTTCGGCCAGCGAAGTACCAGATTAATGAAGCTGTTCATCGGTTCCCCGGTACTGCGCATCCCGCAAAATGCCCTGCAAATGCAGGTTTCTCATAAAAATGTAGGGATCTTCGCTTTCGTCAGACAGAGTCAGATAGGCTTCTGCGGCGGGAGAAAATTCCTGAAAATTGTCGAATACCCGCACCACTATGGATTCCGGGTTGTCCATGTAGCGCAGCGGATTGAGCAGGCCATCAATAAATGTCGCTGAGCCATCACGCAGATTGGAAGGACCTATGAATGGCAGCACCAGATAGGAGCCATAACCCGTGCCGTACTGAATGAGCGTATCACTCAGGCTGGTTTCCTCGCGTGGCATCTCGAAGCGATTAGCAGCGGGATCGAACAAGCCGACAATGCCGACCGTGGAATTGATAATAAAACGTCCAAAATCCACACCTGCCAACTGCGGTTTACCCTGCAGCAGGTGATTAACGATCGAAATCGGGGATTTGATGTTATTAAAAAAGTTACCGATAGAGGTTCTCAAGGGCGCTGGCGTATTCTGGTAGGCGCGCGCAGTCGGGATCAAAACATAGCGATAAGAAACATCATTGAACGCGAATATGGCGCGGTTAAAGCGGATAAGAGGATCTTTGTAATCCGGTTCCGTATAGCCGACAACATTGGGTTCAATGCCAGTACCAGCCAGCGGGTTGTTGCGATCGACGGTTTGTGATGGCGTGTTTGCTTCCGGTGCGTTGCTGCTGTCAGTCTGCGCTGCCAGCAGATTGCCGGAACCTGCAAGCAAGAGGGTCAGTAACAAGGCAGAATTAACCTTTATTTCTAAAGTCATAAACTTAGTCCTGTTCGAGTCAGTCAGGCGCTAAGTCCGATGACTCAGCCAGGGTAGTATTTGTGCACAGTGCCAACCGCGCATCTCTGGACAAGGGACAGGCGGGGGAATACTCTCTCATTCTAAGGAAAAGATGCAGTAACTGACATCAGGGATTTACATCAAGAACATGAGTAGAAAAAGGATTAGCGCAATGAAAATGACAATTCTGCCAATCACGATTATCGGGAGCCTTATCATGAGCCTGGCGCTGGTTAACACTGATATGGCTGAAGCAGCAGAAGCTGCGGATCTGTGGGCTGGAAAAATTGTAGTAGCACACCGAGGCGCCAGTGGCTATCTTCCGGAGCATACGCTGGAGTCCAAAGCAATGGCATATGCGATGGGTGCACAGTATCTGGAGCAGGATGTCGTCATGAGCAAGGATGATCAATTGATTGTTCTCCATGACACAAGCCTTGATCGAACGACTGATGTGGCAGAGAAGTTTCCCGGCAAGTCGCGCTCCGATGGTAAGCATTATGTGGTGGACTTTACGCTGGAGGAATTGTTGACGCTGAATGTTACTGAAGGCTTTACTGTGCGGGATAATCAACCGGAACAAAATTACCCAGGGCGTTTCCCAATGGGGAAATCCAGCTTCAAACTGCACACCCTGGCGCAGGAAATCGAGATGATCCAGGGGATGAATTATGCAACGGGTAAAGATGTGGGTATTTATCCGGAGATTAAATCGCCAGGTTTCCATCGCCAGGAAGGTAAAGATATCAGCAAGGCTATCATTGCTGAACTTAAACGATATGGCTATACCTCGAAGGAAGACAAGGTCTATCTGCAGACATTTGAATTTGATGAACTTAAACGTGTGCATGATGAGTTGCTGCCGGCTGAAGGAATTGAGTTGAAACTGGTGCAATTGATCGAGGGCAGCGACGAGTGGATGATGACGCCTGAAGGTATTGCTGAGATTGCTCGCTATGCCGACGGGCTTGGTCCTGAAAAAGGCTCAATCATCGACAGTGAGTCAAGCCCGGATAATCTGCTCATTAGTAAGGTGGTCAGCGAGGCGCATCGTCATGGGTTGCAGGTACATCCCTATACATTCAGGCTTGATGAGGGACATATCCCCGCCTACGCCCGCAGCTTTGAGCATATGCTTGAGCTATTCTTTATTAATGCGGATGTTGACGGAGTGTTCACAGATTTTCCCGACAAGGCGGTCAATTACCTGAAGAGCAGGTAATCTGCCACATTGGGCTGAGAGATTTCCTGCACCTGCCATCGCTGGTGCAGTTCAAAAGCATTCCTGTACCCGATGCGCGCCCTGACGTATAATCGCGCACTTTTTTCGATCCGCGTTGCAGTCCCTGATTGATCAGTGAAGACCTGCTCAAAGAAATTACGCGCAAGATTTAACTAAAAGCGCTTAACATTTATGTATTTCCGTATAAACCAGCCAGACTCTGGCACGTAAACCTATAAGGCTCAGACATGTCGTCCAGTACACGCCCGGAACTCAGCTTCGCTGAGCTAAATCTGCCACAATCTATTCTTGATACGCTCAACAAAGTGGGCTACGAGAAACCTTCGCCCATCCAGCAGGCCACTATCCCAGTGCTGTTGTCCGGCAGGGACGTGGTCGGAATGGCCCAGACAGGAACCGGCAAAACCGCTGCGTTTGCATTGCCGATTCTGGCACATATTGATGTTTCTCAGATGAAAACTCAGGCCCTCGTCCTCTGTCCGACACGGGAGCTGGCGATTCAGGTTGCTGAAGCTTTCCAGACCTATGCTGCCGGCATGCGCGGCTTTCATGTGCTGCCGGTTTACGGCGGACAGGATATGCAGCGACAACTCGCCGGTCTGCGCCGTGGTGCCCATGTTGTGGTAGGGACACCGGGCCGATTGCTTGACCATCTTAATCGTAAGTCGATGGATCTGAGTCAGCTAAAAACGCTGGTGCTGGATGAAGCAGATGAAATGCTGCGCATGGGCTTTATCGACGATGTCGAAATGATTCTCGAGAAAACCCCCAGCAGCCGTCAGGTCGCGCTGTTTTCAGCCACCATGCCTAAGCCGATTCGTGCAGTGGCGGAGAAGTACCTGAAAAGCCCTGAAGAAATCCGCATTGCCAGCTCAGTGACTAATAATCCGGATATCGAGCAGTTTTACTGGCTGGTGCAGGGCACTAACAAGCTGGATGCGTTGACCCGTATTCTGGAAGTGGAAGACTTTGACGGCATGATTATCTTTGTGCGCACTAAGACCAGCACAGTGGAGCTTGCCGATAAACTGAATGCCCGTGGTTTTTCGGTAGCGCCTTTAAATGGTGATATGAATCAGGCGATTCGTATTCGTACCGTAGAGCAGCTTAAAAATGGTCAGCTGGATATTGTAGTGGCTACTGATGTGGCAGCACGTGGTCTGGACGTGGAAAGAGTCAGCCATGTGATGAATTTTGATATTCCTTATGACGATGAAGCTTATGTGCATCGTATCGGGCGTACCGGTCGTGCCGGTCGCAGCGGCAAGGCGTTTCTGTTTGTCGCGCCGCGTGAGCGTCGACTGCTGCAGTCAATTGAGCGAACTACCGGTAAGAAAATCGCTCAAATGGAATTGCCGACCCGCGGCGAGCTGATCATGCGCCGAAGCGCCGCTTTCAAAGAAGGTATAACGGCCACTGTTAAGCAGGCAAATCTGCATTTCTTCCATAAACTGGTTGCAGAAATGTGCCAGGAACATGAGTGCAGCATTGAAGATGTCGCTGCTGCAATGGCGTATATGCTGCAAAAAGAGCGGCCGCTGGAGCCATCAATCAGTGATGTAAAAGCCAACATCAGTTATCAGGAGTCTGAGCCACGAGCGCGCGAAAGCAGTCGTGATGCAGATAGCCGCAGACCTGCCAGAAACGATTCAGCAACCGAGCCCAGCAGTTACAAAGAGCGCAGCAGCTATAAAGAGCGCAGCAATCCTCGTGAGAGTTCGCCGGAATCTGCCCCGTTTGCCCGGGAAGTTTCACGTGAGACACGTGAACCTGCGCGTGAACCTGCGCGGGAACCGCGTAATAGTTACCGCAATGATAATGCTGATGACCGCGCCAGGCCTTTGCGCGAACATCCTGATGTCCCGATGGAACGCTATCGCATTCACGTCGGCCATGCCGATGGGGTAACGCCACGTGAAATTGTGGGTGCAATCGCCAATGAAGCGGACATGGAAGGGAAGTATATCGGCCATATCCGTATCTATGATGACTACACCACCGTTGACCTGCCTGATGGCATGCCGCGGGATGTGTTTGAGATACTGAAGAAAACCCGTGTATGTAATAAACCTCTGAAGATCGAGCGCGCCAATGAAAAGGGCATACGTCCTTCTACCGGTGCTGAATTTGTTGCTCCGCTCGATAACGACGAGCCCAGGGAAAAGAAGTTCAACAAGGAAAAAATCGCCAGAACCAGTGATTTTGTCAAACCGGCAGAGAAAAGCTTCACGCCGGCCTCAGCCGATAAAACTGTTGCGGAGCCTGACGCTAAAGCCAGAAAACCTGCAGCAAAACTGCGTGATAAACCCCGATCAAGCAAAGATGCAGCACCAGGTAAAGCGCCGGCGCGCGTAAAGCCGAAAGTTAAAGTTGGCCGGGTCGACAAGGATAAAGGCAAGCGCCGCACAGCCACACCTAAAGAAGCTGAGGAATAACAGGCTGTATCTCCGCGACTGAATGGGTGCCTTCAGTGAGCCCTGCTCAAACGGTTAGTTTTCCGTTATAGTGCGGGCTCAGCTGTTTTCCTGACAGGAACTATCGATGCGTTGCAGTCCATTTACGATCAGCACACTCTGTATATTCTGTGCTGCCCTCCTGATCACGGGTAGCCAGGTTTACGCCGATCTGTCTCCTCGCTATCAGGATATTAACCACGATCTGGTTGCCGATGTCCCGACTGATCCCGCACGCTGGCGCAATCCCAACATTTTGATCTTTGCTTATACTCCTGTTGAGGATCCGGCCCTGTACTCTCAGGTCTGGGACAGTTTCATTGATTATGTCAGCGCCAAAACCGGCAAAGAAATCCGTTTCTTTCCAGTCCAGTCTAATGCTGCGCAGCTGGAAGCAATTCGTGCTGGTCGTTTGCATATTGCCGGTTTTAATACAGGTTCAACTCCGGTGGCGGTGAATTGCACCGGGTTTGTACCATTCACCTTAATGGCAGCAGAAGACGGTTCATACGGCTACGAAATGGAGATTATTACCTTTCCTGGCAGCGGTATTGAAACTCCGGCAGATCTCAGAGGCCGACGCCTGGCCTTTACCTCGCCGACCTCCAATTCAGGGTTCAAAGCACCCTCAACGCTGCTTGATGTAGAGTTCAGTTTGCAGGCGGATCGCGATTTCCAGGCAGTCTACTCAGGCAGCCACGATAACTCCATTCTTGGAGTCGTCAATAAAGACTACGATGCAGCCGCAATTGCCAATGAAGTGCTACAGCGCATGCAGGCGCGCGATGTGGTGCGTGCGGATCAATATGTTTCCATCTACACCTCGCTCACATTTCCGACGACGGCCTATGGACTTGCGCATGATCTGCACCCGGAACTGGCAACAAAAATCCGTGACGCCTTTTTCAGCTTTGAGTGGGAAGGCAGTGCCTTGAAGCGCGAGTTTGCGGATGCCGGGATGGCGCAGTTTCTGCCGATCAATTATCAGCAGCACTGGCAGGTGATCCGGGATATAGATGAAGCTACCAACACCATATATAACTGCGACTGAGATCATCAGCGGACTCTTTTTTTAGAAGAGATAGACAGCAGAATATTAAACAGAGGATAGGCATGCTCAGAATCAGTGGGTTAAGCAAGCGTTATGATAAGGGCGACCTGGCCTTGAACAATGTCGATCTGGTGGTTCCTGCCGGCCAGGTGATGGCGCTGATCGGACCATCCGGTGCCGGCAAAAGTACACTGATACGCTGCGTTAATCGACTGGTCGAACCGACAACTGGAAAGGTAGTGCTCGACGATCAGGATATTACCCGCATGCGAGGGAGCAAACTGCGCCAGGCACGTCGCCAGATTGGTATGATCTTTCAGAATTATGCGTTGGTTGAGCGTTTATCGGTGATGGAGAATGTGCTGTCCGGTCGTCTCGCCTATGTGGGATTCTGGCGCAGCTATTTCCGTCTGTTTCCGCAGACAGATGTGCAACAGGCCTTTCATCTGCTGGAACGGGTCGGTCTGGAAACGATGCTGGATAAACGTGGCGATGAGCTGTCGGGTGGACAGAAACAACGCGTGGGTATCGCCAGAGCACTGATACAGAACCCGAAACTGCTGCTGGTTGATGAGCCCACCGCCAGCCTTGATCCAAAAACTTCCCGACAGATTATGCGCTTGATCTGCGAACTAAGCCGGGAGCAGAACCTGGCCGCTGTGATCAATATCCACGACGTGCTGCTGGCTCAGCAGTTTGTAGATCGTATTGTCGGATTGCGCTCAGGAGAGGTTGTTTTCGATGGTACTCCCGATGAACTGACGGCAGAGATGCTCACCTTGATTTATGGTGAGGAAGACTGGTCAACCGTGCCTGAAGTCGATGAGGAAGAGGAAGTTCAGGCGGAAATTAAAGCAGATCCCTTAACGACCATCGCCAGGGGAGCTCATCCTTGAGCGGTGCATCCAGTACACTGAGACTCCAGCAGGCGAAAAAAGGACACTGGCGACCACTTCCCTTCCTGGCAGATCCGCGCCTGCGCTGGGGTTTGAATCTGGCCGTGCTGCTTTATGTGGTGCTGGCCTGGTACAGCATCGAAGTAAACTGGGCACGCGTATACCAGGGGCTTGATCGGGGCGCAGCATTTGTGATGTCTTTCATGAGTCCGGACTTCACCAGCCGCGGTGGGGATATTTTTACCGGCCTGTGGGAAAGCCTGACCATGACCTTTACCTCGACGGTGATCGGCATCGCGCTGGCAATTCCAGTGGGACTTGGCGCTGCGCGTAATATCGCTCCGCTGCCCGTCTATATTGTCTGTCGCACAATTATCGCGTTGTCGCGTACCTTTCAGGAAATCATTATCGCAATCCTGTTTGTGGCAATGTTTGGCTTTGGTCCGCTGGCCGGTGTAGTGACACTGGCGTTTGCGACTATTGGTTTCATGGCTAAACTGCTGGCCGAAGATATCGAAGATGCGATGAACGAGCCGATGGAAGCCATCAAAGCTACTGGTGGCAGCTGGCTGCAGTGGATTAATTACTCGGTGCAGCCTCAGATTATGCCGCGTCTGATTGGTCTGTCTCTTTACCGTCTGGATATTAACTTTCGTGAGTCAGCAATTATCGGCATCGTTGGCGCCGGTGGTATAGGTGCCACGTTGAATACATCCATAAACCGCTACGATTACGATACCTCTGCTGCAATCCTGTTGTTGATTATTGGTATCGTGTTTTTGAGCGAATATTTCTCCGGTTACGTGCGCAAGTGGACTCAATAAGATGCCGGTAAAAACAGTCAACGACAGGCCCGTATGGCAGCGGCGCGAACCACTGAAGCAGTACGCTATCTGGGCTGGCTGGATGCTTGGCGTGATGCTGTTTCTACTGTGCTGGAAAGTTATATCTGACAATACCATCTGGGAATTTCTTGATGATGCCGGAGTGCAGGGAGCCGGTCTGCTTGGTCGCATGATCCCACCGGACTGGACGATCACGCGCTCGTTGATGATCCCTTTGTGGGACACCATTAATATTGCCACAGTGGGGACAGCAATTGGTGTGTTGATCGCGTTTCCGCTGGCCTTCCTGGCGGCTCGTAATACCACGCCACATCCAGCCTTCAGAGCTTTCGCGCTGGGCATCATCGTCAGTTCGCGCTCTATCAATGCATTGATCTGGGCCATGCTGCTGGTGACCATAGTCGGCCCTGGTATTTTCGCCGGCATGCTGGCGATAGCGCTGCGCTCAATCGGCTTTATAGGCAAACTGCTGTACGAGGCGATTGAGGAAATTCATCCCACCCCAGTGGAGGCAATAACGGCGACCGGGGCCAGTGGCTCGCAGGTGCTTGCCTGGTCCGTGTTGCCGCAGATCATGCCGGCATTTGCTGGCATCACGGTGTATCGCTGGGATATCAATATCCGTGAATCTACGGTGTTGGGTCTGGTGGGCGCGGGTGGCATTGGTCTGCAGATGAATGCTGCAATTAATAATCTGGCATGGGGGCAGGTGGCCACGGTATTTGTGCTGATTTTTGGCACCGTAGCATTGTCCGAATGGGTCTCAGCCAAAGTCCGGCACGCGGTTATCTGAATCAGGGTGCTGACAGGCCGATGCACAGGTACTTTATTTCCAGGTATTCCTCAATTCCGTACTTTGAGCCCTCTCGACCTGTGCCAGATGCTTTAATGCCGCCAAACGGAGCAACTTCAGTAGAGATCAGGCCGGTGTTGATACCGACCATGCCATATTCCAGAGCCTCCGCGACCCTGAACACCCGGGACAGATCCTTTGCATAAAAATACGCAGCCAGACCGAACTCAGTGGCATTTGATAAGGCAATCACTTCGGCTTCGTCCTTAAAACGAATCAGTGCTGCGACCGGGCCAAATGTTTCTTCTCGAGTGACCAGTGCATCGCCTGACACATCCAGCAGCACAGTGGGCTCAAAG
>JBDNGQ010000162.1:0-1730 GCA_041689205.1 Pseudohongiellaceae bacterium | reverse complement strand
GGCTGACCGGCGGACTCTGGCCTGCCCGTACGCGCGAAGCTCACCCAGAAATCGGACATGGTGTCCGCCAGTTGATAGTCCTGCTCGGTGGCTGCGGCCAGGGTATGCACATTATCAAACACATAGGCTATCTCTGCGGCGTGATAGGCGCCCAGTGCATCAGCATTGGGACCCGGCGGCCGGCGCGTAAAAAAATACAGCCAGGCCTGCTCATCGACCGTGTTGGTCAGATTCGCCCAGGTCACCATGTTCCAGCCAAAGGTGCTGTCTCTGAAGGCATCCAATGTCGATTTTCGGATATCTTCTGCAGGGTAGACGCTCAGAAATTCATTGCTAAGATCGCCATAAATGCCCTTGATGCGACTGATATAGGCATCATCATTCGCCGGTAGATTGCCGCCAGCGCCGAGCGTGGTGCCCTCTTCACTATTGAAGCCCAGCAATACTGGCACCTTGTTCTGCCGACCCGCTGCAAACATGGCATAGGGCTGCTCCGGAATTACCCAGCCATCAACGATGCCGTCGGTCCGAAAACGAGCGGCCTCCGAAGCGCTTAGCAGCTGATGTGCCGGAATCGCCCGCAACTCGGCCAGCGATGTTGCTCCCACGGCCTGGGCAAGCGCCAGGCCGGCGGCCTCAGCCGAAACGCCGGCAGAGGTCTCCTGCTTAAGCTCAACCCGGGTATCGAGTCTTGCGCCACTTTCTGCAATGGCCTTATGGAACAGCCCACTGGCCAGCGGACTGGCGGTGAGCAGGTGTACACTCCACGCACCTGCGGATTCACCGAACACGGTGACATTATCCGGGTCTCCTCCAAATGCAGTGATATTTTCCTGCACCCAGTGCAGCGCCTGAATCTGGTCCAGCAAGCCGTAATTACCAGCAGAGTTCTGTGCTGATTCTTCGCTCAGTTCGGGATGCGCCATGAATCCGAAAACCCCGAGACGATAGTTAAGGGTGACTACCACCACATCTTTATTGGCCAGGTTAGTCCCATCATAAGTCGGGATAGCACCGCTGCCACGGGTCAGCGCTCCTCCGTGAATCCAGACCATTACCGGGCGCTTCTCATCAGCCTGGGCCTTGGTCCAGACATTCAAATACAGGCAGTCTTCGCTGGCAGGGCGGGCAGGACGGTAGAAAAAGGATCCCTCCGCATAGGGTGACTGGATGCAGTCGGGGCTGAAGTCAGTTGCGATTCTTTCTCCGCTCCAGGCGGGCGCAGGCTGGGCTGGCTTCCAGCGCATGTCCCCAACCGGAGGCAGCGCATAGGGGATGCTGCGGTAAACGCTGATGGCTTCGTTGCTGGCGGAAGGCTGGCCGATCAATTTGCCCTGCGGCGTGTCCAGCACCAGCGGCTGCGCTGCGGCTGCCGATGATAAAAAAGTCAGCATAAACGCGAATATTTTCCCAGCCATGATCAGTAACCTTTTCTGATTTAAGGAGATTGGCCCAGTGTACAAACTAGGGAGCCTCTGAATAACTCTATGACCACTCTGCGGGTGATTGCGCCCGCTGCTGCAAGGCGTCGTGCGCTGGCAATGGCCGTAGCCCTTGGCAAGCACGGCAACGCGGCAGAAGCGGCGCAAACGCCCGCCCGAAGGGGCCTTCAGCCGATCCCGCTGGCTGCGTTGCCCTTGCTTGACAGGCGGACGCATGCCAGCGCAAGTGCGCCTTGCCAGCGAAATCGGCTGAAGGCCAGAGTGACCATAGAGTTATTCAGAGGCTCC
>JBDNGQ010000161.1:0-1638 GCA_041689205.1 Pseudohongiellaceae bacterium | reverse complement strand
TCCAAGTCTGCCCATCGAACTGATCAAGCACCAGACCCCGCCAGTACAGCTGATCGTGTGAGGGCGTCTGGCCATTGAATTTAACCCGGAATGCGAGCTCACCGGAGCGTCCAAGCTGGCTGATCTGACCAGGCGTCATCTCGTCGGTAACGCCGGTTTTACTTGCCCCGACCGGCAGCGGCATAGCCCACAAAGGAGTAATCCGTGGTACTAAAATAAACAGAATTAACATCAGCGGCATACTTTGCAACAGCAGGATACCGGCCAGCCGGAGACTGGATGCCTGACTGTGAGAACTGTCGCGGTTCAACAACACCATGGCAGTTATTATCAGCATGACACTGAAGATATTATAAACAGCAGTAAGCAGCGTCTGGGAATAAATAAACCCGCTCAGCGCCAGCATAAAAGCCAGCGCAATAATGATGTAGATATCTCTGCGGTCGCGCATTTCCAGTAATTTGAATGATGCCCCCAGAATCAGCAGACACACAGATAGATCGACACCAATCCCAGCGCCCAGGCTGCGAAATTGGAAAATACTCAATGGCATCACGATGAACACCAGAAACACCCGCACTATTCTGCCTGGATACGCTGCTTTGCCGAGATGAATCAAGATTCGCCAGCCCGCACACAGTCCACATAGCAGCAGCACCCATACTGGCAACCAACTGGCATGTGGCGCTATCAGCAGAAACATTAATACCAGCAGCCAGGTTAAGGCATTGCGCGGTATCTGATAGTTGATCACGGATTTCACGGCCATAATGCCAGCACCTCAAGCAAGCGCCGTTGATGTGCCTCGCCACGAGCTGGCGCTATCGAATTTCCAGGCATTTGCAGTCCGTAGTCACAGTCACTGCCTTCCATTTGCAGAATCATGTAGCACAGATACGACAGACGCAGCTCTGAATCCAGGCCAGGAAACATATCCCAGTCCAGCATGCGCTGTTCATCGCGACCATCGACAAACTGTTTGACCATCATGCCCTGGCCGCGGGCCAGGTTTTTCCATGCAATCTGTCTCAGTGAATCGCCAGGTTGATAGGTCCGCAGACCATGGAAATCTTCGACCCCTGGTGCCGTAGACGAAGACTCCCCGCTGGCGGCACTGATGTTGGAATGTGAAAAATTACAGGGCAATGGCCGTGGATAAACCAGACAGGTCTGGGCGAGGTCAAGTCGAGACCATGTTCGCCAAAGCCCTAAAGGAAAGCTAGATTGTACAATCAAACATGGCGCCTTAAACCTGCCGCGCTGATGCACCTGTACTGGAAGCGCCAGACGTTGTTGCTGACTTTGAACCAGGCTGGTAGAGACGATGTCGCCACCCTGAAAATATAACTCCAGCGATTCATGAGAGCGGCGACTCTGGCGCTCAAGTGCAATATCGAATACAGCTGTTTCACCTGCAAAAGCCGGCTCTGCACCCAAACCACGCACCGTAAGTCCATGGAGATTGTAAAAGCTGTGCAGAATGGCAAGTAAAAAAAGACGCCTCTTCAGAAGAATCTGTGGGCAGTTTTTGGCACAGGTAACGCGCCAAGCGCATGATACAAGGCAATCTCAGCGGCATGATAGGTTCTAAAACCATACGATTTTCTGGTAGTCAGTTTCGCTTTGTTGTTAAAGCCC
>JBDNGQ010000160.1:0-24737 GCA_041689205.1 Pseudohongiellaceae bacterium | reverse complement strand
TGAACAGCGAACTGTTCAGAGCCAAACGGCTGGTCGTGGATACCGGCCTGCATGCCAAAGGCTGGACGCGCCAGCAGGCTATCGACTATGGCATCGAGGCCAGCGAAGTCGATCGCTATGTCGTCAACCCAGGCCAGGCAACTTCCTACATGATCGGACAACTTAAATACATAGAACTGCGCGAACGCGCCCGTGCAGCTCAGGCAGATGATTTCTCCCTGCGTGAGTTTCATAACGTGGTGCTGAGTCTGGGCGTGGTACCCTTGAGCGTGCTTGAACGAGAGGTAGATAAATACATCAACGGCAACTGAATCCGGGGCTATCTTGATGGCGGATTTTATAAATCGAATCTTTGTGCCACTACGGCAGCAGGCAGCGCGTTGGTTGTGAAAACTTCAAAGCGGGGATAACAATGAAAAACCTGACTATACGAATGCTCCACTCTTTATTTGTGCCACTTCTGACTATTTTCGCGGCCTCCTTCGCATCAGCGCAGGGCGCAACGGGTATTGCTGCCTCTGCGGCGATGTATCAAGAGAATTGTGCGGTCTGTCATGGCGAGAATCTCGAAGGATCAGCGCTGGGACGACCACTGCGGGGTGAGTTGCGTTATGGCGATTCCGTGCCAGCGATTATCGCCAGTATCAGCAATGGTTATGAGACCTCAGGCATGCCGGCGTGGAGTCGTATATTCAGCGAAATGCAGATTCAAAGTCTGGCTCTTTACGTTACTGAAACTCGGGCAAATGTTGACTACCAGACGTTTAATTATGATGCCCCCATTATTATTCCTGACGGCCTGATAGCAACTGAGTTGCATAATTTCCGTATTGAGACTATTGCCGAAAACCTGGATGCCCAGCCGTATTCTATAGAGCCGCTTCCGGACGGGCGGATTCTGCTGACCGAAAAGAAACGCGGTGTCAGCATTATTGGTACAGATGGCACGCAATCAGAGCTTATCCGGGGAACGCCTCAAGCCTACGATGATTCATTTATTGTCAGCATGGATCAGGAGCGAGGATGGGGTTGGATATTTGATATTGTTCTGCATCCAGATTACGCAGATAACGGATGGATCTATTTATCCTACGGCGATCGATGTGAAAGATGTAACGCGATCAGTAGAGCAGCAGATTCACCGGTCTCCATGATCAAAATAGTGCGCGGCCGGATCCAGGGCAACGAGTGGATAGATCAGCAAACTATCTGGGAAGCAGACCTGGAGCATTACGGTAATCAAACAGATCTGGCTGCCGGAGGGCGGCTTACATTTGATGACACTGGGCATCTGTATTTCAGTGCAGGCATCATGGGTGTGGATGTCGCCTATGGTGTTCAGGATCCAGTGTTTCCCTGGGGCAAAATACACCGGGTAAATGCCGATGGCAGCATCCCGGCAGATAACCCCTTCGTCAATAGAGAGGGTGTTTATCGCAGTGTTTACACGATTGGCCATCGCAGCCCTGGAGGCCTGGAGTTTGACCCTTATGGAGGAGGAATCTGGGGCACTGAGCACGGTCCGCGTGGTGGCGACGAAGTCAACCTGCTGCTGCCCGGGGCTAATTATGGCTGGCCTTTGTATTCTTTGGGCTTGAACTACAACGGCACACCCGTCGACTACGGGAAGGAGCTGGGGATTGCTTTTGAGTTATCGGAAATCCAACAACCCGTAGTAGACCTGACACCTTCACCGGCAGTATCCAGTTTCATCATCTCCAGCAGTGAACAATTTCCTGAATGGCAGGGAGATTTCCTGGTCGGCTCGCTGAAAGCACGCAGTCTGTATCGATTCAGAATGCAAAACAATACGCTGGTGGGCCGCGAAACACTGTTCGAAAGTTTCGCCCGCATTCGCGATATCGAACAAGGTTTTAACGGCGAAATCTACCTGTTGCTGGAACATAATGCCGGCAGCCGAATTATCAGGTTGGTGCCAGCTGGAGCATAGGAGGCACGTGCGTCGGGAACGCTCGACTAGCAGTCAGAGCTGGCCACTCGGGGCGTGTTCAGGACAAGGCCAGGGATGTGCCGCCCGGGCGCGTTACAAGGGCGAGCTCGCAGCGTAGGAGTGTTATCCAGCGCATTCAACGCGATAGACGGCGCCTCCAGCTTGAGGTGAGCAAACATTGCACGGCCATTGTCCGACAGCGGTCGCAAGGCCTTGCCTTCGTCCTGCACCGCGTGCAGCACCTTCATGCGTACCGAGCTGCGGACATTGCCCCCGATCACCATAATCTTCTGCGCCTCAGCATCCACCTTTACCACGATGTCACAATGGGTGCGGGCGCCATCACCCAGCTGCGCGCGCCGTTCTGCCAAGGTGCGGTAGTTGGGGCGGCTGCCTCGGCAAAGCAGATCGCCTGGTTCAATGGCAGCGCGGCCTGGGTCGAAGGCTGTAAAAACGGATTCAGTATCACGGCCATCAGTGGCACGAATGGCCTGATCAATGTAGGTATGGTGGGCGATGGCGCGACGGAACTGACCGGGCTCACCCAGACCGCTCTCGCACATCACCCAGGAGATGAAGGCTGCGGACCAGGCATCTCTCCAGCGCGCACTGGCGCCTTCGGAATTCCAGCTGGCATTTTGACGCTGCAAGATCCAGTCGCTGTCGGGAGTTGCCGCCCAATATCCTGCGATCGAGCTGGCCAGTCGCGCACTCTCAGTGGGGCTCAGGCGGGCAAAGGCGCCGCGCGGCATCTGCTGAAAGGGCTGTGAGAACGGCTCTGCGCGTACCTGATCGTCCACACCAAAACCGAAGTAGGCCCATTCCTGCACGGCCGTATCTACGATGCGGCGACGCACGTCACTCAGCGGTATGGACCTGCAGCTGCGGTCAGTGATTCGCATGCTGCCGGGTGTGCCGGTGACGCGCTCGATGGGCGAGCGGACATCCAGAATGTCGAGCGGCAGGCGTTGCAGGGATGCGGAAGGCTGCGCCTGCAGCGAGGCGCTCACGAGCAACAGCAGACTGGCGTGTAAAAATGGTCTGAATGCGGGCATCAAGTCAGGAATCCGTGGGGGCAGTAGCGCAGATTTGCAATCACTGACTGGGAGTGTAGCTGCTTGCCTGGAAGAGGGGAAGACAGGACAACTGGGAAACAGGGCGTTTTGATGCAGCTGGCACCTATACACATGAGTGGGCAAATCCAAATCTCGGCACTTCTATCTTTACGGTGGCAGCACATGATGTGTTCAATGCATCATTGCCCTTGCGCTATGCCGGTACCTTAAATTACGACGCTTATGTGTTTGATGGGCGTGGCAGACGATTGTACGCAAGAGCATTGCTGCAATTCTGAGCTGATCGTCGCTATTAGAATTATGTGGCGCGTGAGTGGACTTCGAAATTAAACGACATGCTGATACGTTCAGCCGTGGTCAGATTCTGCTCCACGCTGTGTTCCAGAAAGGAGGGAAACATCAAAAGCTTGCCGTCTTCTGGCGGTATGTTGACCAGCATGGAGTTTTCCGGGCGAAACTGCGCCACAGGCGTTGGCACCATTGCACGGCCTGGTCGCGGGTCCTTGAACAGAATAGCGCCGCTGTCAGCGGGGCAACTGAGGTAGAACACACCGCTGATGTGTGAGAATGGATGCAGGTGTTCCGCGTGGTAGCTGTACTGGCCGTTGATGTTGCACCACAGCGAACTCATGACCGGGGTGCAGCGCTCAATATCCCAGTGCTGCTGCGCCGCGTACTGCGTAGCCATCTGTTGGATGAAAGCTACCAGTCGTGCAAAAGCCGGGTCGGCATACAGCGCATTACGGGTGTAGTAGGACGTGTATCCGTTAGGATAACGCTGACGCGAAATCCGCATGCCATCTTCATCGTCCACGCTGATCTGGTGGATGCGGTCGATTAGAGATGCACGTTCGATGGCAAAATTCGGATAGTGGGCTACTCCCAGGAATGTGGGGAACATCAGGCTCAGCCTCATCAGATCTGCCTGTGGGTCAGCGGGAACACTCATATATTCACTCTACGTACAATTCAGGGGGGGCGTTAAATTTTCTGACATAAAAAAGCCGGCGCACCGGGTATAGGAAGCATAAAGGCTATTCCCTCAAAAGATCAACCCTTCGATTGCGCAATGGGCCGGTGCGTGTCGTTCACTCGATCTACCACTTTGCCTGGGTTGATTTTCAAAAATGTCTAGTGGAATTACTTCTACAAGGTCGCCGGCAGTCGGCCTCGTTCCAGCCGTTGATATGTGGCCGTAGCTGGCCTCTGTCTCCAGCAACGGCAACATATCCATAGCCGTTTTGTTCAGTATGTTTGGACTATTACAGGCCAGCGAGAACGGTTTTCGCGTCTGCGCTGGCCATGTGGTTCAAATCAAGCACTATTTTTGCCAGTTCTTTGTGGTTTGCCGAGGCTTGCTAAGCTGGGATTCTGCGATGGACAGGTCTTGCCGGACGCGGACACATTAGGAGTCGTAGCCAGTGGCCTGGCACGTCCTACTCAAGTGACGCTCAGCAAACCTTCCATGGGACGGAAGCGAACCCGGCGATTGACTTTTCCAAAGAGGGGAAGTCCACCGGTTTGGTCAAGTGGCCGTTGAACCCGGCATCTCTCGACTTTTGCCGAGATTCCTCCTGGCCCCATCCGGTCAAGGCCACCAGCACCATGTCTTTGCCCCAAGGCTGTTCTCGTATTTGACGGGCGACTTCATAGCCGTTCAAATTCGGTAAGCCAATGTCGAGCAGCACCACGTGGGGACGGAATGTGCCTGCCGCTTCCACCGCTTCCAGGCCGTCATTGGCGGTGTGCACCTCGTGGCCGGATAACTTCAACAGCATGGCGAGAGTCGTGGCCGAGTCCTGGTTGTCATCGACAACAAGAATACGGCGTGCCGTGGTGGGCGCAGGCTCGGTGGCGGTCGGCTTTGGCGGCGCTAATTTGAGCGTTTCCACCAAGATTGGCAACCGCACCGTGAACTCACTACCATGACCGATACCGGCACTGTGGGCTCCCACCGTGCCGCCGTGTAGCTCCACTAAATTTCCCACCAACGTCAGGCCGATGCCAAGCCCGCTGACCGAACGCTCCAGCGACGTATCAAGCTGCGTGAACATGTCGAAGATGCGGGTCAATTGGTCGGCGGCGATGCCGATGCCGGTGTCCCGCACGCGGATGACGGCTTGCACGCCCTCTCGCTCGACCGTCAGGAAAATACGACCGCCCTTGTCGGTGAACTTGCATGCGTTGGTGAGCAAGTTACCCAGCATCTGCGCCAGCCGGGTCGGGTCGGCGTTCAGGAATATCGGATTCGGCGGCAGCACGAGCGTCAGTTCGTGATCCATCCTCTCGCAGTTTGGGCGGATGGCTTCGGCGGCGTGGTTCACGGCGGATACCAGTTCGATCCGCTCTTTGTGGAGTTCGATCTAGCCCCGGCTGATGCGGCTCACATCGAGCAGGTCGTCCACCAACCGGACCATCTGCCCGACTTGGCGTTCTATCATCTCCGATGCCGATTGGACGACCTGCTGGTTGCCCCCCTTGAGCCGCAGGACTTGCACGGCGTTGCTGATCGGGGCCAGGGGGTTACGAAGCTCGTGGGCCAACAATGCAAGGAACTCGTTCTTGCGGCGGTCGGCTTCCTGCAACGATTGTTCGTAACGCTTGCGTTCGGTGACATCGCGCGCGGCGGCGAATACTCCCCGCAGTTTCCGGTCGCGGTCGTAGAATGTGGTCGCGTTGTAGGAAACCACGGTTTCCTTGCCGTCTCTGGCGCGGGCCGTGAGTTCGTAGTCGGTGACTTTGCCTCCGCCCAGCACCAGTTTGATGCCCGCCTCGGCGCGCTCCGGGTCGGTGAAGTAGTCCTTAAACGGAGCACCGATCAGTTCGTCGCGCGCGCATCCGGTGAGCGCCTCCATCTGCTTGTTCACATCGGTGATGATGCCGCGTGGGTCGGTGGTCATCAGCGCGTCAATGTTCGATTCAATCAGCGAACGCGTATAGAACTGTTGATCTCGCACGGCCTGATCGAGCCGCATTCGCTCGGCTTCAACGTGCTTACGCGCAGTATTGTCCGTGCCGATCAGCAGGTAGCCGATGATGGCGTCCTGTGCATCGCGCAGCGCCGTGACCGAGACGACTGCTGGAAAACGGCTGCCGTCCTTGCGGATGTACGTCAGTTCGTAGATGTCCTCGATCCCACGCGCGGCCTTGAACACCAGCGCCTCAAAACCGGGCGTAATCGAGGTGCCGAGTTCCACGCTCAACGCCTTGGCGCGCGCAATCACTTCCTGCGGATCGGAAATGTCCGCCGGCGTGATCCTGTTCATCACTTCGGCGGCGGTATAGCCCAGCATCCGCTCGGCACCGACGTTGAAAATTTGAATAACTCCCTTCTCGTCCGTGGCGATGCTGGAGAAGTTAGCGCTGTTGAAAATCGCGTTCTGCAAGGCACCTGTTTTGAGCAACGCGTCTTCCGCGTCCTTGTTCCCAGTATCATTGGTGCTGATCAATTATTGCCTCCGAGTCCATTTACGCATTCTGGTCATTCCGATCATCCATTCCGGTTCTATTCGATCACCGGCTCAGCCTAACGCTCCGGTGCCGATAGTATCACTGCGCCTGATCGGATTCAGTCTTTTTGCTCATGGCCTTTCGCATCGACTCTCCTTTGAGTTTTATCTTGTGGCTGTTGTGCAGCAGACGATCCAGGATGGCGTCAGCCAGAGTGGCATCCCCGATGTTTTGATGCCACTGGCTCACCGGCAACTGACTGGTGATCAGTGTCGAGCGCTGGCCATGGCGATCCTCCATAATTTCCAGCAAATCATTGCGCTGGCCTTGTGTTATTTTCTCCAAACCCCAGTCATCCAGCACAAGCGCTCAGTCAGTCACCGGCAGCATCTGTCTCACTTTCTCCAACCAGTTTTCTACCACTACGGCATAAGTTGCTTCTGCCGTAAAGCTGATGGTTTCCTCTGAAAGATCGCGGTAGAGGAAGCGCTGACCTTCCGGCGATACCCCAAAACCTGGGGCCTGACCATCATTCACGTTGGGGAACGGTCACACGATGATATTCCGGGTTGCGCGCTCTGCTCCAGAGAGTTCATCGCTTGAATAAGCAACAAAGCGACCATCGGGCGAGATCTCGGGGCTGGCGTGTCTATCTGCAGTTCGCCAAAGGTGCCTTTGACGGTTTTACTGGTACGACCGTGACGGCTGTTGCTGCGCTTGCCCGTGGACGAGCGATCAGCCTCGTCATACCCTAAGTGCGCATCGAGCTCGGCATTCAGACCGCGATTGATCATGCGCTGCAGCAGTTGGGAGTAAAGGCTTCGTCACGGGTGGGCGCATTAACTTGTTTGAAGCGTTGCTTGTCCGCTGCGTTGCGCGTTAGCAATCTGCTTTATACGTCCCTCTTCCACTTTAGCCTCCCTCGCAAATTCATCCCAGCGCTGCACAGTTACCATTACCTGGTCAATCATCTGCTTCGCCTTGGCAGGCTTAATGCCTCCTGATCTAGCCAGTGCTAGTAAGTCATCGAGGAAGAAGTTATCGCGCTTGCCGTTAACACTCATCTGATGGACGCCGGTATAGGCTCCTTTTGGGTTCCAAGCGTAGGCGACATCAAATGCGGGCGACAGCTTCCATTTGCCTTCAGAGTTCATAAGGAAAGCAATGTTCTTAACGTGATCGTCCTGGTTGCGTGCGACAATATTGAAAACGGCGCGAAGAAACTGCTGCTGACAGTCTCTGGTGACCTGCGCACTTATCTGACGTATGGCTAGCATTGCTTGCTCATAGCTATAGCTGGCCGGATCATCGTAATCAAAATGGCACAGTGCTGCGAGCGACTGCATGTGCAACTTCTTGCCAGCCAGTGTGCGGTCGAAGCGTTGGGTCATAAAGTGACTACGGGCGCCTTCATCGTGAAGTCTGCAAGGCATCATCTCGATGCCGGCTTCGCGCGCCATCAGGTAATAGGCGTATTCAATGCGGCCATACCCTTGTGGGTCGGCAAGTTCCTTGTCGCTGTTATTGCTTATACCGTCAAACTTGAGAAGCCAATGTTCGAAGCCACTGCCTGCATCGAGCGGCCCAGTTCGAAACTCTCCCGTGTCTGGGTTCCACGCCAATAGCACTTTCGCTCTAGCGCCACCGGCTGACGTGCCGACGCGCAATATATCCTGGAGTGCCTCGGCGTCATACTCTCCCCCAAGCTGCCCGCCAAGCTCGCTGCGCTGATCTACAAGCCTGTTCGCAAGCTTCGTTAGCGCCGCAATGTCCGCAGAGCGATCGCCCGATTTTCCGGTGACGCTTGATGGCTCAAACTCCAGAGCGCCCATGCCGCGTTGGCCGATATAACACAGCCGCTCCACAGGGTTCATGCTGCCAGGCAATCGTCCCTGAGTGGCAAGCCAGGCATCAATGACTCGATGCCCGAATTTATCCGGCAGGCTGTCTGCCAACAAACCCGGCAACGCCTTGAATGATTTGGCAAGACCTGGGAATGAGTACGGCGTAGTGTCTGGAGGCATAGTGATCGGGGAGACTTTAATCCCTGAGGCTGCAAACTCATCGGTGTATTGAAAGACCCCGAGTGCGCGATCTTCATCCCACACGACGGCCCCTATCTGACGACCCCACAAGTTCACGCGCGCCATTGTCATGGTGTTGTGCCTTCATCCCAGGTCCACGCTTTATCACCGCCCTTCTTGGAAGCGCCGGATCTTACTCGCTTGCGTTCGGCGCCCTTTTGCGCGAACTGTTGGACGGGCTGAATGCCGGGGGCTGGTAACAATGCCGCGAGGTGGTCCTGCAGATTCAAGGCCTGCATTAGACGCACGAGCGTGTCGAGGGAGGCATTGTCTCCACTCTCGAGCCGGCTTAGTGTACGACTGGAAATGCCCGCCATGGAGGCCAACTCACCTTGGGTAATGTTGCGCGAGAGCCTGATCTTGGCGAGCGTGGTGCCCATGTGGATGATAATTTGTTCAGGGCTGGCCATCTTAAAATCGAACTTATTAGCCATATTTATCTCTTTATTGCAATAAAAGCCCAATTAATAGACATATATTGCTAGTTAAATGCGGCAATGTCAATCAGACATAAGAGTCTTTTTATAACAGAAAATGTATTTAAAAAGACATGTATGGCTAGTTAAAAATAAACTTATACCTATCTATTCATACAGCTATCCATCTGCGCGATGGACTGCGGGTCGGAGCGCATTTTATTCACCCCCGACCACCGGCTCCTCCAGAAAGCGACCGCAGTTCCCCCCGCGATGCCGAACTGGTGTTAATAGGCAAGAGTGTGGCTGAAGGTCGCGGACCGATTATTGTCGCTGGCGATCTGAACGATGTGGCATGGTCGCGCACCACGCGGTTGTTCAGAAAGATCAGTGGCCTGCTCGACCCCCGGGTTGGACGGGGCATGTTCAATACCTTCCACGCTCAGCACTGGTATCTGCGCTGGCCGCTTGATCATCTGTTTCACAGCAAACATTTTGCGGTTAAAGAAATCTGTCTGCTGCCTGAGTTTGGTTCTGATCATTTCCCGTTTTTCAGCGAGCTGGTGTATCAAGGCGAAAATGAAACTTCCGACCGGGGGCTTGAGCCGGATCAGGATGACATCGCTCAGGCGGAGGACAAGGTGGAAGATAAGAATGTCAGTTCTGCGGATGTTCCTGAGCCTGAACGCTGAGCGGATTTCCCCACAGTCTGGTCCACGCAAAACCAAAAAGAGAACGCTCACTTTTTATTTTTAATCAACGCTCGTTGCTTGTTCGAGCATCTTCGTCAGCTCACCGCTATCCGCCAATAACTGTAAATCGCTAGCGCCACCAATCAGCGTGCCTTTGACAAAAATCATTGGGAAAGAGGGCCAGCCACTCCAGATTTTCAAGGCATTGCGGCGACGCCACAGGCTCAAATAGTTGCCATACTCCAAATAGCTGTAATGAATGCCGAGACCGTCGAGCAATTTGCGGGCTTTTTTCGGTACGGGATTCTGCGCCATGCCGATAATCACGATGGCATTGCTTGCAACCGCGGCTTCAACTTCGTGAATAATATCGACGTTATTGTCGGCGATGGTTTGCCGAATAGCCGGGTGAATTCTGCTTTGTTCAAGAATGGGTCGAGTCATATTTTGTCTCTTTGCTTATCGTTTTAGGATGTGGTCAGGCTTTAGAGTGTATCGCATTTTTGAAGCGAAAAAACGGTATTAACGTCGCCTCTCTGTATGCTCCCAGAACCTCCCATACACCATTCAAGAATCAGTTTTATCCTGCCTCCATGCTGTAAAGTCTCTGCGACAGGAACAAGTGGGCAAAAAACACCCATCTTGCTGTCTACTCAGCAATTTATTCATAGGCATGAATCGGTGTGATACAGTGGGTCTTCCTGAATAACAGCAATAAACAGGGAAGCTGAGCTTGCAAACACTCTTTCAATCGATCAATGATTTCTTTGCCTTTGTACAGCCTATCTCTGACGCGGTCTGGGATTTCCCAACGCAGTTCGAATGGTACTCGCAAATCCCGATAACGGGTCAGCTGTCTTTTCCTGTCATTCTGTTGCTGGGCATCGGTCTTTATTTCTCCATAAAGACGCGCCTGGTGCAAACCATGAGTTTCTCTAAAGCCATTAAAGTGATGCTTAGAAAACGCAGCTCTTCTACCGGAATCAGCGCACTGGCGTCTTTTCTGCTGGGTCTGGCAATGCGTGTTGGGCCGGGCAATATTGTCGGGGTGACCGGGGCGATATCAGTGGGTGGTCCTGGCGCATTATTCTGGATGTGGGTCGCTGCCTCCTTCGGCATGGCCACAGCCTTTATGGAGTCAGTGCTGGCGCAGCTGTTTAAAGAAAAGAAGGGCATGGAATTTGTCGGCGGCCTGCCCTTCTACGGCCGACGTATACTGGGCAACAAGCGCTTCGTCGGAATCTTCCTGTCGCTTGCTTTTATCATCTATGCCCTGTTCAACGTGCCGGCACAAACATTTAATGTGTTTACTGCTGTTGGGATAATTGCTGACACTGCCACCGGCAACGTTTCAGATCGCCAGTCTCCGCTGTATTACGGCATTGCTATCGTGTTGATTGGCAGTTGTGCCTGGCTTATTCTGGGAGGAATCCGCCGGGTGACGGCATATACGAATATTCTGGTGCCGATAAAAGCCAGCATTTTTTGCGCTGTATCGCTGCTTATTATGCTGATCAATTTCCCATTGATTCCGTACTTTTTTCGCGAAGTCGTGTTCGGTGCGTTCGCCCCGGATGCTTTGTTTGGCGGCGCCATGGGCGTTGCCCTGGCAGAGGGCGTGCGCCGTGGTCTGATGTCGAACGAGGCGGGCCAGGGCACGATAACCATGGCCGCTGCAGTCGCCGATAATAACCACCCCTGTGAACAGGGTTTCGTGCAGAGTCTGGGCGTATTTTTCGATACGATTATTATCTGCACGATGACCGGTTTTATTGTGGTGATGGCGCATGTGTGGACAGGATCTGCCACCGGGGCAGAATGGGAATCGGTCAGTGCATCAAAAATTGCGGTCTATCTGAATTCAGTTCAGGCGCTGGTACCGGTCTCTGTTGCTAACGGCGTGATCATCATCTTGAGCACCTGTTATTGTCTGTTTGCGTTCACCACGTTGCTGGGATTAATTTCATTTGCGGAGATATCCGCCAATTTCATTTCCCGTTCTGCCCATTTTATTGTTTTTATCCGCGTACTGGGTGCGCTGGTGTTTGTGCCTTTTGGGACCTTAACCGTATTGGCAGGGCTGGAGTTGGGCAATCTGTGGGCGATTACTGATCTCAGTAATATCATCATGGTCTATCTGAATATTCCGATATTATTGCTGGGAGCTCCTGTCGTATATAAGGCGCTGGCTCATTATCGACAAACCAATGGTGGCAGATTTATCTCTGCATCCATTGGCCTCGAAACTGAGCACTGGACGGAAGACCAGCAGCGACATCTGGACACCGTTGTGCAGGATGATGGAAACTCAGTGGGCGGCGTCCGCAGCTTCACGTAGTAACATGTCGACATAGAGTTTGCGCAGATGCAGTGTAATCGGTCCTGGCCTGCCACTGCCGATCCTGTGTCCATCGACAGCGACCACCGGCAATATCAGATTGCCCGCACTGCTTAGAAAGGCTTCATCTGCGGCACAGGCTTCTTCCAGGCTGAATGGCCGTTCCAGCAGCTTGATATCGTATTGATCAGCAAGACTGATAATCATCATGCGCCGGATTCCTGGCAGGATTGCGCTGGAAAGCTCTCTGGTGATTATCGTGTTGTCCTTCACAATAAATGCGGATGAGGAGGCGCCTTCGGTAACCAGATTGTCCTCCACCAGCCAGGCTTCAAAAGCACCCAGACTCATCGCCTGCTGTTTGGCCATGCATTGAGCCAGCAGACTGATCGACTTGATGTCCCGGCGCTTCCAGCGCAGATCCGCTACTGAGACAACCTCGACTCCTGATTCAAGCAAGGGGTTTTCTATAATTTTTTTGGAACTGGTGAAGGCAAAAAAAGTGGTGGCCGTATCCAGAGGATAGGCAAAGTCTCGATCCGCGACACCTCTTGTCACCTGCAGATAGATCAGACCTTCTTCAATATTGTTAAGCGAGCGCAGTTGTTCAAGAATTGGCAGACATGCTGCTCTGGCGCAAGGCCAAGCCATATCGACAGCGGCCAGACTGCGGTCCAGTCTCTGCATCGCCGATGCTTTATCCACCAGCGCGGAACGGATAACCGGAATGACTTCGTAAACTCCGTCTCCAAACAAATAGCCACGGTCAAAAACTGACACGGTGGCTTTTTCTCTCGCAACAAATTCACCATTGATATAGACGATTTGAGTCATTTTCAGTCTTTTTTAACGCAGCGTGGATCGCTGGCTTGAATGCGGTTTATCTGTTCACGGGTAATTGGTAAAGGAGCGCAACCGTGATCAGTGCCACAAACCTGATCCCATTCCGGGCGTGCCAGTTGATGACAACCGAAACAATTACCCCCAAAGCGATTAACAACATCGGTGGTGCCGCGGGATGTGATAGTCGATCCTGCCTCGGAAACAGCAAGTTCAAAATACTCCCAGTCGTTGGTAGCCGGATTCCAGCCATCCTGATGTTTAACCATCACTTCAGAAGGAATCAAGGACAGTACTGATCCAGCCGGATATTTTCCGCCATTTTCAGATAAAGCGACTGCAAGGGTTGCTTCCAGATTGCCCAGCAGATTATCGATGAAGAAATCGCCAGCCTGTTGCATATCAGCCAGACAACTGAACGATGCATCAGTTATGTCAATCTGTTTAGTATTATCTGCTGAATTGCTCTGACCAACCAGCAACAGGGCACAACAAAACAGCAATCCATTTTTCAGGGAGACACCTTTCATAAACATACTCTTTTGGTTACTTGTCACACGACGCGCTGAGCATAACAACAATTAACCTGCCGCAATACCGCAACGCAAAAAAAATCCCGCTACCGACAATGCCAGCAGCGGGAATTTATATTTCAGAAAGGCAGATCAACCAACCGGCACGTACTCTGCTTTTTCTTCCTCAGTAATTTCCTTGATACTCAGTTTAATGCGACCGCGGGCGTCAAGGTCAGTTACCTTAACCAGCACGCTCTGGCCTTCACTGAGATATTCACTGATATTCTCTACGCGGTCAGCAGATATCTGGGAGATATGAACCAGACCATCTTTGCCAGGAAGAATAGTAATGAAGGCGCCGAAATCTACAATGCGAGCGACTTTGCCCATATAAAGTTTGCCGACTTCAGCTTCTGCAGTAATGCTATGAATCAGTTCAATGGCCAGATCTCTGGACGCAGCATCTTCACCATAAATACGGATATTGCCGTCGTCATCGATATCGACAGAAGCACCACTCTGTTCGGTAATGGAGCGAATAGTTGCACCGCCTTTACCGATAACATCACGGATCTTATCAGAATCAACTTTCATCATCGCCATGGAAGGTGCATTTTCAGAAACAGTGGCACGTGCCACCGCCATCACCTTATTCATTTCGCCCAGAATATGTACACGGGCTTCAAGCGCCTGATGCAGCGCAATCTCCATGATTTCTTCAGTGATGCCCTGGATTTTGATATCCATCTGCAATGCGGTTACGCCAGTGGCAGTTCCCGCTACTTTGAAGTCCATATCACCGAGATGATCTTCGTCGCCCAGGATGTCAGTAAGTACGGTGAAGCGATCGCCTTCTTTGATCAGCCCCATCGCTATGCCCGCAACGGGTGCGGTAATAGGGACACCCGCGTCCATCAATGCCAGCGAGCTGCCGCATACAGATGCCATTGAGCTTGAACCATTTGATTCAGTGATCTCAGACACTACACGGATGGCGTAAGGGAATGAATCTTCCGATGGCATTACTGCCTGCACGCCGCGCTTGGCAAGTTTACCATGGCCGATTTCACGACGCTTAGGGCCGCTCATGAAACCAGTTTCACCGACGCAGAATGGTGGGAAGTTGTAGTGCAGCATGAACGCTTCTTTTCTCGATCCTTCCAGACCTTCGATCAGTTGCGAATCACGAATAGCACCCAGGGTGGTAACAACCAGCGCCTGCGTTTCACCACGGGTAAACAATGCTGACCCGTGCGCTTTTGGCAGTATGCCGGTTTCAATTGTGATGGGACGTACAGTGCGGGTATCGCGGCCATCGATGCGCGGTGCGCCATCAAGGATGCGATTACGGACCACTTTACTTTCCAGTGCGGAGAAAATGCCTTTCACATCGTCTGCCGTAACACCGGAATCGACATTAACAAACTGCTCAGCCGCCTGCTGTTGTAATTTACCGACGGTGTCATAGCGCTGCATTTTGTCAGAAATCTGGTAAGCATCTGCGATAGCCGGCGCAAACGCTTCATTGATTGCCAACTGCAGAGTTTCATTGACGGCTTCAGGAGTCCAGTCCCAGGTTGGCTTCGCCGCTTCCGCAGCGAATTCTTCAATGGCACTGATAACTACCTGCATGGCTTCGTGTCCATAAAGGACAGCGCCAAGCATCTGGTCTTCAGTTAATTGCTTAGCTTCAGACTCAACCATCAGTACAGCTGATTTAGTCCCCGCAACAACCATGTCCAGTTCAGAAGTCCGCAACCGGTTCGAATTAGGGTTGAGGATGTAGCCCTGTTCCAGATCATAGCCAACACGTGCGGCTGCGACAGGACCCGCAAAAGGAATACCAGAAATAGCCAGCGCCGCAGAGGCGCCGATCAGAGCCGCGATATCCGGATCCTGTTCTTTACTGGCAGAAATAACAGTACATACAACCTGAACTTCATTCTTAAAACCGTCTGGAAACAACGGTCTGATTGGTCGGTCGATAAGACGGGAAACCAGAGTTTCTTTCTCGGTTGGTCGGCCTTCACGCTTGAAAAAACCACCTGGAATCTTGCCCGCAGCGTAAGTTTTTTCCTGGTAGTTTACCGTCAGGGGGAAGAAGTCAGCCCCTGGCTGAGCTTTTCTTTTGCCCACTACAGTAGTCAGTACCTGAGCATCACCCATGGTGACGACTACAGCGGCAGTTGCCTGTCTGGCAATTTTGCCAGTCTCGAGGGTGACCGTGTCATTCCCGAATTGGAATGTTTTTCTTACAATATTAAACATATTTCTCTTCCTGTATTTTTGATTGAGACCCGGGCCCCATTGCACGACATCCTTGTCTACCAAGAGTCTCTCTGATAATTACCTGCTGTTTTTTGTTGCGTTAAGCTGCATTCAGATTAACGACGCAGACCTAATTTCTTGATCAATGCGGAATAACGATCAACATTTTTACGTTTCAGGTAATCCAGCAGTTTTCGGCGGCTGTTTACCATGCGGATCAAACCACGACGTGAATGGTGATCGTGAGTATGTTCTTTGAAGTGGGACTGCAACTGATTGATATTTTCTGTCAGCAACGCAACCTGAACTTCAGGAGAACCTGTGTCGCCTTCGCTTTGTGCGTGCTCTTTTACGATCGCTTCTTTCTGTGCTGGTGTTAAAGCCATTCTATAAATCTCCAGAATAATATGCGTAAATAATGAGTGACATCCCGTCGTCAGACTGACCATGCATATTTATAGTCAGCTGAGTTTTCCTGTGATTTTCCTGCAGAGCAGGTTGTTAAAATCATGGAGCCGAATCCGGCTCAACCATCGACGTTGCCGTATCCGGCCCCGTCATTAATCGGCGCGGAGCAACTCGACCATCGTCAAGAATAACTCCAATACCGATAAATTCTTCTTCGTCGTAAAGTCTTACCAGTCCCTCGGTCGGTAAATGTCTGACCATGACTGGCTGTCCCTGTTTTATAAACCGGGCGGTTATTTCCGGCATAAGCACCGCTGGCAGATCCTCTACCGCTTTATCGGCACCAATCAGGAACCTATCTATCGCGCTGAAAGGATCGGCTGGATCGCTTACGTTTCCTGCTTCTTTAAGCGCACGCAGGCTGCTGATAGTAACACAGTCGCTTTCATTGAAACCGCCTGCCTGCAGACGGCGCAGCGCTGTTACATGAGCACCGCAGCCGAGAACCTCACCAATATCATCTGCGATAGTGCGTACATACGTGCCTTTACTGCAATGAATCTCCAACTCCATCTCATCGCCACTGAAGTCGGTCAGTTCAAGCTCATAGATCGTGACCGGTCGTGACGCTCTGACTACTTCCTTACCCTCTCTGGCCAGCTTATACAGCGGCGTGCCCTGATGTTTTAAGGCCGAGTACATCGGTGGCATCTGCAGAATGTCGCCGGTAAACTGCGGTAGAACATTTAAGATCTGCTCGCGCGTTATCATTGAGGCATCACGTTCACTGATCACAACGCCTTCACTGTCTGCAGTGTCGGTGCGAGTGCCCAGCTTGATCCGGGTGCGGTAAATCTTATCGGCATCCAGCAGGAACTGGGAAATCTTGGTCGCTTCGCCAAAACACAAAGGCAAAACCCCGGTAGCCAATGGATCCAGGCTGCCGGTATGTCCTGCCTTATTCGCGTTGAACAAGCGCTTAACTTCCTGCAGACAGGCATTCGAGCTTATGCCCTGCGCCTTATCCAGGATAATAATGCCGTTTATATCTCTGCCACGTGCTCTGCGTCGCTGCGCCACACATCACTCCTGCTGTCACCGAAATCGACTAGTGTTTGTGCTCGCTGTCTGCGGCGATAGCATGGTCAATCAATGAGGACAGATACTGACCTCGGGCGATGCTGTTGTCATAGCGAAAAGTCAGTTTAGGTATGATGCGCAGACTCATCTGCTTTGCCAGCAGAGTACGCAGATAACCAGCCGCCTTATTCAAGGCTTTCACACTTTCTTCTATTTCCAGTGCGTCCAGGCTGCCTTTGTTCACAGGCTCACCTTTTGGCTCTGTCTGTGCTTCAGTTTCAGCAGCAAGTACACCATCGACCGAGCCCATTACCGTGACATACACGGTGGCATAAGCCAGATCACGACTCACTTCAACGCCGGTTACGGAGACCATACCCACGCGCGGGTCATTCACTTCCGACTGTATCAGTGTCGCCAGCTCACGCTGTAACTGGTCAGCAACTTTTTTAACGCGTGGTGATACTTTTGCCATAATTCTTCCAGTTCAAACAACGCAAACCATTCCCGCCTCACTCATGTTACAGCGTACGGGCAATCTCAGTGGTTTCAAAAACTTCTATCTTGTCGCCAACACGCACATCGGTATAGTTCTTCACACCGATACCGCATTCCATACCATTGCGAACTTCACCGGCGTCATCTTTAAAGCGGCGCAGGGATTCGAGCTCGCCCTGGTAGATCACCACGTTATCGCGCAATACCCGAATCGGTTTGCTGCGATAGAGGGTACCTTCCACCACCATGCTCCCCGCGATCTGGCCAAACTTAGGTGAGTTAAAGACTTCTCGAACTTCGGCAACACCCAGAATATGCTCGCGCACCTCGGGTGACAGCATACCGCCCAGAATGGCTTTAGCATCATCAATGACATCATAAATCACGTTGTAGTAGCGCAATTCAAGACCTTCATTCTCAATCATCTCTTTTGCAGTCTTATCAGCACGCACATTGAAGCCAATAACCATGGCCCGCGATGTCGCCGCCAGATGTGCATCCGTCTCGGAAATACCACCAACACCGGCGGATACAATATTAACTTCAACCTCATCAGTTCCAAGTTTTCGTAGCGATGCTACGATCGCTTCCAAGGAACCACGCACATCAGTTTTCAATACCACATTCATTATGCCCATGTCCGCACGGCCAATTCCGGCAAACATTGACTCAACCTTATTGGTTTGCTGCAGCGCGGTTTTGTTTACTCTGTGACGTTCCCGACGGAATTGAGCAACTTCTTTGGCTTTCTTCTCGTCTGCCACTACCACAAATTCATCACCGGCTTCAGGTACACCGGTCAGGCCCAGGATTTCCACCGGAATAGAGGGGCCGGCTGACTTTATGGAACTACCAAGTTCATCAATGAGCGCTCGAACGCGGCCATATTCATAACCGGCCAACACCACGTCTCCGGTGCGCAGAGTTCCGTTCTGCACCAGCACTGATGCAACCGGTCCACGACCTTTGTCCAGACGCGATTCGATGACCACACCTTTACCCGGCGCATCGACAAACGCATGCAGTTCCAGCACCTCTGCCTGCAGCAGGATAGCTTCCAGAAGTTCATCTATACCGAGGCCGGAATGCGCTGACACTTGAACAAACTGTGTATCGCCGCCCCAACTTTCAGGAATAACATCGCGTGCTGCCAGCTCACTGGTGACGCGATCAATATCAATATCTTGTTTGTCGATTTTGGTAATGGCCACAACGATAGGCACTCCAGCGGCTTTAGCATGCTGAATGGCTTCCTCGGTCTGCGGTTTAACACCATCATCAGCAGCCACTACCAGCACCACCACGTCGGTTGCCTTGGCACCGCGCGAACGCATGGCGCTAAATGCCGCGTGACCGGGAGTATCCAGGAAGCAGATCATGCCGCGCTCTGTTTCAACGTGATAGGCACCAATATGCTGAGTAATACCGCCAGCCTCGTGAGCAGCAACTGCCGCTTTACGGATATAGTCGAGCAGTGAGGTTTTACCGTGATCGACATGACCCATTACGGTAACAACGGGCGCCCGGCTGACCGATTCCGCACCGCCGTCATAGGCAATGGATTCATACAGGTTTTCTTCAATGGCATCGGCAGACACGTAGCGGGCTTTGTGACCTTTTTCTTCAACGAGCAAGGTCGCCGTATCGCGATCAAGTATCTGATTAATAGTTGCCATGACGCCCATTTTAAACAGCATCTTCACAACTTCAGCAGATTTGATCGACATCTTCTGCGCCAGGTCAGTTACCAGGTTAGCGTCGCCGATGATGACGTCACGTGAAATAAATTCCGTAGGCTTCTCGAAACCATGCTGTTTCTGTCCGCGTGCTTTTGCTTTTTTCGCACCACCACGACGACCACGACCAGAATCAAATTCGCCCTCTTCGAGGACGAAATCATCTATACGGCCTTTAACCAGTTTTTTAGCGGGTGCTTTGTCTTTCTTTCTAAAACCTGATTTCTTTTCTTCATCTTTTTCTTCAGTGCCTTCTTTTCTGGCACCTCTAATAATTTCTTTTGGCGCACCTTTGTGCTTAGCCGCACCCTGTTCAGGTGTCTGCACCTGAGCTTCGAGAACTGCTTGAAGCACATCTGGCTCCGCTTCAGCTTTTTCCGGTGCGGCTTTTGCTGCTTCAGCAGACGCCGCTGCAGCAACTGTGGCATCCGGCGCTTCCGCAACTTCAGGAACGTGTGTTTCCAGCACTTCTGTTTCCAGCAGACCCTCAACTTCCTGCTGCTCTTCCTGTCCCGCAGGTGCTTCGCTGCGTTTCACATAGGTGCGTTTTTTGCGAACTTCCACACTGACTGTTTTGCCACGGCCATGCCCTGACGTCGTCTTCAGCGTTTCAACGGTTTTACGCTTCAAAGTGATTTTGCGGGGTGAGCTGTCGGTTGATTCCCCAGCACCATGACTGCGACGCAAAAACGACAACAAGGTATTTTTGTCTTCGTTGGAGATAGGATCTTCAGCTTTTGAATGGCCTAATCCTGCCTCTTTCACCTGGGAAAGAAGCCGTTCTACAGATACTCCAACCACTTTGGCAAAATCACCAACTGTTACATCTGCCATTTAAAGTACTCCTCGCGTTCTCGCTGCTAATCCTGGTTATCTCTTACACAAACCATGGAGCTCGGGCCGTCATTATAAGTTTACCGGCACGCTCTTCGTCCATGTCATCAATATCCATCAATTCATCGATAGATTGTTCAGCCAGATCTTCCATACTGCATATGCCTTTTTTACCAAGCGCCAGCGCCAGCGTTTCATCCATCCCTTCCATGGTTAGAAGGTCTGAAGCCAGATTTGCGTTTGATAAGCCCTCTTCGGAGGCTATAGCCTGGGTTAACAATGCATCTTTTGCCCGGTTGCGCAGTTCTTCAGCGATATCTTCATCGAAACCATCGATGTTTAGGATCTCTTCCAACGGCACATAAGCAATTTCTTCCAGCGATGTAAATCCTTCATTGACCAGGATCTCGGCAATGTCTTCATCAACATCAAGCTTGGAAATGAACATTTCTACAAAACCAGTGGTTTCCTGCTGCTGTTTTTCAGCTGCATCAGCCACACTCATTACATTGATTGTCCAGCCGGTAAGCTCGCTGGACAATCGGACGTTTTGACCGCTGCGGCCAATCGCCTGTGCCAGATTATCTTCTTCCACGGCAACGTCCATGGTGTGACTGTCTTCGTCCATGACGATGGAAGCCACCTCAGCCGGAGCCATTGAATTAATAACCAGTTGAGCTGGATTATCGTCCCACAGAATTATATCAATTCTCTCATTCGATAATTCGTTGGATACCACCTGGACGCGTGAACCGCGCATGCCTACGCAGGCACCTACTGGATCAATTCTGCCATCATTGGTTTTAACTACTATTTTGGCGCGTGAACCGGGGTCTCTGGCTGCGGCCTTTATCTCAATGACTTCTTCTGCTATCTCGGGTACTTCAATTTTGAATAATTCAATTAGCATACCGGGCGCGGTGCGACTGAGAAAAAGCTGAGGTCCACGAACCTCTGATCGCACATCCAGTAACAGTGCTCTGATACGATCACCGGTGCGGAAATTTTCACGCGGGATCATCTGATCACGGGATAACAGGCCTTCAGCATTATTACCAAGATCGACAATAACGCTATCGCGACTTACTTTTTTTACGGTGCCTGAAATAAGCTGGCCAACTTTATTTTTGTATTCGGCAATCACCAGATCGCGTTCGGCTTCGCGCACTTTTTGCACAATCACCTGCTTGGCAGTCTGCGCAGCGATACGTCCGAACTCTATGTTCTCGATTTTCTCTTCAATGACTGAACCCAGCTCAGCGGCGGGATCTTTTTCTTTAGCGTCGCTTAAGCTCATGTGTGCGGGCTTACCGGTAAATTCTTCATCAGGAACGACCGTCCATATCCGGAATGTTTCATACTCGCCAGTTTTGCGACTGACTTTAACCCGGCAATCGACATCATCTGTTTCGTGGCTTTTCTCAGCAGCAGTAGCCAATGCAATTTCAATGGCCTCGAAAATGACCTCACGTGACACGCCCTTCTCATTCGAGACCGCGTCCGCAACCATCAGAATTTCTTTACTCATCATAATAGTGTCACCTTAACTCTTGGATTCGCCGTTCCATTTTTTCAGTCTATTCAAAATACAATATTAGCTTTGTCCACAGCCGAAAACGGCAACACATGCGCTGCGCCATCGACCAGCAGACAGAGGTTTTCCCCATCTACTTTTTCCAGCAAACCTTTAAATCTTTTGCGGCCATTGAGAGGCATACGCAATCTAACATTTACCTGACTGCCTACATAGCTGGTGAATTGATTCAGGGTATACACGGGTCGGTCCATTCCTGGGGAGGAAACCTCAAGTGTGTATTCACCCGCCACTGGATCCTCAACATCAAAGATACTGCTGACTTGGCGACTGACTTTTTCACAATCTTCAATTGCTACGCCATCTTCTTTATCGATGTAGATTCTGAGCAGGCTGCGTTTTCCCTGCGGCATATGTTCAATGCCCCAGAGCTCAAGGCCCAGTGCATTCACTGCGGGCTCGATTAATTCAACTATAGACTTCTGGTCGCCAGTCAAAGTTGCACCATCACCTTTTTCTGCGCTTTCAGCTGCAGGTGTTATGCACTGGAAAAGCTTTTTTTACAAAAAAAAATGGGCCATTGGCCCACTCCTGAACTTACTTTCTGTGTCCTTCTTTCCCCGGCCTGAGCCAGAGAACCTATTCAGGGTATTGCCGTCATCGTCCGTCGCACACTGCACCAAGTAAAAAGCCCCATCAAGGGGCTTTTAGTACGTAATGCATTTGGTAGCGGGGGCAGGATTGAACCTACGACCTTCCCGGCTATGCCGCCTCGGTAGAGAGTAGAGCCCGTCGGGCATCTCTATTCGAAGCTCTTCACTTAATTGGTAGCGGGGGCAGGATTTGAACCTACGACCTTCGGGTTATGAGCCCGACGAGCTGCCAGACTGCTCCACCCCGCAATTAATCTTCAATTTCCGTTTGACTCTAAATCCTTGTCAGCCTTGGCTGGCGACCCCCTGACAATCAAATACTGCTTATGTCAGGGGTGCGAAGTATAGGCACTAAGCAAATAGACGTCAAGGGATCGCTTGTTACAGCGACATTATAATTGGTGCCGAAGGCGAGACTTGAACTCGCACGACCATGGGTCACTACCCCCTCAAGATAGCGTGTCTACCAATTCCACCACTTCGGCAAATCTTACTGCTGCGTTTCCGGAGCAACCACCGGAACATCCCCTGAATTTGGCGTCGGTTCAGCAATCTGTGGAGCGTCTCCCGGGACGTCCGTTGACAGCAACTGAGGATCAACCAGCGGCAAACCATCAATCATTCCGCCCGAGGTATTCTGTTTTGCAAATATTGCCAGAACCAGACTCGTTGCAAAAAATACAGTAGCGGCGACGGTTGTGGCACGGGTCAGAAAATTACCTGAACCGGCACTGCCAAATACGGTATTTGATGCTCCTGCACCAAACGCAGCGCCAGCATCAGCGCCTTTGCCTTGCTGAAGCAAAACCAGGCCTACAATGGCTATGGCGACGATAACGTGCACCACAATAATAATTGTTTCCATATATCAGCTCACACTGTTACAGATTGCTATAAATTCTTCCGCATTCAAGGAAGCACCACCCACCAGGCCACCATCAATATCGGGCTGGGATAAAAGTTGTTCCGCATTGGCCGCATTAACACTGCCGCCATAAATAATCTGTATCTGCGCTGCGATTATTTCATCTCTGGCAGCCAGAACGCTGCGGATATGTCGATGCATATCCTGGGCTTGCTCCGGGCTTGCGGTCCGCCCTGTCCCTATAGCCCAGACCGGTTCATAGGCAATCACAGCTGAAGCAAAGGAGGCAATCGTATTGTCTGCCAGCACCGCCTCAAGCTGAGCCGCAACAACTCGCTCGGCTTCGCCACTATCACGCTGAGCAAGAGTTTCGCCCACGCACAGAATCGGAACAAGCGACGCATTAAGCAATGCCGCGAATTTTCGGCTAATTACCTCGTCACTTTCTCCGAACAGCATTCTACGCTCTGAATGCCCGGTTATCACATAATTCACCGAAAATTCTTTAAACATTTCCGGAGCAATTTCGCCAGTAAATGCTCCAGAAGATTCAGAAGCGACATTCTGGGCTCCAAGCATCAGCCTGCTGCCGCTGATCAACTGTTCGGTCATGGGCACAAACAATGCAGGCGGACAGACTACAATATCAAGATTACTGCGTCCGGCACCAACACCTTCAACCAGCGAACGCAACAATGCTCGCACTGAGCGGCGCGAACCGTTCATCTTCCAGTTTCCAGCAATCAAATTTCGACGCATTTAATCTTCACCCCGCGTACCACAGACCCGGACTTGGACCTGGCTCCGGACAAACGGGGCGCCAATATAACCAGATTGCCTGCAGCTTGCAACTGCATCGCCATAATCAGGCAGCACCCTTTACAATTACATCGGCCAACTCGTGTGCCATGGTCGCCACCAGCAGTTGATCCTCACCCTCAATCATCACCCGGATTACCGGCTCTGTTCCTGATGCGCGCAATAATACTCTTCCCTGTTTACCCAGTCTGGCTTCAATATTCTTCACCGCCGTCCGGGTTGTCGCATGATCCAGCGCAAGACTGCGATCACTGACACGAACATTAATCATGGTCTGAGGCATCTTCTGCATTTTACTGCACAAATTAACCAGCTCAGTCTCGCCACCGACCATTGCCGCAAGCGCCTGTAATGCAGATACAATGCCATCACCGGTAGTGGTCAAGTCAAGACAAACAATGTGTCCCGAGGATTCGCCACCAAGACTCCAGCCTCTATTATTTAGCTCAGCCATCACGTAGCGATCACCTACATTGGTGCGTGCAAACGGTACATTTAACTTTTCAAGTCCCAGCTCCAGACCCAGATTACTCATCAGAGTACCGACAACTCCGCCGAATTCAATATTCCTGCGCAGCCGGTCACTGGCAATCACATAAAGTATCTCATCCCCGTCAACGATATTGCCCTTGTGATCCACCATGATCAGACGATCACCGTCACCATCAAAAGCGATACCG
>JBDNGQ010000159.1:0-3703 GCA_041689205.1 Pseudohongiellaceae bacterium | reverse complement strand
GGTGCGCAGGAAGCGCATGAGGCGATTCGTCCTACCGACGTAGCTACGTCTGCGGATAAATTGCAGGGCATGGAACGGGATGCTGAGCGTTTATACACTTTGATCTGGCAGAGCTTTGTGGCATGTCAGATGCCACCCGCACAATATCTGAGCAGTCAGATAGCGGTGCAGGCTGCCGGCTTTGAGTTGCGCACCAAGGGTCGCATCATGCAGTTTGACGGTTATCTTAAAGTGATGCCGAGCAAAGAAGAAGACGTGGTACTTCCTGCTGTTGAAGTTGGCGAGCAGGTCAATCTTGAAAAGCTGGATCCGCGTCAGCATTTTACCAAACCGTCACCGCGTTATACCGAAGCGAGCCTGGTAAAAGAGTTGGAAAAACGGGGCATCGGCCGTCCTTCAACCTATGTCGCGATTATTTCTACTATTCAGGAACGTGGTTATGTGAAGGTTGAAAGCCGTCGCTTCTATGCTCAGAAGATGGGTGATATTGTCGCCGAGCGTTTAACAGAAAGTTTCTCTGATCTCATGAACTATGATTTCACCGCAAGGATGGAAGAATCCCTGGACGAAATAGCTGCGGGCGAGAAAAACTGGAAGAAAGTACTCGATGATTTTTACAAAGGTTTTACCAGACAGCTGGACGCAGCATCCTCAGACGAAGCTGGCATGCGTGCCAACAAACCGACCGATACCGATATCCCCTGTCCCAAATGCGGACGGCATATGCAGCTCCGGACGGCCTCGACCGGGGTGTTCCTGGGATGTTCGGGCTATGCACTGCCACCCGCTGAACGCTGCAAATCGACCATAAATCTTATTCCTGGCGAAGAAGCAGTGAATGCAGCCAGCGTAGAAGAAGCTGAAGAAGTTGAGAACCGTTTGTTGCGTGACCGCAAGCGTTGCAAGTTGTGTAATTCGACCATGGACAGTTATTTGATCGACGAGCATCGTAAAATTCATGTTTGTGGTAATAACCCGGACTGTCCTGGCTATGAAATAGAAGAAGGAGCATTCAAGCTACGTGGCTATGAGGGCCCGCTGATTGAGTGTGATAAATGTGGTTCTGATATGCAGTTGAAAGCCGGCCGTTTCGGTAAGTATTTTGGCTGTACCAGTGAGACCTGCAAAAACACCCGGAAGCTGCTGAGAAGCGGTGATGCCGCACCTCCGAAGATGGATCCGGTATCGATGCCAGAACTGGCCTGTGATAAGGTCGAAGACCATTATGTTTTGCGCGATGGCGCCGCTGGTTTATTTCTGGCAGCCAGCAAGTTTCCAAAAAACAGAGAGACGCGTGCGCCACTGGTTGAAGAATTACTGAGTCATAAAAAAGAGATAGATCCGAAATATCATTATCTTCTGGAGGCTCCAGTTGCTGACAAAGAAGGTAATAAGGCAATCGTGCGCTTCAGCCGAAAAACCCGTGAGCATTATGTGCAAACAGAAGTAGATAAAAAGCCAACCGGTTGGAAGTCTTTTTATAAAAACGGACGCTGGACTGTAGCCAGGGACTGATCCGTTGGGATCGATCAGTTGCAGGTTATCTGTGAAGAAACCTGCAGGACCGACCTTCTACATGCTACATGCTGCGGCGGATTATCCCAACGCTGATGCCTTCGATGGTAAATTGCTGGGAGCGCAGATCGACGTCAATCGGAGCATAGTCATCGTTCTCAGCTATTAATTGTAGACGGAATTTACTGCGGCCTTTCAAAAGTCGTTTCACGGTAACTTCATCGTCAAGCCTGGCGACAATAATATCGCCAGTTTCCGCCTCTGTTGTGCGATGTACGGCCAGCAAATCGCCTTCAAATATTCCGACATTGATCATACTGATACCTTTGACGGTCAGCAGATAATCTGCGCGGGGATGGAACATATCTGCGGGTACTTCCAGGTATTCATCAATACATTCTGCCGCCAGAATAGGACTTCCTGCAGCGACCTGTCCAATAACAGGCAGACCTGATTCCCTGTCAACAGGCAAGCGGATGCCGCGAGAGGCGCCAGGGATCATTTCAATAGCATTTTTGCGTGCCAAAGCCCGCAGATGTTCTTCGGCGGCATTGGGTGATTTGAAACCCATTTTCGCAGCAATTTCGGAACGAGTAGGAGGGAAGCCGGTTTCCTGCTGATAACTTCTGATATAAGCGAGAATCTCTGCCTGGCGGGGGGTAAGGTTATTCATCCATTGGCCACCTGTAGTAGTTTGGTAAAGGCTGTAAATTCAATTGCCTGTAAGTATATACAGTTGTTCGCCGATGACAAGCGCTTTACTCATTGCCTCTCAATTTGTGATAATCCGATGCCATAGACTTCAGAATGGGATTAAGGATCAGTAATGACAGTTGTTGCTAAAACAGGTTCAGAAATCGAGGCTCTTGGAGCGCTCATGCTGGACCTGACTGGTCTGGTGCTCACTGCAGAGGAAGCTGATTTATTGCGGCAACCGCAGGTGGGTGGCGTTATTCTGTTCAGCCGTAATTACTTCAATGTGACACAACTGCAGACCTTGATTGAATCCATCCGTGGCTGTAAGCCTGAAATACTGATAGCCGTTGATCAGGAAGGTGGCAGGGTGCAGCGTCTGCGCAGTGAATTTACGCTGCTGCCACCGATGCATCAATTTCAGAAATTCTACAAGGACGATCCTCGTCAAGCCGTGCAACTGGCACATGATTGCGGCTGGCTGATGGCGGCCGAAGTGCTGAGTTGTGATATTGATTTCAGCTTTGCGCCGGTGCTGGATCTGGAAACCGGGCTCAGCCAGGTGATTGGTAACCGGGCGTTTTCAGCAGATCCGCGGGAGGTTGTAACCCTGGCAACGGCCTTTATGGAAGGTATGCACAGTGCCGGTATGGCAAGCACTGGCAAGCACTTTCCTGGCCATGGCAACGTAGCCGCAGACTCGCATGTTGATATTCCGATTGACCCCAGGTCCCTGCGTGAGATCAGAGCACAGGATCTTGTTCCCTTTGCTGAATGCATCAAAGTACTTGATGCGGTAATGCCGGCCCATGTTATTTATCCTCGGGTAGATACGGTCTGTGCCGGCTTCTCGACCATCTGGCTGCAGCAGATTTTGCGGCAGGAAATGGGTTTTGATGGGGTGATTTTCAGCGATGATCTGAGTATGGCTGGCGCCGCTGCGGCAGGAACACTGCCGGAGCGTGTCGATGCGGCCTTACACGCTGGCTGCGATATGATCCTGGTCTGTAATGATCGTGCTGCGGCATTGGAGGCATTGGCCCATCTCCAGCAGCGTGATGAACCTTTGAATAGAAGACTGCCCCGCATGCAAAAGCGACAGCGCTGGTCGCGCAGCGAATTGCTGGAATCCGCGCAGTGGCAGCGGATCAGCAGCAGATTGGCAGAAATTCTTTAAGCATAAAATTAGAATCCAGCGAGCGATAGTTGCTGGTTTCAGATAACCGTTAACCGATCCAGGGAGTTGTTGTGGAGGAAAAAACAGGAGAAATCCTGGCGCTGTTAAACTCAGACCAATTGCGCTGGAGTTGGCAGGTATTTTCGGCAGTGGCGCTGACTCTGGTGCTGAATTTTTTTGCTACCCGAATACTGCGTCGTCTGCATAAGCGTTTCTCTACTACCGATAAAGTGTGGGATGACGCTTTAGTAGAGGCGGCACGAACTCCGGTCAATATTATTATTCTCGTAATCGGCCTGACCTGGGCTGTCGGTATCG
>JBDNGQ010000158.1:0-19706 GCA_041689205.1 Pseudohongiellaceae bacterium | reverse complement strand
GTGAAATTCAGTGCGCGGGACTCGGCATGGATGTGGCCGTGTTTAATGATAAGGGCGAAGCAGTAACAGGCATCAAAGGCGAACTGGTCTGCCGGCAATCTTTTCCCAGCATGCCAGTCGGCTTCTGGAATGATGACCATCAGGAGAAGTATCGCGCTGCCTATTTCTCGCGCTTTCCAGACGTATGGATGCATGGGGATTACGCAGAACAGACGCAAAGGCATACTTATATTATCTACGGCCGCTCAGACACAGTGCTGAATCCTGGCGGTGTAAGAATCGGTACTGCAGAAATTTATCGACAGGTAGAACAATTGTCGGAAATTGTTGAGGCCATTGTTATCGGTCAACAATGGCAGGACGATGTCCGCGTGGTTTTGTTTGTAAGACTGGCACCGGACCTGACGCTTGATACTGAGTTGCAAAGCAGAATCCGGCAGACGATTCGACATGGCGCCTCACCACGGCATGTGCCGGCAGTGATTGCACAGGTGCAGGATATTCCGCGCACTCTCAGCGGTAAGATTGCAGAGACTGCCGTGCGCGATCTGCTCAATGGTCAGCCTGTCAACAACACAGACGCGCTCGCCAATCCGCAGGCGCTGGAGGAATATCGCCAGTTGAAAGATCTGTTATGAGGAAAGTCAGGCATCGGAAGCTCGGCTCGTTGATTTTTGCAGCAGCGGTTCTTGCTGCAGCATATGTATTTCCCGAATCCACGATCCTGGATTAACAAAAACTGCTAGTCGAGTTGAATTTGCAGGGTTGACGAGAGAATCTGGCCTGGAGTGCAAAATGCACTATGTCCATGCTCTGCACGACGTTCGCCGCGATCGTGTCTTGACGCGGAATGTAGGAAAAGGAAACACGTTTTCCTTAGAGGTAACGCCGATGATGTTCAACTTCATGGAAATGCAATTCGACTTTCCATTGGGCACAGAGCTGTCAGGTTCAATAGCTGTCAATACGCCTGTTGCTGCCTAACAATCGGCTGTTGTCGCCCCTCGGGGCTGGCAGGCTGCTACCAGGCCAGGCACAGCGACAGCTTTTTCGTTGTGGCTTCGCCTTCACTCCAAAGCTGCTCGTGTTGGCGGCGTTGAGGCTGCATTCAAGGTGTTTATCTGAGTGCTAAATTCGTCATCAGTCATGCTCTTTATTGCAATAAATCTAATAAATAATGAGTGGCACAAAAAGAATATTGGCCCACTCAGAAAATTGACAGGACTCACTATGAACAAAATACAGATAGATATTGTTTCAGATATCGCCTGCCCGTGGTGTGCTATCGGTTATGCCCGACTAGAGCGGGCGATGGAACTACTGGGACCCGAGTATGAATTCACGATTCAGTGGCATGCGTTTGAACTGAACCCTGCCCACAGTGGTAAGGGTGAGCCGATCTTGCCAGCTCTGGCTAAAAAGTACGGGCGGAGCGAGGAGGAGATGCGCGCAAATCAGAGTCATATGATGACGATTGCCAAAGATCTTGGCCTCAACTTCGATAAACTACAGGAGCGACTTACCTGCAATACCTTCGATGCCCACCGTTTGGTCAAATGGGCTGGAGCGCAGGGCCAACAAACTGCCATGAAACAAGCACTGTTCGAAGCGTATTTTGGCAATGCAATGGATGTCTCCGAACAAAATGTTCTATTAAGCTGTGTTGAAGTTCTGGGGCTGGACCCAGCAAAAGCCAGGCAGGTACTAGAATCAGATCAGTACACTGCTGCGGTGCGAGAAGACGAAGCCACTTACCAGCAGGCGGGTGTCACTTCCGTGCCAGCGTTCATTATCAACAGCAAGTACCTCATCTCTGGAGCGCAGGAACCCGATACTCTGGTGCAGGCGTTGCAAGGGATTAGTGCCGAATCCGCTTAAAATACTTGCCGGGTTAAATAGATTGGTAAGCATATTCGGTTACACGAACTCGTTGGCGACTGTTCCGGCACTTGGTCAGTCACCGTCAGCAGAAACTGGCGAGTGACTTTTTTGTGGGTGAAGATGCCGAGGTTTTCAATTATGAAGACTACCATTGAGGTATTGCCGAGCGTTATAGAAATTACAGACAAGGCGGCAGTGCGACCACCGGCAGGCCGATCACCAGCGTCGCAACTGCCGAGGCAAGATAAATACCAGCGGCAACTCCGGTAATAAAACGAATAGTACCCGGCCCTTTTCGCAGGGCTACGCGTCGGCACAGAGTTGCCAGCACCAGTAAAAACCCCGTGGTCAGCAGTGTTAGTAATAATACTGAACCGTTTATCCAGGTATAGGCGCCACTGCTGACATCCGGCGGTGCCACTTCGCAGGCTACTGATAATCCGCCGTATATAACTACAAACCACAGCGCCCAGATGATCAGTCCGAGCACCAGTTGCAATGGATGTGTTACTGACAGCATCAGCGCCCTCCCCAGCCCAGTGGCAGCAATATAAAGGCTGCAATACTCAGCCAGAATACCGCCACTGTATAAATCCAGAATGGCAGCAACACGACCGGTTCATAAGGCAGCTGAACACTGACATAGCCCAGCGACACCCGCCAGGCCTGCAGGGCTGTCAACACAATGGCGAGCCCGCTGTGCAGCAACAGATAAATCAACATCACGGTCAGCACCGCATCATGAGTCAACTCGGTTGCCTGCAGTGAACCCCCGAGCAGCACCCACAATAACGCCAGCAGGTGCAGAAGCCCGGTGACCGCGCTGAACCAGAATCTGGCCGCAAGTTTTGCATCCGGTTGTCGCAGACGCAGGCGACTTACTGCTGACCTGAAAACCCACACGGCAATCGTCAGCAATACTCCGCTGATCAGCAACCAGGTCAACGAAATCGGCCGCTGTTCAGGTAGCTGCCAGTACGGAGCTACTGTCCACAGATAGAACCAGCCAAACAACAGCGATACATAGAGTGTGCCATCGGCCATCAAGGTGACCACCATGCCCCACAGTCCTGGTCCATCAAAGCCACGCGAGTGCAAGGGTGGCTGCAGGCGTTCATCAGGCTGCAGTGGAGCCGCACTCGGATGCCCGCCGTTTCTCCAGCCCCACAACAGCAGCAGATAGATGGCGACCAGCGCAGCCACCAGAGCAATCCAGTAGCTCTTTGCAATTAATGCAATCGACAGTACCGCAAGACCGAACGCTGCCTGCATCGGCAACCAGGAATTGGAGGGCAGATGGAAGGTTTCTCTGACCAGTCCGCTGGTTGCATCGGAACCATAAGTCTCCCGCAACTGATGGCGGGTGTCTGCCAGGCCGTGCTGACCGGCGGGAACCGTGTCGAGCAGCTCCGGTTGATGCCAGAGCGGATGACGACTGTGCACATCGGGCAGACTGGCGATATTGTAAGGTGACGGCGGCATTGCTGTGAGCCATTCCAATGAATCGGCATGCCAGGGATTGCGTGGCGCCAGTCGGCCAAAGCGAAAATGCAGCGCCAGATCCATCACCACGGCGGCGGCACCGGCAGCAAAAATGAACCCGCCAATCGAAGACAGCAGATTAAGCCAGTCCCAACCCAGACCCGCCTCATAGGTATACACCCGCCGAGGCATGCCAAGCAGGCCGGTGACATGCATCAACAAAAAGGTGGTATTAAAGCCAATGAACGTGAGCCAGAAGCCCCAGTGAGAGAGTCGCCCGGAGGGCATGCGCCCGGAGAAATTGGGCAGCCAGTAATAGGCGCCCGCAATCAAAGGAAACAACATGCCACCGACCAGCACATAGTGCATATGCGCCACCACAAAATGGGTGTCATGCACCTGCCAGTTAAATGGCACCAGTGCCAGCATCACCCCGGTCAAGCCGCCAGCGATGAAAATAAACAGGAAACCATAAATCCACAACATCGGCAGCTTAAACACGACTTTGCCGCTCCACAGGGTTGCCAGCCAGACGAAGATCTGAATCCCTGTCGGGATGGCGACGAGCATACTTGCTGCCGAGAAAAACGTCTGCGCCAACTGCGGAATTCCTACCGTGAACATATGATGAACCCACAGTCCAAAACTGATAAATGCAGTCAGCATCACCGACAGCACCACCCAGCGATAACCGACAATGGGTCTGCCCGCAAACACGGGTATGAGGGTGGAGACTATACCCGCGGCAGGCAGAAAAATGATGTAAACCTCAGGATGACCGAACAACCAGAACAGATGCTGCCATAACAGCGGGTCACCACCAGCCGCCACTTCAAAAAAAGGCAGTCCGGCAGAGCGCTCCAGCTCCAATAGGATGCTGCCCAGAATCAGTGGCGGAAAACCAAAAACTATCATCAGTGCGGTGGCGAGGATATACCAGCAGAACAGCGGCATTCTGCGCAGAGACATGCCATTGGTGCGGCTGCGCAATATTGAAACTGCCAGCTCGACACCGGCAGACACTGCAGAGATTTCTACAAAAGTGATACCTATCAGCCAGAAGTCTGAACCTGCGCCTGGAGAGTAAACCGAGCTGCTCAGCGGCGTATACATAAACCAGCCCGAATCCGGCGCAATACCTAAAAACAAGCTGGAAAGCACAATAATTCCGCCAAAAAGATAGCAGTAGTAACCGAATGAGCTAAGCCGAGGGAACACCAGATCTCTGGCTCCAATCATTTTAGGAATCAGATAGATAGCCAATCCTTCCAGAACCGGTATCGCAAACAGAAACATCATGACAGTGCCGTGCATGGTGAACAATTGATTGTAGACATTCGCTGGCACAATGCTCTGCTGAGGCAAGGCCAACTGCGTGCGAATCAACATTGCCATTAAGCCGCCAATCAAAAAGAACACCGTCCCGGTCACCAGGAATCGTCTGCCCACGCTGGTATGGTTCACTGCTGCGAGTGTTCCCCAGCCGGGCAGATTTGCCCAGATTCGCTCCAGGTTCTGGTGCAGGTTTTTTGTCCGCTCATCGTTATCAATCACGCACACTCTCCAGCCACGCTGCAAAATTTTCAGCGGAATGTACTTCAACAGTAAAATGCATATGGGCGTGGTCAAGACCACAGAACTCAGCACACTGGCCTCGATAACTACCAGGCATGTCCGCCGCTATTCGCAGCAGATTAATGCGCCCTGGAATCATATCCAATTTGCCAGCCAGTCGCGGCACCCAGAACGAATGGATCACATCGGCAGTACTCAGATGCAGATCAACGGGCGTATTGACTGGAATATGCAGTTCATTAATCAGAGTGATTCCGGACTCTGGATAACTCACCTGCCACCACCACTGGTGTCCGATAACATCAATACGCATTGCTTCACCATCGACAGGGGGCAGCGGCAGCATATTGCGCCCCACCGGAATACCGAAAGTTAATAAAGCACTGATGCTGACCAGTGGCAGCAACACCCCGCCACCAATAATCCAACGCTGACTGGTGCGAGCAGTACGCGGATCATCCTCAGCATCGGCAGGTCGACGTAAGGCGTACAGATATAAGGCAAGCACAACCACAAACACCAGAGCGGCCACTGAAAACATCGACCACCACAGCAATGCCGCAGCGCTTGCTGATGGCCCGCCCGGATCAAGACTCGAAAATGGCCCGGTGCAGGCTGTGAGCGACAGAACACTGACGAACCCAGCCGCTCCTGCTATCTTTTTCAGACTGATTAATCGCGGAGGCTGGCAATGGCACTTGAACCAATTATCAGCAAGGTTGCGATACGCGGACACCCGATCCATCCCGCGATAATTCACTTTCCAGTGGCGGCTTTGATCCTGCTGGCGGGCGCTGATCTGGCCTATATCTTCACCAGCGACTCCTTCTGGGCACGAGCCGGCATCTGGCTCTCCGGTATCGGCACAATAATGGGATGGATTTCTGGCCTGGCAGGGTTGACCGATCTGCTGGCAATGACCCAGGTGCGCCGACTGATCACCGGCTGGAGTCATGCTATCCTGGCGATGATGCTGCTTTCGGTGGCGACCTTGAACTGGCTGCTTCGAATTGCCGACGCGGAGCGATACATCATGCCCTGGGGGCTGTATCTGTCGCTGTTGAGTGTGGGTCTTATCGCGGCAACTGCCTTTCTTGGCGCCTTGCTGGTATATCAATACGCCATCGGTGTTGATGTTGAGGGGGCGGTTCAGCGCCATGAAAAATCGATTTAAAGCCACCACAGTAATGCCTCAGCAGAGGGTTTGGACAGTACCAGCAAAATAATGCTGAGCATTAACACGATCATCACCACGGTTAAGATCCCGCACCAGGGCTGCACCGATTTATGTCCTTCAGCGCGTACTGCCAGTACACCAATAACTACGTGACAGACAACCAGCAGCGTAACCAGCGTAAGCTTTACCACCAGCCAGACATCAAGCGGATAATCAGGCAGGAATATCAGCGTGCCTGCCGCCACCGCCACCACCGCTGCGGGACTGGCTACCCGCGTGTAAACGTAGCGGGCAACAGCATCTTCACCTTCACTATGGCTGCCCAGATCATGTTGCTGAGCAGAGGCACTGGCGGCAATCACCGTTGGCAGATAAAGCAGCGCAGCACACCAGAACAGCAATGCGCTTATATGTATTACCAATAGCCATAACATCCAGAATCTGACCCACTTTAAGCTGATGTCCGAAAAATTTTCGCTCCTGGTAACTTTAAGCAGGACTCGCGGGCTTAACAATTGCTGAAGATACTGAACATCCCGCGGGATAATTCCGCTGAGCTGGCTCTATCAGTGTTATAAGGACAAGCATTCAGCTGAACTGTTCAAACCCGGATCAGGTAAAACTCAAAGTCAGACCTGCCAGCAGCAGAAATACCACCAGCATCAAGGCGCTGCGGCGCACGGTTTCGCCCTGCCAGAAGCGGTTCCAGCGCCGCTCGAACGGTCGCCATTTCCTGGTCTGCACATGAATATCCAGGTGTGGCAACGGCGGACGCAGCAGAATCCTTTGCAGCCAGATTGACAGGCGTAAGGGGTCTGGCAACACCAGACGCAGGGAGATACTCTGCTGCGAGACCAGCATCACTGCCGCCATCACTCCGGCCAGCAGCAAAGGCCAGATTGATTCTGCCAGATGAGCGACAGTCAGATTTTCAAGGCTCACTGCACGCAAATCCGGCAAGAGCAAAGGCAAGAGCAACACCAGCAACGCCAGCACTGCCAGCGGCAGCAGATTCCTGAGCCGCAATGGTATTGCGTCAGTCTGTGCGAGTGCAGACTGACGCATCAAAAACCAGGCTCGCAGCAGCAGCAATGTGGTAGCCAACGCGCCCAGAGACAACAATATTGACCACTCATTCATGTTTTTGAAACTATCTTTCAATAAGGTCTTTACTGCTGCACCGCTGGTCAAGGGTAATCCAGCCAGCGCTACTGCCGGCACTGCCAGAATAAACCAGAACAGACGGTTAATCAGGGTGGATTGACCAGCCCGCTCGGCGATGCCGGAACCCAGGAATAAAGCGCCTTTGCATAAGGCATGGTGAGTAGCGTACAGAACCAGTAATAAAGCCAGTGCCGGTTCGCGCGCAGAATCATTCCAATACAGCGCGATAATAATCAGCATATAGCCCATCTGGCTGACCGATGAATAAGCCAGAGCCTGTTTGGCACGGCTGCTGAACAAACCCACTGCCACTGGGTAGAACGCGCTGATCAGGCCAACTATCAGTAGAATCTGCGACCAGCTTTGCAGCAGCGGATCACCGCCGGGAAGAAACCGCCACAGACCCAGAATTCCCGCTTTAAGCATTGCACCGGATAACACCGCACTGGCAGGGGCAGGCGCTACGGGATGCGCCAGTGGCAGCCACATATGCAATGGCCAGAAACCTGCTTTTATCCCCAGTCCGGTCAACAGCAACAACACTGTAAAGGGATCGGCAGCCGTTGATTCCCAGTCCGCAAATGCGGCAGAACCTCCGGCGGTGAAGCTGCGGATAATAATGCCGGTTAACAGCAGCACTTCAGCGATAATTGCCAGCTGCATATACAGTCTGCCAGCCCGTCTCGACTGTGCCCCTTTGTGGTGAATAATCAGTCCGTAAGCCGACAGACTCATCACTGAAAAACCCACATAGAAGCTAAGCGCGTCCTGAGCAATAATGAGCAGCAGATTACCGCTTAAGGACAGCAGCCAGAACAACCAGAAACTCAACAGCCGTTCATCGTTGCGTAATTCAGTACTGCCAGCAATACCCGCTATCCCCCACAACAGAGCCGTAAACCCCAGCCAGGCGCGCGTCATCATATCGCTGCCACCCATGCGTGCACCTGGCCAGATCTGTTGCAGTAGCAGATCCGGCGGCGGCAACAGCGCAAACAGCAGGGCCGGTATGCAGCTGATCCAGAGGCCAGTAATGATCAACTGCCGTTGTCGTGGCAACACAAACAACAACAGTGCCGCAAACAAAGGCGTCAGAAATGTCGCCAACCATAAGAAATTCATAAACTGAACTCCCTGGCGACAATAAATTGACTCCAGCCAAGCGGACTGAAAAAGCTGCCAGCAAATATCCCGGCCAGAATCGATAACAGTGCAGTAAATAATGGTGGCAACAACAGCATCCAATGCGTCTCAAAGCGCTGACCTGGCCAGCTCTGTTCTGCAGGCCAACCCTGCTGGGGTGATGCGCAAAACCAGCCGCGATAGACCAGCGGCAGAAAGTAGGCAGCATTCAATAAAGAAGAGACCATGATTACCAGCAGTGCCCACATGGCATCACTCTGCAACGCGCCTGCACCCAGATACCATTTGCTGATGAACCCGGCGATTGGTGGCACCCCTATCATCCCGAGGGCACCGATAGTAAATGCCGCCATAGTCATCGGCATACGATTGCCAAGACCGTCCATTTCCTGAATCTTGTGAACACCCAGAGTGGCTGAAAAATTTCCGGCACAAAAGAACAGCGTTATCTTCATCAGCCCCTGATGCATCAGATGAACAATGCCGCCGATAGCTGCCAGCGGTCCGACCAGTGCGACTCCCAAGGTAATGTAGGACACCTGACTTACAGTGGAGTAAGCCAGACGTTTTTTCAGGTCCTGCTGCTGCAGAGCGCGCACAGAGCCATACAAAATAGTAGCAGCCGCCAGCCACAGCAAAGGCTGAGTCAGCGACAGATTGGTACTGGTTTCAACGCCATAAACATCGTAGACCACGCGGATAATGCCAAAGGCCCCTGCCTTCACTACGGCAACGGCATGCAGCAATGCACTGACCGGCGCCGGAGCTACCATCGCCTGCGGCAGCCATGAGTGCAAAGGAATCAATGCCGCCTTTACACCCAGGCCCAGAATCATTAACACGAATGCCACACGCAGCCCAACGTCGTGGGCTTCAGCCATATCGCTGAGATAACCACCCGCTATAAATTCCTGGGTGTTCGCGAGCGAATGCAGCAGCGCAACCCCCAACATCAGCATGGTGCCACCACCAATGGTATAAGCCAGATAAATACGTCCGGCACGCAGAGATTCAGGGGTACCTCGGTGCACTACCAGTGGGAAAGTCGCCAGCGTCAGCAGTTCGTAGAACAGCAGAAAAGTAATCAGATTTCCGGCCAGCGCCAGACCAACAGTGGCACTGATACAGAGACTGAAGTAAGCAAAAAATCGGGAGCGCAGCTGTGCTTTTCCCAGATAACCAATCGCGTAAATGGTAGTTGCCAGCCACAACACAGACGATAAGGTAACAAACTGCAGGGATAAGGCATCGCCATGCAGAACTAATGGCGCGTTTGGCAGAAATGGCAAGGCGAAGCGAAAATCCTGACCACGGCTGACACCATAGAGCATCAATCCGACAAAAAACAGTTTTAACACCACGCCAGTCAAATTCAGCGTGGTTCGCAAGCTGACCTGTTCTTCCCGCACTGCAAAAATCAACAGCCCAGGTATCATCGAGCTGAGCAGGATGAAAACAGGTAATAAACTTGACCAGCTGAGTTGCATCAAATGCCCTCCCCCAGCAACTGAATCAATTGTTCACCAGCCAGAGCCATACCCCAGACCAGGACTGCCGGAACAAAGGCCAGCCATTGTCCGACATGATCCGATGAGAGATCCGGCGGATTAATCCGGGCCCGGTCAAAGGCCATTACAACCACACGGAAAATATAAGCGGCAGATACCAATGTGCCAAGCAATATGCCCAGCACCCACGGCCAGTTTTGCGGCTGACTGAGCAAGGGCTCCAGCAATACCCATTTGGCCAGGAATCCCCCGCTGGGCGGTAGTCCAATTAAACTCCCACCCGCCACAGCAAACGCGAACATCGCAATGGGCGTGGTCTGGGTAGCACCACGCAGCCCTGAAATCCGCTTCGTGCCCAGCGTCGTCTGCATTTGTCCCGCAGCCAGAAACAAGGAGGTTTTTGCCAACCCGTGCGCAATAACAAACAGCCATAGCGCGCTGTTCATCTCGGGCTGCTGCCAGGCCAGTAACAGACCCAGCGCCATCAATGCATAACCAAGTTGAGCCACTGTTGAGTAGGCTACCAGCACTTTAAGATAAGGCGTGCGCATGGCAGAAAACCCACCAAAAACCAGCGCCAGGATGCCGATAAGCGCAAAGACAGGACCAATCTGCTGCGCCATTACAGGGGGTGCGACCTGGCTCCATAGAACCCACAGAATAAACAGTGGAGCCTTTACTACCAGAGCTGAGAGCAGCGCACTGACGGCAGTGGGCGCGCTCGCATGCGCTGCAGGCAGCCACAGATGCAAAGGCCATAGCGCTGCTTTCAGCATCAAACCAGCAGTCATAAGCAGCAGTGCGAGTCGGGTGATCAAATCATCATTAACCACCACGGTAAGCATGGCGATATCGAGTAGACCATAGCGACCGTAGATCAATGCCACCCCAAACAGATAACACAGGGAAGCAGCCAGCGACAGCAGCAGATAGTCAGCAGCAGGCTTCCATGCGCCGGGTCCGGCCAGTGCCACCAGCGCTACTGCACTCAGACTCAGCAGTTCCAGGGTGACATACAGATTAAACAGATCAGCCGATAGCCACAGCGCGGCCAGTGAGCCATGCAGAAAACAGGAAAGAGACCAGTAATCTTTTGGCACACCGTGCCGACTAAAGGTTCCATAAAGCGCCAACAGCAAATGAATCAGCGCTGTAAAGGTGAGCATCAGCGCCACCACCGGGGTCAGCCTGAAGCGAATTGCCAGACCATCTTCCCATCCACCAATGGCCAAATAGCTTGTGGTCGACTGCGCTGCCGCCTCCAGCAAGGCCAGCCAGGATGTGCTTAAACTGATCACGGTGATGATAATCACCAGTCCGCCAGTCACCAGCGTCTGCAAACGTGAATACACCGGGGCGGCAACTAAGAACAGCAGCACCGCAGTGATCATCGGCAACGCCACACTGACTAATGCATAGTTCACCTGGGTTTATCCTTGTGAGAACTTAATCTGCCGTCATCAGGTTTAGTTTTATGCTGTTGATGGCGGATCCGGGCGCTCACCAGACGCAGTGCAAAAGCTGTTGCACTGATTGCGACGACCAGTCCGGTCACTGCCAGCGCCTGCAGAACAGGATCAACCGGATCAGTGCGCGTGGCTAATGCAACCAGAACCAGAAACACCCCTGCCCCCATGAGATTTACGGCAATTACCCGGCGCAGATTGTCCTGCAATACCAGCAGACCGTGCAGGCCGATGAGAAAAACGGCCATACCCACGCTGAGATAAAACGCCCCGCTGTTCATCGCGTAAAATCATCGCTGTCGCCCGTCACCAGCAAAGCGAGGGTAACGGCTATGGACAAAGTGGCAAGTACTTCAATAGTGACTATCAGCAGTTTATTACCAGGCTGAGGATAATGCAGCCAGCCAGCGCCCAGCCAGGCGGTACTGATTGCTACCACCAGAAACAACAGTGCTCCGCCGCAGATTAATGCTCTAACCGGCCATAAGGACCAGCGCAATGCCGGCAGATTCTGGGTCAGATGCAGCACCGCCGCAGCGGCAGCAGGTATCGCTCCGGCCTGAAATGCACCACCAGGAGCGGTGCTGCCGTGCCACAACAGATATCCGCCTGTGAGCACCAGCAACGGTGCCAGCACCCCCATCCATGCCATTAATGGCGGCCAGGGTTGAACCTTCACCGGCTTATCCGCAGCACTTAACTGGGTACCGGTTCTGGTGATCACACGCTGACCAGGAAACAACTGCCTCACTCCAAACAACGCAAGCAACAACACAAATAATTCGAGCAGCGTGTCCCAGGCGCGAAAATTCATCAACACGGCTGTCACCGGATGCTCAACGCCACTGTCTGCAATGCGCTCCTCGACCAGATCTGGTAAGGGCGGGGTCTGCTGAAAAACCGAATCGGGACCGCTGCTGGTGATAACGGTCAGTAAGCCAAGTACCAGTAGAATCAATAATATCGAGGGCATCATCTGCAGCGGCCGCATTACAGTTGTGGCGGTCGGCACGGGAATGGCCCGCGCTGCATGCAGCAACAATACGCCAGTCAGTCCGGCACCAATTGCGGCCTCTGCCAGAGCCAGATCAGGAGCTCCCAGCCGCGCCCATGTCAGTGCAAGCACGATACCGAAAGCGACAAACAGACCAATACCGTTGTTTATAATCGGTGCGTGCAAGGCGCCCCAGGCCATACTCAGCAGCAGCACTGCCAGCGTTATATCCAGCACTAATTCAGCCATGATCCCCCCTCCCCTGAGTCGCATTCTCCCTGGTCGGCTTAATCTGTTGCGCGCTTTTACTGCCAGTCTTGCTGATGCCTGTCTTGATGCTGTCTGCCTGCTCATTCGGTAAACTGAATTCATCAATCGGGTCACGCTCAAGGCTGTAACGGGCCAGCAACTGGCAACTGATGGAGGTGGAACCCATAACCAGAAACCAGATAAACAGCAACAGCAAAGTGTCCAGCAAATCGGCAGCCTGAATCGCCAGACCCGCAGCCAGCAATCCCATTCCGGCAGTATCAGTTTTAGTGACGGCATGCAGACGCGTAAAAATGTCCGGAAAACGTAATAAGCCCAGCGCTCCGGTCAGGAAAAACCCGATACCCGCAGCAATTAATATCCAGCTCAGCGCTGTGGCCAGATTTGACATTACAGACCCTCCTGCGATTCATCATCGGGCGGTCTGCCGCCTCTTAACAGCTGCACCATCGCAACGGTAATAACGGAAGCGAGTAAAGCCAGTACCAGTGCCACATCGCGCCATACGTCCAATTGCTGCCACTGCGCCAGCACCAGCAGGAAAGCAATACCCACCGTGCCCAGCATCTGTACACCGAGAATACGATCAGCTGTCGAAGGTCCATGTGCTGTTCGCCAGACTCCGGCGAATGCAGTGATCAATAGCACTACCGCCACCCACCCCATCAACCTTTACCTCCTGCCACCAGCAATCGGCTGAGTTGACGCTCCATCCCGGCAACTGCGCTATGCCACTCCATATCAATATCAAGCAAATGCAAGTACATGGTGTTGGCCTCCACTCTTGCAGCGAGAGTTCCTGGCAAGAGGCCGACGACAGCGCATAACAGCAACTGCAGACGCTGATCAGAGCAGGTGAATTTGTAACCGACCCAGGCAGGCTTCAGGTGGCAATTAATCTGCACGGTACGTTTGCCAACATTCCATGCGCCCTGCAGTAACGTACGCACAAAAAATGCAGCGCACGCGGGCAGATAGATGATTCGAAAAGTCCACGGTTGCAGCTCAAGCCGCAGCGCAACTGCAGTAGCTGCTAAAGAAAACACAAAACCAAAGCCGAGACCATTACCTCGGCTCAGCAACAGCCAAAGCGCACTGTAGAGCAGCAGCCAGAACATAGCTGCTGGCAACATTTTGGAATATCGAGTGCGACTGGACACGCTTCCCCCTTGATGTGTAACCATCATCGTAGAGAACTGACCTGGGGAAAACAAGGCGACGAACTTTCCATTAACCACGCACTTTAGCTGTGCTATCTGCGCCAGCTATGCTGGCAGGCGCGCGGATGGAGGAAATGCAGGAGAAACAGTAAATGCGGGACGGCGAACTAGTTTAGCGCGGTGACTGGACACAGGATAATTGGCCGAACAGCGACATCGATAATAAAATTGCTCATGCACGTGGCAGGCCAGGCTGTTTCAAACTGATCATTCTGATGGATTTCATTCGATAGAGATTCATTCAATACGGACCTCATTGAAATTGCGCGCCACTGGATGGCTTGTTTTTAGTTTATGCGGATCAAGTGGAGAGTCTTTAGGGCGAACCAGTAAAGTAGTATGGAAACCTGCTGCTTTGGCGGCATCAAGTTCCGCTTCAATATCCGATAAGAAAAGAATTCTATCTGCCGGTAAAGCCAAAGCATCAGCGATATTGCTGTAGGAGATTTTTTCCTTTTTGGGTCCGAAGGTCGTATCAAAATAGCCAGCAAATAACAGCCTCAAGTCGCCCGCATCGGAATAGCGAAAGAACAGGCGCTGCGCTTTTTCGGATCCGGAGGAATACACATAAAGGTTAATGCCAAGGTCGAACCACTCCCGCAGCTTATCAGGCACATCCTCATAGATATGCCCCTGGTATTCGCCCTGCTGATAGCCCTTTTCCCAGACCAGACCCTGCAATGCTTTGAGTTCAGTAATTTTTTTATCATCGCGGATCCATTGCAACAGCTGTAGAATCAACTCATCCGTATCCTCAATCGCTATGCCAGTATATCCACTGATGCTGCGCAACTGGCGCATCACATCGCGGCTGTCCATATTGGCACGAATAAAACCGGGCAGATTGCGGGCGGCATAAGGAAACAGTACCTCCTTTACAAATCCGGTTGAACTGGTGGTACCTTCAATATCCGTTACTATGGCAAGCGGTTGCATTATGTCTCCAGGCGTGAGAACTGCTCAGCTATTGGGTTGCCGGAGTAGTGAGCTACCCAGCCTTCGTGATTATTAAAAAACCGGATCGCTACAAACGCCGGCTGCGCTCCCATATCGAACCAGTGTGGCGTATTGGCGGGAACAGAAATCAAATCACCTTGTCCACAAAGTATTTCATAGACCTTCTCATCCAGATGCAGAGAGAACAGACCACGGCCAGCCACAAAGAAGCGCACTTCGTCCTCTGAGTGACGATGCTCGCTGAGGAATTTCTGACGCAACTCGGGTACCTTCGCCTGCACCTGTGGATGGGCTGCATCCAGACTGATGACATCAACAGTCTGATAACCATCTTCCGCAATCAATTTATCTATCTGCTGCTTATATGCCTGCAGCACCTGCTCGCTGCTGTCACCAGGTTTTACCGATGCAACAGTCTGCCACTGCTCAAACCGGATGCCTGCTTGCTGCAGAACAGCAGCCATAATAAGTGGGTCTGCCGTATTGAGCACTTCCTTGCCGGGATTTTCAACAGCAAATACTCTTAATAAACTCATTTTATTATTCCTTTCTGCTTCGCCAGCTGTACTCCAGCAAATACTCCACTGCTTCCAGATGGCGCATTGCTTCATTCATGTCACGGCCCCAGGTATAAATGCCATGTCCGCGAATCAAATAGACATGGCCCGTCCCGTGCCGATCCATCGCGGCATCGACTTCACATGCCAGCGCAGCGATGTCCTGAGTATTGTCAAATATTGGAATGCGTAATACCACAAGGTGACTGTCAGTACCGGCGAATGCCTTTAACAGCTCCAGTCCTTCCAACAGCAATGCATTCCCCCGACCCATCGCACTCATGGAGATCAGCGTCGCATTCAGAGAATGAGTATGCAATATTGCACCTATCGATGTATCGCGTCTGTACAGTTGCGTATGTAGCAGGGTTTCTGCAGAAGGTTTTTTTCGACCCGAGCCAGCGCCAGAATCATCATCGACAGCCTGGCCTGAAAAATCCACTTGCATGACATCTTCGCGGCGCAGACGTCCCTTATCTTTGCCTGAAACTGTAATGGCACAATGTGCCTCGTCGAGTCGCAGAGAGAAATTACTGCTGGTGGACGGTGCCCAGCCGCGCTGATAAATATGCAGGCTGGCATCAACAATTGCCTGTGCAGCCTGCTCAAACGCAGACGCAGATTGCACAGCAGACGCAGGAGTTGGAGCTTTATTCATGGTAAAGATTATAGCCTGAATCGATGGAACTTAAGCAAGCTGCCTTCAGTCCAGCAGGCATACCAGACCTTTTAAATACAGACTTTCCGGAAATGGCAAACCAACCGGGTGATCTTCGCTCTGATGGAGATAACGTACAATCTGACCCTGACGTCCGGCATCAAGCAAGGCGTCTGCGGTTATTTTCTGGAACAGAGGCAGATCAATTGCACCTGAGCAGGAAAAAGTTACCAGTATTCCCTGAGGATTGAGCAACGACGCAGCCTGCAATGCAATATCTTTATAGGCACGCGCAGCCTTGGTGAATTGTGCTTTAGTCTCGGCGAACTTGGGCGGATCAAGCACAATAAGATCAAAACGCCGCTCAGCCTGCTTGTATTCACGTAACAGCTCAAACACATTGGCAACCACGTTTTCGAACTGCACGGCCTCAAAGCCATTGCGCTTAAAGTTTTCGGTCGCCAGTTCCAGCGCTGGTGCAGATGAATCCACATTAAGGACATGACTTGCGCCCCCCTGCAGTGCGGCAATTCCAAAACCACCGGTATACGCAAAACAATTCAGTACCTTTCGGCCAGCAGCCAGTTTACGGACGACTTCCCGGTTATCGAACTGATCCAGATAAAAGCCGGTTTTGTGTCCGCTCTCAGTATTGATGGCATAGCGCCGGCCCTGCTCATTAATCTCCAGTAATGCCGGCGGCTGCTCTCCCCACAGCACGCCTGCGTTTGGTGACAGCCCTTCCCTGGCTCTGATGGCGACATCAGAACGCTCGTAGATACCTTTACAGGGTTGCAGTTTCGCCAGCGCTGCAACAATGGTCTGCTTCCACAACTCAACACCGGTAAACAGAAACTGGCAGATCAGAAAGTCACCATAGCGATCGACGATCAAGCCTGGCAGCCCATCAGATTCGCCATATACCAGGCGGTAGCCACTGCGCTCAGGGTCTGAATGGTAGCGCTTGCGCCGGTCGATGGATTGCTGCAGGCGACGTTCAAAGAAGGCTGCATCTACAGGTTCATCTGTATTAAAGGTCCACACCCGCGCGCGTATCTGTGAGGACGGCGAATAAGCTGCCAATGCCAGAAAGTTACCGCCGACATCGGTGACGCGGATGGTCTCGCCAGCCTGAGCATGTTCTTCGATTCGCTTCACCGCACCGGAAAAAATCCAGGGATGATGACGCAGCAGCGAGCTTTCACGCCCTTTGTTCAGTTGCAGTGTTTTCATTGGCGAGGCCTGTCGACGATTTCGGAGACTGTTCAGGATGACGGTTTCGGAAAGGACAGAATTCTACGCTATTTTGTTAATTGTGTCGTAAGGCAATCTCTGTGCTCAAGGCAATACATTAACCGTGACATATTGATCGTGGTACAGGCCTCCATCGTCGGCGCGGGCCCAGAGAATATAAGTGCCCGGCTGATCAAACGTAACCGTAACTGTGTGCATGCCATCTTCAGGTACAGTCGGTGGTGTCCACAGCGCACCCCAGGGGGAATTGGCAGAGGCGCGCGTATCTTCCCAGGGCTTTACCTGGGGTGGATTAAAACTGGCCTGACCTTCACCACGATAAACATTCCATGACACAAACAGGCCATTGGTTTTACCAACCGTGGTCTGCCTGGGCGGACGCAGCATCCGTTCGAGACCAGTGAGCTGGACAGCCGTTATGGATGCTGCACGAGGTTTGGGCAAACCATCATCAGCGACATGCGCAACTAACGTCAGTGGCTCACCTGCTTTGACGGTGCGTTCCACTTCACCTGCGATACGATCACCCTGCACAGTCAGTATCGGCGAAGTGTTCGCACGCGATTCAGGCGTACTGGTGCCCGCGCCCAGTGAACCGGTCTCGGATGCAATAACCACGCTATCAACTACATAGTCTTTGGCCAGCGTGGCATAAGCTTTGCGAGTGACGCCATTGGCTGAAACTTCCCAGATCAGTTCCTTATCACCCCAGTCTGCAGGAACCTGAACTTTGAAGGTAAAGCGGTTTCGGCGTGGCAGAAAACGGGTTGGCTGGCCGCGATCTGCAATTCCGGGAGAGAAGAAATTATGTTCACCAATCGCAACATCCAGCACTTCATCCCAATTTTCATTGTGATAACCGAACAGGAAGTTATAGCTGCCATCCGCGTTTCTTTCCCAGCCTTCATAGGCAGGTTCTATATATTGCCCACGGGTATAAGATTGTGCCAGCAGCGACTGTGGCAAAAGTATGCAACAGATAACAGTAATGCAGTAAAACCGAGCACGTGCAATCATGATCTATTCCCCTTCACACGCACCCCTTCGATGAAGGTGCGCTTATAATTTTTATTTTTACGAGATTATAGATAAAAACTCATTTAGCTGGATCCGGCAAGAAATCTCTGCTGGTAACTGAACAATCTTTGATGTCGTTCGGAAACTCAATCACAAATCAGCGTACAGGCAGCGGGATAAACTCCTTATCATCGCCAGGGATCGCAGGAAACACATACGCACTTCTAAAAAAAAACCACCACCCGCTGTGAGCATTCACGCAGGTGGTGGCATTTTATTGAAAACCTGACGTTAAGGGTTCAGTGTTTTACGTAACGCTTGATGCCACCAACCGGGCCAACTTCAGCTCCGTAGATAACACCATTACGATCTGCAACTACGCCTTCGGCCGTGCACGTTCCGCGGCAATCAGGCTGTGGATCAGGAATTAAGGCATGTACTTCACCGGTTTTCGCACTGCCTATACGGATACCGCGCAGCCACTGCGCATTCGCCGGATTCACTGAGCCGGATTCGGAATCAGCGGCGTACAGCACATCATTCGCATCGATAAAAAGACCGCTGATGCGGCTGAACTGATACCAGGTATCCAGCAAGGTACCTTCCTGGTCAAAAATCTGGATGCGGTTATTGCTGCGGTCCGCTACAAATAAACGACCCTGAGAATCCATGGCCAGTGAATGTGGCTGCATGAACTGACCTGGGCCGCTGCCCAAAGTGCCCCACTCCTTCACAAACTCACCCTCGCTGTTAAACTTCAACACGCGCGCAGTTGCCGTATCCGCATTGGAATGACCTTCTACTGCAAAAATATCACCAGCGGGGGTAACCAGTACGTCATTAGGCTGGAAGAAATAACCAGGAGCGCGGGCACCGCCAGGCTCACCCAGAGCCAACAGCAATTCACCTTGAGGGCTGAACTTGAGGATCTGATGACCGACCAGATTTTCCGGCTCGCCGTCAGCTGGTCGGTTATCGCGGCCGTCAGTCACCCAGATATTACCCTCTGGATCAACCGTGATGCCATGTGGCCAGGTGATCATGCCGGCACCAAAGCTGGTAACCAGGTTGCCATCAGCATCAAACTTCATGACCGGATCCAGTTCAGGATTGGCAACACAGGCGCCAACATTGCCGCTGCATCGCTCAGCGACCCAGATACTGGTGCCATCAGGATCGAGATCAACAGCACTGGTGGAACCCCAGGTTCTACCAGCGGGCATTTTCGCCCAGCCTTCAACAGTGTGATATGGATTTGGCAGATCGTTAGTTGGCGCCATGTCCGGCTGTGCAAAGGCCAGCATTGGAGCAACAGCTACCGCTGCAGTTAACTTGATCAGCGCTGAGCGCATGGTTTTATTGTTCGACATTTTCAGAGAACTC
>JBDNGQ010000157.1:0-29510 GCA_041689205.1 Pseudohongiellaceae bacterium | reverse complement strand
GAGGAAAATCTCACGACGGGTAGTCTTCTTCTTGATGGCGTATTCGGCTTCCGCGAAAGTAATCTGGCTCATGAAAAGTTCCTCTGGATTCAGTAGCTGCATTATGCCAGATTGTGTGACTAATTCAGAGGTTCCCTAGCACTGCGACTTCGATTAACCTGCGCGGTCTTGGCGAAGGCGCGACGCTTAATCTGGTCGATGGCATGCGTGTAATTGGTACTAACGTTAATACGTTCCTGCCACAAATAGCTATTCAAAGACTTGATATAGTAACTGATGGTGCCGCCGCACTTTACGGCTCACAGGCAGTAGCAGGTGTGGTCAATTTTGTACCCATTTCATCATTTGATTGTGTGAAATTAGAGTACTACCAGCAGGGCGATGATCACGGCGATTACAAAGATTCGCAGATCAGCTTCCTGAGCGGAACTGAGTGGAATGGCCTTAATATTGTAGCTGCGGCAGAGTGGCGAGCTAATGGTCGCCTGAAGATGATTGATCGACCTGAGCAGATGAATGCAGGTTTGACATCCTCCAGCACCCCTAATCCAGGCCGTTACCGAGTCCCATTGCGTGATGCAGCAGGCAATCTTCGCACCACGGCAGCGGGTGCGCCGGTGCTTGCAACCCGCTTTGATCCAAATTGCGGCGATCCAAGCAAAGGTGGTGTACGTCAGGATCCAAGCCAACCAGGCAATAATCCAACTGGATTTATATTCGGTGGCCAGTGCTGGTATGACTTTAGTGAATTCTGGGATTACCGTGCAGCACAGGATACCGGTACAGCGTTCTTAAACCTGTCCTATGACGTAAATGCTGATTTAAGCATATCTTCACAAACCAGTTACTTCAGCCGTAGAAGCTACAACCGTGGATCACCGTCTAATCCGGGTGGCCGTACTTCAGAATTACCTGCAATCCGTGGCGAACTGCCAGGTGATCCGTTCCGCGCAGTTAATGCAAGTGGTCAGCCTTTATTCGCACTGGGCGGTAATGGTGACGGTGTACCTCATCGCGGTGCAAATGGTAAGGTAATTCTGGATCCAGCGGGTATCGCATTCAATGAAGACGTACTGTTTGGCGCCTGGCGTCCATGGGGTAAGCACGGCACCTTACTCTCGCAGCTTGGTGGCGATGGGGCAACACATGGTGACGGCTATATAACTGGTTTCAGACAGGCCTTGAAAGCAGATTTCGCCGTACCATTCATCGAAGGCTGGAGAGGCCTGGCTGCATACACATTCTCGCGTCAGACTGATAAGAGCCTTGCAAACAACTTCAGTTTTTTGCATGCTCTCTCAGGGACTGATGTGTGATGTTGTGAACGACCGTGAAGCCTGTTTCAACCCCTTCGTTTCTAAAGATCCTTCAACGCTGAACACCTAGGCAGTTGCAGACTCTACCTATGTACAGAACAGAGTGCATGAAGTAGATACATTGCAGACCATTGACCTGGTATTCAACGGTGAGCTACCTCTTGGCGGCTTTCAACTTCCAGGTGGTGTAATTGGCTCTGCTATTGGCTATCAGCGACGTATGGACCGATTCAATAATACGCCGTCATTGCACAGCTTGACTGGCGATGTTTTTATTGGCACACGGTTGTACCCAAACAGCGATGGACGTCACGTTGATACATTCTTCGCTGAGCTTTCAGTACCCGTTTTGGATAATCTGGAATTCCAACTGGCAGTACGTAATGAAGAGTACAGCACGGGGCAGAAATCCACGGATCCAAAGTACGGTGTAGTTTATGCTCCGCTGGATCGCCTTACTTTAAGAGCGAGCGCAGGCACGTCCTTTATTGCGCCTTCACTTGGTCAACTGAATGCTCCTGAAGCCTGTGGACTGACCAATGTATCAGATCCGTTCACAATCTTTGCTGCGTTCACGGCTAACTGTGCTCGTGGCAACCCAGACCTGGTTCCTGAATCCGCTGATACATTGAGTGCTGGTTTTGAACTTGATCTTATCGAAGGCATTAAGCTGTCAATTGACTGGAGCGAAACGGACTTTACGGACCAATAGTGACATCAACAACCAACGATATGCTGGCCTCGGATTTCTTCAATTTCAAGCAGGCTACTGGTTATACCGGTTCGGCTAAACCGCCATTGAGTATGGTAGCCGCATGGGTTGCTGATCCACGATCGGACAAGCGTATTCAGCGAAATCCAACCAACCTGGAACAGATTGATCGAATTTACAGTGGTGGCAGCAATGCATCCAGCCTGTTGGTTCGCGCAGCTGATCTTAAGTTCAGTTATATGTTCTCGCTGGCTGATTTCGGCATGAGCGATTGGGGCCTCTTTAATATAGGTATCGATGCAACTTATGTAGATACTTATACCTACCAGTTGGCTTCTGATCGACCAGTTGTTGAATGGCTGGGTAACCAGAACGACAATACTGGCGCTGTACCACCAATGCCGCGATGGAAAGGTAATGTGAGCCTGGGATGGTCGAAAGGTCAGCACAGCGCAAATGTGACAGCTCGCTACATTGATAAAGTCACATTCGATGCTAATCCGTTCTCCTTCCAGAGATCATTGCCATTCAGTAACTACCGAACGGTTGCGGAGCTGCATGCCTCAACTATTGTTGATGCCAGCTACAACTTCCGTCAGGTAGAAGCTTTGGGTGGTGAGTTTGCATTTACGGTTGGTGCCAGAAATCTGTTTGACAGATTGCCACAGAAATTACTGATGCTGGGCGGTATGGAGTCATTCCTCTACGATCCTACCGGTCGTATGCTTTAAGCTCGCGTAAGCTATGAGCTGTAATGCAATCTGATCGAGTTGATCCGTAAGGATTGATTCCGATTTGGCATTTAAAAAGGGCAGCTCTTCTGGAGTTGCCCTTTTTAATTTCGACTGATCAGCTCCCGCTGCCGTTAAAATCATCTGTTGCATAGCATTCTGCGGCAAGTATAATGCGTCGCTCGGCCAGAACCGGCCGTTTCGGGGCATAGCGCAGCCTGGTAGCGCACCACACTGGGGGTGTGGGGGTCGTAGGTTCAAATCCTGCTGTCCCGACCAATCTAAGAATGGGGTATCTGGTAACAGATACCCCTTTTTTTTGTTGTTCTTTAATAGTCATAATGCTAATCTCGACGGGCGATCGACTAAAACTGAATGAATTCATTTTTTTTGAGGTTTTCCATACAGCTGACAAATCGGGTCGATGAAGTTAAATTAAGCAGCGGAATTGGCGTTGGAGGGGTATATGAACAGTTTGTTTCAGTGTTTACAGTTTAAAGGCAGGAAAACAATTCTTGCCGGTATGACTGCAGCGGCGCTTACGCTGGGGTCAGCCACTAGTTTTGCAGCAGAACGTGTTGGTGATTTTGCTCTTCTTGATCAAGATGGTCTTTATCATCATATGGCCTGGTATGACAACAACAAGGCTGTAGCGTTATTAGTGCAAGCGAGCGGTGATGCTGCAACTGAGCAATCAGTTGAGTCGTATGTGCAGTTGAAAGCGCAGTACGAAGAGCAGGGCATTGTGTTTTTCATGATTAACCCTCTGGGTGAGCAAAGAGCAGTTGTCAAAAATGATGCGACGCGTCTTGGCGTTGATATTCCAGTGCTGATTGATGATGCTCAGCTAATCTCTGAAGCTCTCGGAATTGATAAAACCGGCGAAGCCTTTCTGTTTGATCCAAAATCCTTCCGTGTGGTTTACCGCGGTCCATCGGGCCAACCACTTGGCGATGCAATCGCTGAAGTAATTGCCGGAAAAGCAATCAGCAATGCTGAAGTTGCTGCGCAGGGAACACCCGTTGCTTATCCTGGCCGTGATAAAAATATGCAGGCTGGCGTCTCATATGCCAATGACGTTGCACCAATTCTTGCCGAGAACTGTGCCACCTGCCACCGCGATGGCGGTATCGCACCATTCGCTATGAACAGTCATGCCATGGCTCAAGGATGGTCTCCGATGATACGCGAAGTGCTGATGACAAAGCGTATGCCTCCAGGACAGATAGACCCGCATATTGGCGAATTTAGAAATCACTATACACTCACTGCAGACGAGCAGCAGAAGGTTCTGCATTGGATCGCTGCCGGTTCAGTCAAAGATGGAACCACTGATCCTCTTGCAGATCTTACCTGGTCACAGGATAAATGGGCGTTCGGTGAACCTGACCTGATTATAAAGATCCCTCCGCAGAATATTCCAGCCACGGGTGTGCTTGAGTATATCGACGTAGTAATTCCGATCGAAGGACTGGATCGTGATCGCTGGGTCCGAGCCAGCCAGTATGTTCCCGGTGACAGAACAGTGTTGCACCATACACTGAACGCTCTGATTGAACCTGGCAAGCGTCCACAGCAGGGTTTGATTACCCGGTTCAGTGATCCTGATCAGGCTTATATCACTCCCTATATACCTGGCGCCGATCCGCATGTGGAAGAGCCGAATACTGGTGGTGTTTTGAAAGCGGGTACTACAATTGCTCTGAACCTGCATTACACCACTACTGGAAAAGAAACGGTTGACGCCAGTGAAGTTGGCGTCTGGTTCTATCCGGATGATCAGATTCCTACTGAAAGAAGACTGGGTGACTGCGCCTGTATCTTCCCGCAAACATGGACTAATATTCCTCCGAACGATCCTGATTTTGAACAGACTGCAGAGGTAAATATAACCACGGATGCGTATATAACAGCCTTTACACCACATATGCATTTCCGCGGCAAGCGTATGACTTTTGATGCTCATTATCCTGATGGATCAGTTGAACGTTTACTGAATATTGCTCAGTACAACTACAACTGGCAGATGCAGTATCAACTGGTTGAGCCTAAATTTGTACCAGCAGGTACAAAAGTTATAGCCACCGGTGCGTTTGATAACTCTGCGCAGAACAAAGCAAATCCTGATCCTGAGCGCTCAGTACCATGGGGCCAGCAGAGCTGGGACGAAATGTTCTTTGGACAGGTTTACTGGACAACGGCTAAGCCAACTGCCAAACCAACTGCTGAGGTAAGCAGCGCAAACTAAGTTGCCTGTGCTCGAACAAGTTTAGATGCGACAATTGGAAAAAGGCAGAAGCTGGAGAGCTTCTGCCTTTTTTTGTGCGTGATGATTCGATTGAGCGCTGATTTATGCAAAGCGTTCGCATAGAAACTGGCCACTTACCGAAATACGACGTAGACTCTGTTCCTGGGTTGTTTGCGACTGTTTAGCAACGGGAGCTCCTTATTTATTTTGTAGATGCTTTGCTCTATTATGTGCTGCAAGCCTTAACAGGCGTGTAAAAACTAATCGTACTTGGAAGGCGTAGTGTGAATGGATAGCTTGTCGGCAGCCAAGACATTTTGTGCAGGTGAGATCATTATGACTCAGGGCGATGTGGGTCATTGCGCGTACTTTATTCAAGATGGCAGAGTCGAAATCCTGGTAGAGAAAGCCACAGGTGAATTGCTGTGCATGGGTACCCGGGGGGCTGGTAGCATCATTGGCGAAATGGCAATCGTTGATGATCAGCCACGCAGTGCCACTATCAGGGCATTGGAAAACTGCAACCTGCTCGAAATATCCAAAGAAGATTTCTCCCGTGGTGTCAGAACTGCAAACCCTATTGTGCGCCTGGTTTCCCAGGTTATCGTTATGCGCTATAGAGATATCCTGCGCAGATCACATACATTGTTGAGCGATGTTGGCGATGCTCTGTCCTTGGAGTTGCTGGAGCGGGAGTACGCAGAACAGAGTAATGTGCTCGAAGTAATAAAATTGGCTAATGATTTCAAACAGGCTCTCACACTAGGGCAACTATTTTTGCAGTATCAACCGATTGTCGACCTAAATACTGCTGAGGTTATCGGTTTCGAAGCCTTGATGCGCTGGTACCATCCAGAGAACGGCATTATTCCTCCTGATGAATTCATACCGATGGCTGAAGACAGTGGCCTTATTGTAGAAGCAACCGAGTGGGCGTTTCGGGAATCGTGTCTCGCTCTGAAGAGAATCGAACAAGAGCTGTCATCGAAAAATGCAATGTTCATGAGCGTTAATTTTTCAGCAACGGATTTTGAAGAAGTCAATTTCTTTGATAAGTTCTCCGCAATTCTGAAAGAGACGGACACCAGACCGGAAAGAATCCATCTGGAAATTACTGAGCGATTGTTATTGCAGCAGCCCACCAATGTGAAAATTACTTTGCAAAAATGTCGCGATGCTGGCATGGGCGTTGCTATTGACGATTTCGGTATCGGTTATTCTTCGCTGAGTTATTTACATGAATACCCGATAAATATTCTTAAGATAGATCGCAGCTTCGTGCAGAAGATGAGCAACGATCTACTTTCAAGAGGATTAATTAAATCGATCCTTTCATTAAGTGAAAATATGGGCATGAAGATTATCGCTGAGGGTGTTGAGACACTGGAAGAAGTGCAGTTGTTACGCGATATGAATTGCAGTATTGCACAAGGGTATTTTTTCTCCAAACCAATGAACGAATCCGATTTAATCAGCATCCTGCTGACTAAAAAAGAAGTTAGCAACGCGTGAAATGTCTATAGCTGTGTCGAGATGAAGAAATAAATGAATGACATGCTGGCGGTATTTGCGCAGTGGATTGCCACAAGCGAGGCGCGCGAATTGGCCAACTGGTTACTAAGTAATACTCCCGGCTTGCCTCCCATTCTACAAACGATTCATCTGCTTAGTATTGCCGCAGTCATGGGCTCTATCGTTTTCATTAACCTGCGAGTGCTTGGTCTGGCTGCACGCCGGCAGCAGGTAGGGGAGATGATAGGAAGGCTTATGCCGTGGACCTGGTTTGCGTTGCCGACTTTATTCATATCCGGTTTACCCTTCATACTGGCCAGACCAGCACGCTATTTCACTAATCCAGTCTTCCAGATCAAGTTTTCTCTGCTGCTGCCGGCAATTCTTTTAGCGGTGCTTTTTTACCGACTTAGCCTGCGCGAGACTAACTATTGGACCAGTTCCGAACATAGGCTTATCACAGGCAAAATAATCGCAGCAGGCTCTTTATTTTTGTGGCTGAGCATCGTCATGGCTGGAAGGTGGATAGCATATTCTGATTATCTATTCTGGCCAGGATAGCAGGTGGCATTTTGTTGAATGATTTTTGGTTAAGTCTGGAATATCTCCCACTGGCTGAACATATTGGCGGAACCTGGTGGTTTCCTTTGCTTGAATCGCTTCATGTCGTCAGTATTACCCTGGTAATGGGAGCTATCCTGATGCTTGATTTGCGACTGATGGGTGTTGCAGCACGTTCCAACCCAATTACTGACATGGTCAGGGACTTAGTTCCCTGGGCTATCGCGGCATTCGTAATAGCAGTGATCACCGGTCTGGGCTTATTTGTAACACGAGCCAGTGCGCATATGACTAATCCGGCTTTCCAGTGGAAACTGGTCTTAATCGCGCTTGCTGGTTTAAATATGGCGGTTTTTCATTTCCGGATTTATCGTAAAGTATGGCAATGGGATATGGCATCGACTATACCGATACAGGCCCGAATTGCAGGTGCAGGTTCTCTTTTTTTATGGACTGGGGTCATGCTCAGTGGTCGCTGGGTTGGACATATTATTTAGAAGTCAAAGATTGGGGTAAATTATGGGTGAAGCATATATTGTCGCGGCAGTGCGAACGGCATCAGGCCGGAAAAACGGACGTTTAAGTAAAATTCATCCCGTGGATTTAGGAGCGGCTGTTGTCGACGAATTGCTAGACAGAACTGTGGTTCCCGCTGACGCTGTCGATGATGTCATCTTTGGTTGTGTAAATCAGGTAGGCGCTCAGGCCGGCAATCTGGGCAGGAATGTTTCTCTTTCCTCACGTCTTGATGTATCCGTGCCGGGAACGACAGTGGATCGTCAGTGCGGCTCTTCCCTGCAGGCTATTCATTTTGGTGCTCAGGCTGTTATGTCCGGGACTCAGGATCTGGTTATCTGCGGTGGTGTCGAAGCGATGAGTCTGGTTCCAATAGGCTCCAATGTGCGCGACGGGCTGGAGAAAGGCCATGGCAAGCCTAAAGGTGAACGACTTGAAGAGATATATCCCGGAGTCGAATTCAGTCAATTTACCGGCGCTGAAATGCTTGCTAAAAAATATAATGTTGGCAGAAATGAACTGGATAAATTTGGAGCGTTAAGTCACCAACGTGCTGCTGCTGCAACCCGTCATGGTCACTTTAAGGATGAGATTGTCCCTGTTGAAGTAGTACTGGCAGATGGGACCCTGACTACCCACATTCTTGACGAGGGTATAAGGTACGACTCGACCTTTGAGTCGATGCAGAGCCTGGCAACTTTAACTGAAGGTGGTGTCATTACCGCGGGTACAGCCAGTCAGATTAGCGACGGAGCAGCCGCAATAATGATTGCGAACAGACACGCTGTTGAAAAGTATGGTTTATTAGTTCGAGCCAGGTTTCATACGTTAACTGTTGTCGGGTCAGACCCAATTATTATGCTTGAGGGGCCGATTCCCGCGACCCGGAAGTTGTTAGCTAAAGCAGGTTTAAGCATCGATGATATTGATCTGTATGAAGTGAATGAAGCTTTTGGCTCAGTACCTTTGGCCTGGCTTAAAGCGCTTGGAGCGGATATCAAGAAGCTTAACGTCAATGGAGGAGCGCAATCACTGGGGCATCCTCTTGGGGCAACCGGCGCGAAACTGATGACGACGCTGCTACATGAGCTTGAGCGGCGTGGTGGACGTTACGGTCTGGTTGCTATTTGTGAGGGCGGCGGCACGGCCAACGCAACATTAATTGAACGAATTGAAGGATTGGAGTGGTAACAGAATCCGCTGTTTATGGATAGTTCTGCTGCCGCTGCATAATCCATAAACAGGTGCGATACTGATGAACAGATTATATAGAAGGGTCATTTTGATCCTTTTCATGCTGATATTGATAATAGCTTCAGGCGGCGGTTATTTACTGATTAGCGCTCTGCCTTCATCTCCGCAGGCATCTGAAGTCTATGTGCTCGCGATGCCGCCAGTCAGCAGAACCGACAGTGCCGAGCAGTACCTGCCTTATGCTGGTGAACACCCGAGACATATGCAGCGGTCACAGGAAAATTTTAAATTTCCAGTCCAGCAGGGTGATATCGGTCCGGTCAAAACTCTCTTCTCCGGTGAGAATCAGTATCCCTTTCTTTGTGGCCGCGATAACTCCCGTGACTGGGTCATCAATAATTACGTGCAACCCCTCGTCGATAATCAGGACGGCATTGGCATCCCGATATTTGCAGTCAAAAATGGTGAGCGGGATATCGGTTCTCTTATCGGTTACAGCAAGGACTGCCTGTTTCCTACCCACGCCAGGTATTACTACAAACGGATTGATGACGATGGGTTTTATCCTCTGGAAGAGGCTGACAACGATATCGAGCAACTTACGATTAATGGTCGCGATACTGATTTCGTAGTGCGTCTTGAAACCGGCACGATTAATCGATTTATTTATGCGATTGCTGTTTTGCGCGGGGAAGGGGAATCGCTGGATCAACCGACCGGTACCCACTGGAATAAAAAGCTGGTGTATCAGTTGAATGGCGGTGTCGGTGTTGGCAGGAAACAGGGCAATTTCTCAATTCGGGACATCCTGGGTGATCGTTATGAGCAAATTAGTGCCGGCTATGCGGTTGTCTACTCGACTGCAAATCAAACGCGTAATCACTATAACATCTGGTTGGCCGAAGATACCGCTCTAAGGGTGAAGAGGCAGTTTACGGCGCTCTATGGTGAGCCCCTGTATACTGTCGGTGTCGGCGGTTCTGGAGGCGCTATACAGCAATATTTGTTTGCTCAGAACAACCCGGGGCTGCTGGACGCAGCAATACCTCTATATTCTTTTCCAGATATGATTACTCAGACTACACATATTCTGGATTGTGAATTGCTCGAACATTATTTCGATGTGAGTAATGCTGATAATCCCGATTGGCAGATATGGGAAAACCGCAGCTGGATTCAGGGGCTGGCCGCTGACTCGTCCGTCAAAAATCGCTTCAGTCCTTTACAGCTTGGCGTTGATATCCTCAATGGAGAATTCATGCAGGGTCTGCGCACCAATCTGCGCGGCAGCAGTGAATGTGTAAACGGCTGGAGGGGATTGTCACCGCTGATTTACAACCCTTTGTTTGTTGACAGGTTTGTTGATTTTGCACCTTCGGTTGCGCAATCGGTTCAATGGAGCCACTGGGATGATCTGCGCCAGTTTTATGGACTCGATGAATATGGATTTGCGAATTCCACCTGGGACAATGCCGGTGTACAGTATGGACTTGACGCGCTAAGACAAGGACTGATTTCAATACAGACTTTTATCGATTTGAATGCCAAAGTAGGCAGCTGGAAACCACCACATCAGATGCAGCATGAGCAGTTCTGGTTTCTAAATGGCAGTTTTTATCCAGCTCGCCTGTCATTGAGAAGCGAACAGAATATGCACCTGACGCCTGCCCCTGGCGAGCGAGCAGCACCGAGATACAGTGGCAACCTTGCTGCCATGCAGGCGGCTTATCTTTCAGGTCATGTGTTTGCCGGCGTGGCTGAAATTCCGATTATAGATGTACGCCATTATCTGGATTCAGAACTGGATATGCATCATTCGAGTGCTTCACTGTCGGCACGAGCAAGAATGATTCACACGCAGGGACACGCCGATAATCAATTGATCTGGGTAACGGCGTTGCCTCATGATCCACAGGTCGAAGCTTTCGAATTGATCGACAACTGGATGCTTAATATCCGTGCCAGGCCTCAGCTTGGTGTTGTTGCCAATAAACCCCTGCAGGCGCAGGATCAGTGTTTTACAGCGGAAGGTAATGTTCTGGCCAACGGCGATGCGGTTTGGAATGGTGACTGGAATAATTCACCGCCAGGCGCGTGCATGCAGGTATATCCTGCCTTCCGCACCTCCCGTGAAGTAGCAGGGGGCGGACCTGAAGCAGATATCTTTAAATGTCATCGACGCAGCATTGCCGATGCGATGGCAGCGGGCGTTTATAATGGTATTAACCTGAACGGTTATCACGCCGAATTGGAACAGGTGTTTCCAGATGGTGTCTGTGATTACACCCTCGGTGATGCGGCTTTACCCGAAAATTTCCTGGAGTTAATGCGTGAATGATTCGATTGAAGATACCCTGTATAAATTGAAGTTCGATAACCGCTTTGTTGCAAATCTACCTGTAGATCATCACAAAGATAACTCGCCACGCAAGGTTCATCAAGCACTGTATTCCCGGGTCAATCCGACTGCAGTAAGCCAGCCTCGGACCATCATCTGCTCACAGGAAGTTATAGCATTATTAGACCTTCATCCGGGTGTGTGCCACACAGGTTTATTTGCTCAGGTCCTTTCAGGCAATAAATTACTGCCTGGAATGGATCCTTATGCTACCTGCTACGGCGGACATCAGTTCGGTCAATGGGCAGGTCAACTAGGCGATGGCAGGGCGATTAACCTGGGAGAGTTGCTTACTTCAAAAGATCAACACTGGACTTTGCAATTGAAAGGTGCCGGACGTACTCCATACTCCCGAGGCGCAGATGGACGTGCAGTACTTCGATCCTCCGTGCGTGAGTTTCTCTGCAGCGAAGCCATGCATCATCTTGGCGTTCCAACTACCCGCGCGTTAAGTCTGGTGTTAACCGGAGATAAAGTTGTGCGCGATATGTTTTATGACGGTAATTCCGCAGCGGAGCCAGGTGCTATTGTGTGTAGGGTGGCGCCTTCATTTACGCGCTTTGGTCATTTTCAGTTACTTGCTGCCAGGGGTGAAGATGAACTGCTTAGACAATTCGTTGATTTTACAATCGTAGCCGATTTTCCTCACCTGCTTTCAGATAATGAATCTTCACGCGATAAACGCGAATTGTATCTGCGCTGGTTTGAAGAAATTTGCCGCAGCACTATCACGATGATTATTCACTGGCAACGTGTCGGGTTCGTGCACGGCGTAATGAACACTGACAATATGTCGATTCTTGGTCTCACTATCGATTACGGACCTTACGGTTGGATCGATAATTATGATCCTGATTGGACGCCTAATACGACTGACTTCGCTCAACGCCGTTATCGCTTTGGTCAGCAACCCGCCATTGCGCGATGGAATCTTTATCAACTGGCCAATGCCTTGATGCCTTTGATTAATGATGCCGAAGCCTTGGAGAAGGTTCTCGAAGGTTTCAGTACCCTGTATGACGCTGGCTGGGCGGAAATGATGGCGAACAAACTGGGGATCGGAAAATTTAAAAAGATAGAGGATCCAGAGTTATTTGCGGGAGTGGAGAAACTGCTATGTCTGCAAGAAACTGATATGACGATCTTTTTCCGTGCGCTGTCAAAATTCAATCCTGATAATCTCGACAGCCATATAGTTAATGTGGTCAGCGACGCTTTTTATGCATCTCCTTCAGAGCATACTCAACAACAATATCTACAATGGGAGCTTAAATATCGTGCCCGCCTTTTACAGCAACGTTCCGCGGTCTCAACTATGCAATGGATTGAATCCAGGGAGCGCATGCATTTGGTCAATCCACTGTACGTGCTGCGTAACTATCTGGCACAGACTGCAATTGATCAGACCGGGCAGGGTGGTTATGCGATGATTGCTCAACTGCTGGAGTTGCTGCGTCATCCTTACGCGGAGCAGGTCGGATGTGAGCATTTTGCTGAAAAAAGACCGGAATGGGCGAGGCATAAAGCCGGCTGCTCTGCGCTTTCCTGCAGTTCTTAGGATGGAATGCTGGTTAATAACAACAATTCTGATCCAATACCGGTTCCTGGTCGTAACAAGAATTGAGCTCAACAAAACAGAGCAGAGGGTAACATTTCGTCACCTCGATTCATTGCTGAAGATAGATATTGTGAGCCGATATATCGCTCGGAAGTGGCAGTGAATTGCTCAAAGCAATGCTGGTCCGGGTGGCTAACGTGCAATATCCATTTGGTCAATATGCGACCCAGGAGAAAGAAGTTTGCGATTTATAATACGTCATCCGATTTTTCTACTGTTTATTGTTTGCTTTTTAGGCCTGTCCTATCTCGCAGTTAATAAAATACAAAGTCCTTCAGCCGTCACAGCAGGTGGTCCTCCGATGCGCGGTGGCCCAGGAGGTCAGGCAACGGCGGTAGCGGTTGAATTAGTGCGTTTAGAATCTATTGCCGACCAAATTGAATCTGCAGGCACGACGACAGCGAATGAGTCGCTGAACCTGACCGCAAAGGTTTCAGATACAGTGAATAAAATCCATTTCAATGACGGTGCCTTTGTAAACCGTGGCGATATACTGGTCGAGTTGACCAATGACGCAGAAGCTACTCGACTGGCTGAAGCACGCGCCAGCGCTGACGATGCGAAAAAGCAATACGAACGGTTACAAAACCTTGCTGATAGTAATTTTATTGCTCCCACCGATGTCGATGTGGCCCGCACCCGGGCTCAGACAGCTGATGCAAGATTGGAAGGGGTTATGGTGGCAATGGATGATCGACTTATCCGAGCTCCATTCAGCGGTATTCTGGGCTATCGAAATATCAGTGAAGGATCGCTGCTTTCTCCGAGCACCGTGATCACCACATTGGATGATATTTCAGTGATTAAACTGGATTTCACTATATCTGAGCTTTATCTGGCTGACGTTCAGGTTGGACAAACCGTCATGGCTCTTAGCATAGTCTATCAAGGTAGAGATTTTGAAGGCACAGTCAGGGTGGTTGGCTCACGAATCGATCCGGTAACACGTTCCGTGTCAGTCAGAGCGCATATCGATAACTCTGATGGAACGTTGAGACCAGGCATGCTGCTTACAGTAACGCTAGCACTAAATGAATATGAAGCGGTCGTTATCCCTGAACAGGCAGTCATACCCAGTCAGGGTAAACAATATGTTTTTACAATTGACGAAGAGAATATCGCTCGACGCGTAGAGGTTGAGCTTGGACGCCGTCGTCCAGGACTGGTTGAGATCGTCAGTGGTGTAGTGCCGGGACAACGTGTGGTAACTCAGGGAACTGCCCAGGTGCGACCAGGACAACCGGTCAGAATACTGAACCAGTCAAACGCTGTGCCGACTCTGGCAACTCCTGAGCGCGCAGCTGTTTCGTCGACAGCTGCCCTCAGATCATAATATTCAATGCCATCAGTGATTAGCCAACTGTTTAAACCTCAAGGATACCGCGCATGATTTTGTCTGATGTTTCTGTCAAACGGCCGGTATTTGCCACCGTTATCAGCCTTGTGCTGATAGCGTTTGGAATATTGTCATTCATGGAGTTGCCGCTGCGGGAGTACCCTGACACCAGCCCTCCTGTGGTGTCAATCAGCACCAGTTACCCAGGTGCGTCAGCTGAAATTGTGGAAACACAGATCACCCAGATCATTGAAGATCAGATTAATGGTATCGATGGCGTCAGCTCAATAAACTCCTCCAGTAGCGATGGCAGTTCAAGAGTGTCTGTGGAGTTCAATATTGGTCGTAATATTGACGAGGCTGCCAACGACATCCGTGACAAAATCTCTCGCGTTGTCAGATCCCTGCCAGATGATGTTGACCCTCCACAGATAGCAAAAGCAGACAGCGAGTCCAGACCGATTCAGTATTTTAATCTGGTCAGCAACCAGATGAGTTATCTGGAACTCAATGATTACGCCAATCGCTTTATTATCGATCAGTTCGCGGTAATTGATGGTGTTGCTAATATCCAGATCAGTGGTAACGGGGGTTTTGCAATGCGGGTCTGGCTCGATCGCGTTGCGCTGACGGCTCGAGGATTAACTGTCACAGATATAGATTCTGCATTGCGCAGACAAAATGTAGAGTTACCTGCAGGCCGTATTGAGTCCACCAACATTGAATTTTCTGTGCGCGTTGAACGTGTATTCCAGACTGCGGACGACTTTGCCCGACTGGTAATCGCTACGGGTGATGATGGGCATTTGATAAGATTAGGCGAGGTAGCGCGTGTCGAGCTTGCTTCGGCCAGCGAACGGGCAATCTATAAAGGTAATGGTATAGAAGCTGTCGGTATTGGCATTATAAAACAATCAACTGCGAACAGTCTTAGCGTATTGAGAAGCACTGCTGCACTGGCCGAAAGAATCAGCACTACGCTGCCTGATCACATGCAACTGGTCACTTCATCCAGCGATGCAGCATTCATTGAAAATGCAATCTCCTCCGTCTACAGCACAATCTTTATGACCATGCTGTTAGTCAGCCTAGTAATCTATATGTTCCTTGGCTCGTTCCGGACCATGTTAATCCCAGTGATAACTATCCCAGTATGTCTGCTATCAGCATTTATGGTGCTGGCTATGTTTGGTCTTTCGATAAATTTGATCACACTGTTAGCTTTGGTGCTCTGTGTTGGCCTGATTGTGGATGATTCTATCGTGGTGCTGGAAAACATTCAGCGTCGTGTCGAAAATGGGGAGCCGCCATTGCTGGCTGCTTATAACGGCTCGCGACAGGTAGCCTTTGCCGTCATCGCAACAACGGCCGTATTGATCGCTGTATTTGTGCCTGTAGTCTTCATGGAAGGCAATATGGGTATTCTATTTTATGAACTTGCAGTGACTGTGGGCGGGGCAGTAATTGTGTCAAGTATTCTCGCGCTTTCGCTCACCCCGATGCTGAGTTCGAAGTTACTCACTCCAAATGCACATCAAAGCTGGCTCACCCATAACGTAGATATCGCATTTCGCTGGCTGCAACGTGGTTATCACAATGCGTTGGCTGTATGTCTGCGCTACAGCCTGATGGTTGTAGCTGCTCTGTTACTTATCATGGTTGGCATTTATGTCCTGTTGCAAAACATCCCTTCAGCATTTGCACCGTCGGAAGATCAGGGTGTGTTCATGGTGAGAATCAGTGGTCCGGAAGGGGCCAGCCTGGCTTTTATGAATGAGCAGGTAGAATTGCTGCAGCAGGGTGTATTGCCTTATCTGGAGACTGGCGAGATTGATACTGTAATAACCATGGTGCCTGGTTGGGGTGGTGGTAGTGGCGTGAATAGCGGCATGACAATTGTCTCGCTTCCGCCATGGCATGAGCGTATTAAATCGACACAGGAAATTATGACTGAATTGACCCGTAAGTGGGCTGATTTGCCTGCCTTACAGGTAAATATGTTCATGCGCTCCGGTCTGGTGCGAGGTGGCGGCGGTCAACCTGTGCAGTTTGTTATCGGAGGGCGCAGCTATGAAGAGCTTGCTCAGTGGCGCGATCTGCTCATAGATCGTGCTGAAAGCAGTGGTATGTTCACTCGTCCACAATCGGATTATCAGGAAACCAAACCGACTCTGACGGTGACAGTGAATAAGACGCGGGCTTCTGATCTGGGTGTCTCTATTCAAGCAATTGGACGTACCTTGCAGGCCATGATGAATGAGAGTCGGGTAACGACATTTGCTAATAATGGCGAAGAGTACGACGTCATTCTGCAGGCTGAAAAATCCCAACGCGAGTCACCGGATGATTTGACTAATATTTATGTACGTTCTGAAACCAGCGGCATTTTGATACCGCTTTCTAACGTGGTGACTGTTCGTAATACGGCCGGACCAAGCTCTCTTAACCGCTATAATCGTGTCCGTGCGATTACTATCAGTGCAGGGCTTACACCGGGCACCGATCTGGATACTGCACTTGCTTTTCTTGAAAATGTGGTGCGCGAAGAGTTGCCTGAGTATGCGCAGATTGATTACAAAGGAGAGTCTCTGGAACTAAAGGACTCCAGCGGTGGTCTCGCGTTTATTTTTGCAATGGCTCTGCTGGTGGTGTTCCTTGTGCTTGCTGCACAATTTGAAAGTTTCGTGCATCCCCTGGTCATTATGACAACTGTACCGCTCGCAATTTTTGGAGCATTACTGGGCCTGCTGCTGACAGATGGAACTTTGAATATTTATACTAATATAGGGCTTATTATTCTGGTTGGTATTGCCAGTAAGAATGGAATTCTCATCGTCGAATTCGCCAATCAGTTACGGGATGAAGGCAAGGAATTCGGTGAGGCGTTGCTGGAAGCCTGCGATCTCCGGCTAAGACCAGTACTGATGACTGCCTTGTCAACGATAATGGGAGCGCTGCCACTTATTATGGCAACTGGCGCTGGATCAGAGAGCCGTGTTCTGCTTGGAACAGTTATTTTCTCTGGCGTTTTGATGACCACATTAATGACACTGTTTGTGGTGCCTGTGGTGTATAAGTTGATCGCAAGGAATACCGGATCACCGGAAAAGGTATCGCGGATACTGTCAAGGTTACAAGATAAATATGCCCAATCCCCGACCCCGACAGCAGGAGGACAGTCGACCTCAGTCAGCCAGCGCGTGGAAGATATTTAGCACTGCGGTTGCACGGGAAATCCTGCTGGACAATGCCAGTAGGACAGGCTAATTTTGTAAGATATTTCAAACTATCTGCGAGAGAAAGCCATGGAAATATCTACCATTATCATATTGGCCCTGATTGCCATCTCGGCATTCTACGTCATCGGAGTTTTCAACAGACTGGTGAGTCTACGCAATCGCTTCCAAAATGCGTTTGCACAAATCGAAGTACAGCTTAAACGCCGTTACGACCTTATCCCTAATCTTGTAGAAACCGCCAAAGCCTACATGTCACATGAGCGGGAAACGCTTGAATCAGTTATTGCTGCGCGTAATGCCGCTGCAAATGGTTTGGCGGCTGCGGCTGCGGATCCAGGTAACGCTGTTGCAATGCAGGAGTTAATTGGTAAAGAGGGCGCACTGACTTCAGCCATGAGCCGCTTTAACGTGGTTATGGAAGCGTATCCGGATTTGAAAGCCAATCAGAATATGATGCAGCTCAGTGAAGAATTAACCAGCACTGAAAACAAGGTAGCCTTTGCACGACAGGCATTTAATGATCAGGTTATGGCATACAACACCTATCGGCAATCATTCCCCACAATAATAGTGGCCCCGATGTTCGGTCATGGCCAAGACGCAACGTTACTGCAATTTGAAGACAGTGCCCAGATTCAAGCTGCTCCGAAGGTGTCATTTTAGGTAGTCAGTCGATATGGATTTTTTTCAATCTCAGGATGTGGCGCGGCGAAATACCTTTAAGCTGGTCATGCTATTCATGCTGGCTCTGATAAGTCTGATCGCGATCACTAATCTGCTGGTTATGCTGACTCTGGGGATGCTTTCTGCAGCTCCTTCTGAAACTCCCGAAGCATTGCAAATTAACTGGCCTATGTTTGCTTGGATCAGCATTGCAGTAATCGCCGTTGTTACTTTTGGCAGTCTCTACAAAATGGCGAGCCTGTCCGGCGGGGGCGCACGGGTTGCGGAGATGTTGCAGGGCAAACTGATTGTCGATGGAATGGGTGATGTTGATAAACAAAAAATACTTAATATCGTTGAGGAAATGGCAATTGCGTCAGGGACTCCTGTGCCACCCGTGTATTTATTGGATGAGGAAGGCATTAATGCATTTGCTGCAGGATATTCTCCAGGGGATGCGGTAATAGGGATAACCCGTGGTGCGATTAAAAAATTGACGCGTGACGAACTGCAGGGCGTTGTTGCGCACGAGTTCAGTCACATTCTGAATGGAGATATGCGACTTAATATTCGTCTGATTGGTATACTGCACGGCATCATGGTGCTTGGATTGATGGGTTACTACTTGCTTCGTACGGCTGGTCTATCACGTCGCTCTAAAAACAGTGGCAATATCATTTTTCTTGCCATCGGTCTTATCGTGATTGGTTTCGCAGGAACATTTTTTGGAAATATGATCAAAGCCGCAGTGAGCCGTCAGCGGGAATTTCTTGCTGACGCTTCGGCTGTCCAATACACGCGAAATCCTGGCGGTATTGCTAATGCTTTAAAACGAATTGGAGCAGACGCAGAGGGTTCCTTTCTGGAGAATCCGGGAGCAGCGGAAATAAGCCATGCTCTGTTTAGTAATGGAGTCAAGTCATCCTTTAATGCCATGTTTGCGACCCATCCGCCATTGGCAAAGCGCATACGTAGTATCGAACCTGGATGGGATGGTAATTTTGAGGTTGACGATACACGTTCTGGAAAAGCTTCTTCAGAAGCTCACGGCAAGACCGAATCCCCTGATCAAAGAACAGTTTCAGGTGGCGGACTGGCCTCAGCAATATTAATGACCCAGACACTGATATCTCAAGCTGGCAATCCAAAGGAAGCAGATTTGCAGAATGCACGGGATTTGCTGGCCAGTCTGCCCGACACATTGCGCGCAGCAGCTCATGATCCATTCAGTTCCAGAGCGCTGGTTTATTTTTTATTGCTTGCGGAGAAACAGGACGCGGCAGAACAACAACTAACGTTCCTGGCTGACAATGCAGATAAAGCAGTTTACGCGGCATTGCTGGATTTACTGACCTCAGCAGATCGGCAAAAGCAGATCAGTGCGGAAATGCGACTGCCATTAATCAATATCTGCTTGCCTGCATTACACCAATTAAGTGAGCCACAGTATGAAATATTTAAAGCCAATGTAACTGCGTTGATTCACTTTGACAAAAAGATCAGTTTATGGGAATGGGTGCTGCAGCGAGTAGTGCTTCATCATCTTGATTCGGTTTTTAATAAACGTCCATTGCTGCATAAGGGTCAGCAAACATTGAAGCAGTTGGCACCGGATTGCGCAATTGTGCTGGGGTTTCTTATTTATGCAGGCGGTCAACAGACTACCGATCATGCTGCTGCATTTGCTGAAGCCGTTGTGGTACTGGGCATGCCAGAGTTGTCGATGCCAGATAAAGCGACACTGGATCTGCCCCGTTTGAATGCTGCACTTGGTGCATTGACTAGTCTTAAACCTTTGCAAAAACCTGCTTTTCTTAAAGCATGTGCGGTTGGCATTATTGCTGATGGCAAAGCTACGGCGCAGGAGCTTGAAATATTCCGGGCGATAGCAACGACTATCGATTGTCCGTTACCACCCTTACCTCCAAGTACTTAAGCGAAGTCTGATTTAAGTACTGACCGAACGGATATTTTCAAAGCAAGGCAGAGGTACCAAACTGGCAGGCACTTGCTCAACAATTGATGCCCGCTGTGCCGTTAATGTTAAAACAGGTTCATCAGTAAGTTCATCACAGGGCAGTATGGCCAAAAGATGTGTCGTGTCATTCTGCGTATAGGCAGTAACGATCTCCGCAGGGTTTTCGACACCCGCCACCGTTAAAGTAAGCGTCTCTGCCTGACCGACATTGGCCATTAAGCGATACAGACGTTTTTTTGCCGTGGCACGATAATGCATTCTGGCAACTATTTCCTGACCCGTGTAGCAGCCTTTCTTAAAATCCACCAATCCACAGATGTCGTAATTGAGTAATTGCGGTGTGTAAATCTCCTGCATAGCGGGGCCGATGTGTACGATTCCGGCTTCGATGTCTGCCAGTTCCCAAAAACTGGCATCTGCTTGTTCAGACTCTGCCATCAGACGGCGGGCTTCTGCTGAATCAACGTCGTTATAAAAAATTTCGTAACGCGGCAAGGGGCCGCTTAGTTTGATTATCGTCAATTCATCAGTCTGAAGGCATGCGTCTTCCTGCTGCGGCAGCTGTGCATATATAGATTGCAGTAATGCGCTTGAGCCTTCGCCGGACAGACCAATGCGTCTGAAATTCTCACTCACTAATCTAGTTTTTGCCTTGGAAAAAACTATATATTTATCCAACGTCTTCTGCAGAATCTGACCCAGACCTTTTTGTGTCTGCAGATAATAGGTGTCATCGAGAAGGAAAATTCTGAAGTCGGTGATAACCCTGCCTTTAAGATTGCAGTAAGCACCAGTAAGACTTTGTGTTGTGGTGATACGATCAACATTACAGGTAAGTTGTCCCTGGAGAAATTTTAAGCTGTCCTGACCTTGAACAGAGACCAGATCAAAGTTATTCAGATAATTAAATAGTTTTGTCATGACTTGATCCGGATAATATCGTCTAAGTGGTATATCATTGTTTTATCAAAACCGAATGAGCTATTCACTGGCCCGGATCTAAAGTCGGCATATGTTAACAGAAATTGAATACAAGAAACTTGGTTGGCACAGCAGAAGGGGCATGCTGGAGCTGGATCTGTTGCTGCTACCCTTTGTTGAACGCCACCTGCGCGATCAGCTCTACGCCGATCAATTGCTTTATCGCAAATTACTCGCAGAAGAAGACCAGGATCTGTTTGCATGGCTGGTTCAAAGAGTTTCCCCTCCATCTGCCGATCTGGCCAGGATCATTAACATCATTCAGAACTGCGTTGTTCACGAAAATCGCGCTGTATATAAATCTCTTTAATGTTGCCAGGGACTGGCTGAAATTGACGATAAAACTGCATCCGTCTCGCATAATGCTGATGGTTTGTGCTAGTTGCCACGCGCTGGCGGCATCGATACCCTGGCTCATCAGTGCGCCGTTCTGGCTAAGCGGTTTGTTGCTGCCCGTGCTATTGATGAGTCTGTCTTATCAAGTCTGTAGAATCCAGCTCCTTCTACCAGACAGTATTGTCGCGCTGGAATTGGATGGAGAGGATTGCCGGCCACTGTTCAAAAATTCGGTCCTGATTGTGCATCTGCACAGTGAAGCCTGGTGTTCTCCATTATTTCAGATTCTGTATTTCAGTATTGATAGTAAGTTGCTCAGGCAACAACAAGTAAACCAAAGGTATCGAGTGCTCAGAGCGGTTATCGATAAAATCCCAAAGCCGCGCATTGCCCTGATGATATGCGCTGATTCATGCACGCCTGAACAGCAAAGGCAGCTTAGAAAATTCCTGCGCTGGCGTGTCGTCTGCTGAGTTTGCTAATCTTTGCTGGCTTGTTCAGGCAGTAAAATTGTATCTTTGGCAATTGGGTCCAGTTGCGGATAATCAAGGGTATAGTGAAGTCCGCGGCTTTCTTTTCTTAGTATCGCGCATTCAACAATCAGCGTTGAAACCAGTACCAGATTGCGTAATTCAAGTAAATCCCGGGTAATTATAAAGTGCGAGTAATACTCCCTTATTTCCTGCTCAAGCAATTGTAGACGGCGCTTTGCCCTCTGCAACCGCTTATCGGTGCGTACGATACCGACATAGTCCCACATGAATCGCCGCAGCTCATCCCAGTTATGTGCAACTACTACCTCTTCATCTGAATGGGTAACCAGACTTTCATCCCAAGGTGGGATTTCTGCATATTCAATGAGTGCACTTATTTGTTCGTGGATCTTCTCACTGGCACCAAAAGCCAACACAAAACATTCCAGCAGGGAATTACTGGCCATGCGGTTTGCGCCATGCAGACCAGTAAATGCAGTTTCTCCAATCGCAAATAACCCCGGTATACAGGTTTGTCCTTGTTTATCCACGATCACGCCACCGCATGTGTAATGAGCAGCAGGTACCACTGGGATTCGATCGGTGGTTATATCAATACCAAAATCCAGACAACGTGAATAAATAGTTGGGAAATGCGATTTAATGAACTCGGCGGGTTTGTGAGTGATATTCAAAAACACGCAATCACAGCCGAGAGTTTTCATTTCATGGTCAATAGCGCGGGCTACTATGTCCCGTGGCGCTAATTCCTCCCGACTGTCATAGCGGGACATAAAGCGAGTACCATCGGGCAGTTCAAGCAAGGCACCTTCGCCGCGCAGTGCTTCCGAGATCAGAAAAGATCTGGCATGCGGATGATAGAGGCAGGTAGGGTGAAACTGGTTGAACTCAAGATTAGCCACTCCACAACCGGCACGCCAGGCCATAGCGATGCCATCACCAGTAGCGCTGTCGGGATTGGTAGTGTAAAGATATGCTTTGCTGGCGCCCCCAGTGGCAAGAACTACAAAGCGCGCTCGGAATACTTCAGTTTTGCCACTTTCCGGGCTGTATACGTATGCGCCTGTGCAGTAATTTTCAGCTAAACCAAGTTTGTTCGCCGTAATCACATCGACGGCAAGTCGGTTCTCGAACAAGGAGATATTTTTGTGTTCCTGCACTCGCTCCATTAGAGTTTCAAAAACGGCTCTTCCGGTCGCATCATTGGCATGAATAATTCGCCGATGGCTGTGTCCACCCTCCTGAGTGAGATGCAGTGGGGCCAGGTTATCTCGATTAAGGGGTTCCTTTTCAGGACCTTCACGAGCTTCCTCTACACTTAGTGTCGTGAAGGGAACGCCTTGCTCAACCAGCCATTTGATACACTCATTACTGTGTTCAACAATATGCGTAACTATCTCAGGTCGACACAGACCAGCTCCTGAAATAAGAGTATCTGCAATGTGCGCATCTATACTGTCGTTATCATGCAGTACCGCTGCGATGCCTCCCTGAGCCCAATACGTTGCGCCTTGACTGAATGCTCCCTTGCTTAAAACTGCCACCCTTGCAAAGTCGGCAGTTTTGAGCGCTAGCGTTAAACCGGCGGCCCCACTTCCAATCACGAGAATGTCGAAGTCATAAAAAGGTGTGCTATTGTTGGTGTTCGTCATGAAGTACTGCTGTTTGAACCTGCATTTAATGAGTGAATTATTCTATAGAGTCTGTGAACTTTTGAACATCCCCATGGTCTATCGCTTAACAGTAATTGAAATGATTCCAGCTTTCAGTGATGGCGGGGCGCCGGGGTGGAGAGCTGGAAGGAATGAGTAACGATACCGATGAGCAGTTAGTCAATCGGGTATTAAGTGGCGACAAAACTGCTTTTACCTTGCTGGTGTTGCGATACCAGCACAAAGTAGCAGGTTTGATCGGGCGCTTTGTCAAAGATACGCACGAAGCAGAAGATGTCTCTCAGGAGGCATTTCTGAGGGCATACAGAGCATTACCTTTGTTTCGTGGTGATAGTGCGTTTTACACATGGCTGTACCGGATTGCGGTAAATACTGCGAAGAATCATCTGGTATCCAGAGGTAGAAGGCCTCCGGCAACTGACATGGATATTGATGATATTCAGTCAACTGAGGATGCCATGGCGCTGAGCGAGGTGGATTCACCTGAAGCTAATCTGGAAAGAGATGATTTACAGAAAGTGATTTATCAGGCTATACAGGAATTGCCAGAAGACCTGAAAACAGCTTTCAGTCTGCGCGAGTTTTCAGGGCTGAGCTATGAGGACATCACTGAAATAATGGGTTGTCCGGTCGGTACCGTTAGATCGCGTATATTTAGAGCGCGCGAGGCGATTGACAAAAAAATTCGAGAAATTATTCAATGAGCCAGAAGTTAGTCAATGAGGTAGTGCATGAGCTTAAGCAAAGACTACAGTCTTGAGGAAACACTGTCAGCGCTGATGGATGGTGAAACCAATGATCTGGAACTGCGCAGGTTATTGAAGCAGATCCCAGACAGCCCCCAACAGGAAGAATTACTGAACACTTGGCGCCGTTTTCACGTGGTGCGGTCCCTGCTGCATGGGGAACTGATCGGTGAATCTGTCAGTGTTACTGGTTTCGCCGCTACACAGCAAATTATCGCAGCTATTGCCGCTGAGCCTGGGTATGAAGGGGACAAGAGCAAAAAATTTGTCTCCACACGATGGTACTCAATTTCTGGCAAGCTCGCAGTGGCTGCATCAGTAGCTGTGGCGGTTTTCCTTGGGATGCAGGTGTTGCTCAATTCTGAACAAAGCACTCCAGCTGAGATGGCGCAATCCGCAGATGGCATTCGTAATGAATCCGGAGCAGGTATAGTTGATGCTGATGCACAACGTCGGCTGAATGAATATATTCAAACTGTGTCTATTCAACATCAGAGCGATGTTGCTGGACCTGGCCTGAGTGTGTTTGAAGAAATTCCTCAGCTTCGACCTGTCAATCAGATCGAGCTTGAGGCCAGTCCATTGCCTGAGCTCAATTAACCCAGTTTACCCACCTTGAGAGTGGCTGTCCTGAGTGCTTCAGGGCGGTCACTGTCAAACTTCTTAATTCCTCCCTATTTTGTCTGACTTGCTGCTGAAATAAATAGAGCAGCGCGTGACACACAATTAAATACTTGCCGGTCCCATTTTCAGATGTCAGTTTAAAAGCCTGACTATTTTTTTCAGGCATTGAATACCATCGTTCAAAGCGGTATTTTAAAGAGTATAAGATTCACATTCGTAATGACGATAACCAGAGGTGATGGGTGAAAAATATAAATCAATGTCCTCAGCTAAGAACAACAGAATTCAGAATCTGGACAGTTCGATTAACTTTCAGCCTGATGGCTGCATTCGGATCAATCCAGTCATCTTTTGCTGATTTGCCGGATTTTGTACAATTGGTAGAGGATAACACTCCCTCTATTGTGAATATTTCAACTATCCAGAGTGTCAGCTCGAACCCCGGTGGACGCGATCGCGATCTGGAAGAGTTGCTGCGCCGATTAAGCCCTCAGGATAGATCGGAACTTGAATTAAACGATGACATTCAACCGCGACAGCGTGGCGGTGTAGGTTCCGGTTTTATAATCTCCTCTGATGGTTACATAATTACCAACCATCACGTAGTTTCGGGTGCGGATTCTATTACTGTAACTCTCAATGATCGTCGCGAGTTTTCTGCGCAGGTGATAGGTACTGATGAACTATCAGATATGGCGCTGTTAAAGATTGACGGTAAGGATCTTGCGGCAGTTCGATTTGGAGATTCAGAACAGGTTAAAGTTGGTGAATGGGTGCTGGCAATAGGGTCACCCTTTGGTCTCGATTTTTCTGCAGCAGCTGGCATTGTGAGTGCAAAAGGGCGAACAGTGCCTGGCAATGCAACAAATTATGTCGCCTTCATACAAACGGATGTTGCTATTAATCAGGGTAATTCTGGTGGGCCATTGTTCAACCTCAAAGGTGAAGTAATCGGCATCAATTCACAGATTCTGAGCAGTTCTGGAGGTTCGAATGGCATTTCTTTTGCGATTCCCAGCAATGTTGCATTGAATGTAGTTGAGCAGCTGCGTGACTCCGGTGCCGTAAGCAGGGGCTTGCTCGGTGTTGTCATTAAAGACGTCAATCATGCCTTGGCGGTAGCATTTCAGATGTCATCTCCGCGGGGAGCATTTGTCGATGATGTTCAACCTGGCAGCGCAGCGCAGCGTGCCGGCATTCTTAATAATGATATTATTGTGGAATTTGATGGCCGTCGAATTGATACTTCTGCGCAGTTACCATTTTATGTCGGGCAGGTGAAACCTGGCACGAACGTCGAAATTTCGGTAGTACGTGATGGCACGATAATGGTCATGCCAATCACGGTTGATAGCCTGCCTGGCAACAGTATTGCTGCAATGGGCACTGACGTAAGACCACCTCGCAGCAATAGTCTTGGCATTACAGTTACTGAATTTGCACAAACCGATATCACTGAAACTGGCGTTACCGGGGTGCTGGTTGAGCAGGTAAGGGAAGGACCGGCACGACTTGCAGGATTAAATCCTGGTGATCTGATTGTTATGCTCAACAGACAAGCGGTTACCAGTGTAGAGCACTTTAATTCTCTGCTTAATGAGCTTCCGGACACAGGGTATATTCCGCTGCGGGTAATGCGTCAGGATCCATCCGGTGCCTTGCGCGGCACCACAGTGGTAGTTGAATTGAAGTAGTTCCAACGGGAACTGGAAGTGCGACCTGAAAGCGGGCCCGCACGAAAATTCCACTGACACTCGCGGGCAGATACTGTAGACTTGCCAGCCGTCGTAATCCTATGAGTGTACCCCCCCTAAAGTGAGTGATTTAAGCCATATCCGCAATTTTTCGATCATTGCCCACATCGACCATGGTAAGTCCACCTTGGCTGATCGGTTTATTCAGATCTGTGGTGGCCTCGCCGACCGCGACATGGACGAGCAGATCCTCGATACCATGGATATCGAACGCGAACGCGGCATCACTATCAAGGCTCAAAGCGTAACCTTGTTTTATAACTCGCTGGATGGCCGCCGCTACCAACTTAATTTCATTGATACTCCTGGTCATGTTGACTTTGCGTACGAGGTGTCCCGTTCACTTGCTGCCTGCGAAGGGGCATTGCTGGTTGTAGATGCCGGGCAGGGTGTTGAAGCGCAATCCGTAGCAACCTGTTATACCGCGATTGAGCAGGGGCTTGAAGTAATTCCGGTTCTGAATAAGATGGATTTACCGCAGGCTGAACCTGAAAAAGTCCGTAAAGAAATTGAGGAAATTATAGGCATTGATGCCTCTGCTGCCGTATGTGCCAGTGCTAAAACTGGCCTTGGTATCATCGAGATACTCGAAGAAATAATACGTCTGATTCCTCCGCCTGCGGGTGATATTGATGCCCCTTTGCAGGCATTGATAATCGACTCCTGGTTCGATAATTATCTTGGTGTCGTGTCACTGGTAAGAGTTAAGCAAGGTACCCTGAAAAAAGGTGACAAGATTATTGCCAAGACAATAGGCAAGGCTCATCTGGTTGATGGTGTTGGTGTATTCACTCCGCGTCGACATGAAACTGGTATATTGCGGGCAGGTGAAGTTGGATTCGTAGTCGCGGGCATAAAAGAAATACAAGGTGCGCCAGTCGGTGACACACTGACACTAGCCGCGACTCCAAATGTTGCCCCACTTGCAGGTTTTCGCAAGATTCAGCCACAAGTATATGCCGGGTTGTTTCCCGTGTCCTCTGAAGATTTTGAAGATTTCCGTGATGCACTGGCTAAACTAACGCTTAATGATGCCTCTTTGTATTACGAACCCGAGAGTTCTGATGCACTGGGATTCGGCTTTCGTTGCGGATTCCTTGGAATGCTTCATATGGAGATTGTTCAAGAGCGACTTGAACGCGAATACGATTTGTCTCTGATCACCACTGCACCTACGGTAGTCTACGAAGTTGTAATGAGTAACGGTGATGTTATAAAAGTCGACAGTCCCTCAGCATTACCCCCGGTAGCATCAATAGTTGAGATGCGCGAACCCATTGTGCTGGCGAACATATTGGTGCCACATGAATATCTGGGTAATATTATTAACCTTTGTATCAGCAAACGAGGTGTCCAGCGCGAGATGCTATTTATTGGCAACCAGGTTTCGCTCAGCTATGAACTGCCAATGAATGAAGTAGTACTTGATTTGTTTGATCGACTGAAATCTGCCAGCCGTGGTTACGCCTCACTGGATTATCACTTTATCCGTTTTGAGCCCGCCAGGCTGGTCCGACTGGACATAATGATCAATGGCGACAGGGTTGATGCGTTGGCGCTCATTGTGCATAAAGAACAGGCACAGAGCAAAGGACGTCAGTTAGTCGAGAAGATGAAAGAACTTATCCCGCGCCAGATGTATGATGTTGCTATTCAGGCGGCGATTGGCGGACAAATCATTGCTCGCCAGACCGTAAAGGCGCTGCGCAAGAATGTAATCGCAAAGTGTTATGGCGGCGATATCTCGCGCAAGAAAAAACTGTTGGAAAAACAGAAAGCCGGTAAAAAACGGATGAAACAGGTAGGTAATGTTGAAGTCCCTCAGGAAGCTTTTCTTGCCGTGTTGAAAGTGGATTAAGCGCTATTAAATTGGGTTTAATGAAATATGGATATAGATTTTTCACTGGTATTGCTGGTTCTCGTTGCGCTGAGTGGTGTGGTCTGGCTGTTTGATTCATTATTTCTCGCTAAAGGAAGGACCGCAGCGGTCACTAATCTCCGTGCCCGTCAAAGCACACGAGCCAGCAGTGCAGGAGCGGAACAAATTGATGAAGCCACCAGAATCTTGCAGAAGGAGCCGATCGCTGTCGAATATGCAAAATCGTTTTTCCCGGTGCTTTTGATAGTATTGATACTTCGTTCATTTCTCGTTGAACCCTTCCAGATACCTTCAGGTTCAATGATTCCTACGCTCGAAGTGGGTGATTTTATCCTCGTTAATAAATACACCTATGGTCTTCGTTTGCCTGTGGTTGGTACAAAAATTCTTGATGTGAATGATCCACAGCGTGGCGAAGTAATGGTATTTATTCCGCCACACGATCATCGCTATTTTATAAAACGGATCATCGGCCTGCCTGGTGATAGAATCCGTTACGAGAATAAATTGTTGTATATCAATGACGAGGCGGTAGACATTGATGTTCTTGAGCGCATTCAGGTAGAAACCGGAATTGGTCTGCAGCCCGGTTTACTGCTTGAAGAAGCCATTGGCGATATTACACATCAAACCCAGATAGTAGATGATGTCGGCAGAAGTGGCCGTACTCTATGGATAGTGCCCGAGGGTCACTATTTTATGATGGGTGATAATCGAGATAACAGCGCTGACAGCCGCGTCTGGGGGCCGGTACCTGAAGAAAATATTGTCGGAAGAGCATTCGCCATCTGGATGCATAAAGAACCAGGTTGGAACCTGCCTGGGTTTAGTAGAAACGGATTAATTAATTAGGATTAACAGATTGGAGTAGGACAATGAGAAGCGGAACCAGAACAGCGGACTACTACCAGCGGGGCGCTTCCAAATTTGGACTTGTCGTTACTTTGTTGCTGATCGGTTTGTTTTTTTCAGTCGGAATGAAAATCGTTCCGGTCTATATG
>JBDNGQ010000156.1:0-6652 GCA_041689205.1 Pseudohongiellaceae bacterium | reverse complement strand
TACGATTCCATCGGCGGGCAAACGCAGAAAAGATTGCGATCACCATACACATTATCGATGCGGTTGACTGCCGGCCAGAATTTACTGTCACGCAGGCCAGCCACCGGAAATGCCGCTTCCTGTTTTGAATAAGGTCGCTGCCAACTCTCATCCATAATATCGGCGAGGGTATGTGGCGCATTTTTCAGAGGATTATCCAATGCATCCAGTTCACCAGAGTCCACGCGTGCTATCTCGGCACGAATACTGATCATCGCCTGGATGAAGCGATCCAGTTCCTGCTTGGATTCACTCTCAGTCGGTTCAATCATCAATGTTCCAGGCACTGGAAACGACATGGTGGGCGCGTGGAAGCCATAGTCCATCAAGCGCTTGGCAACGTCTTCTTCGCTGATGCCGGAGCTGGCTTTAAGAGGCCGTAGATCAATGATGCATTCATGGGCCACACGGCTATTTCTGCCGGTGTACAGCACCGGAAAATGCGGGGCAAGCTGCACGGCCATATAATTGGCGCTGAGGATTGCAACCTGAGTCGCACGCAGCAAACCTTCTGCGCCCATCATCTGAATATAGGCCCAGGAAATTGGCAGAATACTGGCACTGCCCCAGGGGGCAGCAGAAACCGCCGTGTTCTCGGTATTCGGACCATCCAGTTTAATCAGTGCATGGTTTGCGACGAAAGGTGCCAGATGGCTTTTCACGCCAATAGGTCCCATGCCCGGACCACCGCCACCATGGGGAATGCAAAACGTTTTGTGCAGGTTCACATGCGAAACATCAGCGCCAATATCGCCCGGTCTGGCGACACCGACCTGAGCATTAAGGTTGGCGCCATCCATGTATACCTGGCCGCCATTATCATGAACGATCTGACAGATCTCTTTGACTGCTTCTTCAAAAACCCCATGGGTGGAGGGATAGGTGATCATCAGGGCAGCGAGCACATCTTTGTGGGCAGCAACTTTGCTCTTCAGGTCGCTGAGATCAATATTGCCATTATCATCACAGGCCACTACCACAACTTTCATATTAATCATCTGCGCGCTGGCGGGATTGGTGCCGTGTGCAGAGCTGGGGATAAGGCAGACATTGCGCTCAGGCTGCCCTTTACTGTCGAGGTATTTGCGGATAGCCAGCAGGCCGGCATACTCACCCTGCGCTCCTGAGTTTGGCTGCATACTGACGGCATCGAAACCAGTGATCTCGGCGAGCATATCTTCCAGCTCTTTGATCATCTGTATATATCCCTGGGTCTGGTTCACCGGAACAAAGGGGTGTGGTTTGCTGAACTCAGGCCAGGTCACCGGAATCATCTCCGCGGTGGCATTCAGCTTCATCGTGCATGACCCCAATGGAATCATCGCATGCGTCAGGGAGATATCTTTATTTTCCATCCGTTTGAGATAACGCAGCATGTCAGTCTCACTGTGCCAGCTGTTGAACACTGGATGTTGCAGGAACTCCGACTGTCGCTGCAGTGTGGCTGGAATGCCGTTCACGGCCGCAGTACCAGCGACAATCTGTTGATCAATAGCGCTGACCGACAAGCCCGCGCTGGTGTCACCAAGCAGAATTGACCAGAGCATCTCCACATCAGCGGCACGGCAGCATTCGTCCAGACTGATACCCAGTAAATTCGGATTATCAATACGCAGATTGACATTATGCTGGTCTGCGCGTGCGAGGATTCCGGCACGTTGCTGAGCGCTTACAGCAATGCTTAAAGTATCGAAGAAACTGGCATTGGCGTGCATATCACGTTGCTGCAGGCCGCAGGCGAGAATCGTGGTGAGCCGGTGAATGCGATTGGCAATTATCTTCAGGCCTTCAGGGCCATGGTACATCGCATACATGGCTGAGATGTTAGCCAGCAGTACCTGTGCTGTACAGATATTGCTGTTGGCCTTCTCGCGCCGGATATGCTGCTCGCGGGTCTGCAGCGACATGCGATAAGCCTGTTTGCCTCTGACATCAACTGAGACACCAATAATGCGACCTGGCACGGCCCGCTTGAATTCATCTTTGGTGGCAAAATAGGCAGCATGTGGCCCACCATAGCCCATCGGCACACCGAAGCGCTGGGTAGTGCCAACGACCACATCGGCGCCCAGTTCGCCTGGCGATTTTAATAGCACCAGGCTCATCAGATCAGCAGCGAGCACGACAATTGCATTTTGCTCGTGCAATGCAGTAATCGCGTCGGCAAGATCGATTATTTCGCCGTTGCAGTTCGGGTATTGAAACAGTGCCCCGAACACGTTATGCGCGCAGGCTTCTGCGATATCACCGATGATAAGTTCATAACCAAAACTGTTGGCGCGAGTCTTCAGTACATCGATAGTCTGTGGCAGACAGTTCTGGTCTACGAAAAAGGAATTGGATTTTCTGTTTTTGCTGACCCGGTTTGCCAGCGCCATGGCCTCAGCTGCAGCGGTTGCCTCGTCAAGCAAGGAGGCATTTGCCAGGTCCATGCCGGTTAAATCCAGGGTCATTTGCTGGAAAGTAAGCAGAGTCTCCAGCCGGCCCTGCGAAACCTCAGGCTGGTAAGGTGTATAAGCGGTATACCAGCCCGGATTCTCGAGTACATTACGCAGGATTACGTTGGGCGTTATGGTGTCGTAGTAGCCCAGACCGATAAACGAGCGCCGCGTGGTATTGCCGGCAGCAATCTGGCGCAGCTTCTGCAGGGTCTGTGTTTCAGACATGGGCGCAGCCAGTGCCAGTGGCCGACGCAAGGCAATGGAGTCAGGCACGGTGCTGTCAATCAATTCCTGCAGCGTGTGCAGCCCAAGGGTTTCCAGCATGCTGTCGATCTGACGCTGGTCAGGTCCGATATGACGGGCGATAAATTCATCGTTCTGCTGCAGAGTTTCCAGCGTAGCGATGGATCTGGCGGCTGAAGTTTGTTCGAGCGTTGCAGTCGAGTTGGCCATGGTTTGCCTCAAATAAGATCAGCCGCCCGCTGCGAGTTGTTTTCGCACAGGCTACTGAAAGCTTCTAACGGAATTATCAGGAGCTGTATACGAACTGATTATTTATACGGACCAAAATTATTCACACAGATTGGTATACGCCTCTGCGCTCAATAATTCTTCGAGCTCCGCTTCATCGCTGGGCAGAATTTTGCAGAACCAGCCATCATCGTAAGGTGAAGAGTTGACGGTTTCCGGCGCATCCACCAGATCTTCATTCACAGCGATAATTTCGCCGGAAATTGGTGCGTAGATATCCGAAGCAGCTTTTACCGATTCCACCACGCTCATTTCTTCACGGGCATCCACAACCCTGCCTTCTTCCGGAAGTTCGATAAAAACAATATCACCAAGCAATTCCTGCGCATGGTCTGTGATACCAACAGTGACCGTGCCATCGTCTTCAACACGAATCCACTCATGTGTTGCGGTGTATTTCAGATCCTCTGGGAAATTGCTCACTGACCAGTCCTCTCAAATGAAGTGTAGTTTCGAGCCTTGGCTCATGTTGTTATTCAAAAACTTTTTTGCCGAACCTTACAAAATTGGCTTTAACGATGCGCGCTGGAACCAGCTTGCCGCGCAGATCAACCTGACAATTCTCGGCAGCTGCTGGAATTCGGGCCAGCGCGATCGAGTGCTTCAATGTTGGCGAAAATGTGCCACTGGTAATAACGCCCTCGGCCGGTTGGCCACCAACCTCACACAGGACCTTCATGCCTTCACGCAGCACACCACGGGCTTCCATGACCAGACCAACCAGTTGTGGCAGTTGACCCTGGGCCTGTTCTTTTTTGTGCATTTTCAAGGCTGCCCTGCCGATGAAATCACGGGACTCAGGCTGCCATGCAACCGTCTGCTCCATATTTGCGGACAATGGTGACACCGATTCGTCCATGTCATGACCGTACAGATTCATACCGGCTTCCAATCGCAGAGTATCACGTGCCCCCAGCCCTATTGGCTTTACACCGATCTGCAGCAGTTGTTCCCATAGAGCAGGGGCTTGCTCCCCGGGCAGAATAACTTCCAGACCGCGTTCGCCGGTATAGCCGGTGCGTGCGACAAACCAATCGCTTAGCACCACACCACGAAAATTGCCCAGCGCACGAATTCTGTCAGCTTTTTCCGGGCTGAGCAGCGAACATACTTTTTCGATTGACTCAGGACCATGTACAGCAAGGATAGCCAGTTCCGGGCGCTCACTGAGGCTGACGGTGAAATCGCGGCTATGCTGGACCATCCACTGCAGATCTTTTTCGCGGGTAGCGCAGTTAACGACCAGACGATAACCCCAGGCCAGGCGATAAACAATCAGATCGTCGACGACACCGCCACTTTTATTGAGCATCGCGCTGTACAGAGCCTGCCCTTCCTCAGTCAATTTATTGACATCGTTGGCCAGCAGATACTGCAGCCAGACCTTGCTGTCCGGACCGGCGACATCAACGATGGTCATGTGAGAGACATCAAAGACACCGGCATGCTGTCTTACGGCATTATGTTCCTCAATAACTGACTGGTACTGAATGGGCATATCCCAGCCGCCGAAATTAACGATTCGGGCACCTGCGTGCAGGTGTTGCTGGTACAGCGGAGTTTTCTGACCCACAGTAAGAGACTCTTTAGTCTGACATTCAGGACGGGGTGTCGCGAAAGGCGGTCATTTTAACCGCTCATTGAAGCTTTTAACAGTTGCTTACTGCAGCTGGGCAAGAAAACGGTCACTGCGGGGTTTGAAATTTTGTTCGCTGTCCAGCGAGAACACCACTGAGCTGGATCGACCGACAATCTGGTCTCGGGGGATGAAGCTGTAAATTCTGCTGTCGGCGCTGTTATCACGGTTATCGCCAAGCACAAAGAATTGACCTGCCGGAACTTCTGCTGGCCCGTAATTTCGAGTTGAACGATTGGCCAGAACCCCCGAGATCATCGCCCGATGAGAATGTTCAAACAGCTGTTCGGAAATGGTGATGTTACCGTCTTCACTGCCAATAATAGTGTAATCGGCTACTTCACCATTGACGATCAACGTATTGTTGCGCATATAGATTGTATCGCCAGGCAGCCCAATCACCCGTTTCACCAGGCGCTTGCCGGCAACTTCTGAATCGATAATAACGATATCGCCGCGTTCCGGATCTGCAATTTCAGCCAGAGAAATTCCGGTAAAAGGGAGTTTGAAGTCATAGGCCAGTTTGTTGACCCAGACTTTGTCGCCGTCAAGCAGAGTCGGTTGCATGGAGCGACCGGAGATTGAGTTCAGATCGGCAATCGCACTTTTGAAGCACACAATGGTCAGCAGGATTAACATGAACTTCTTGTTTTCCTGCCAGAGCGCAGAGAAATACTGCTTCATAAACAACCGACCTTTAACTGATAAGCCACGACTCGAGCCACTAAACAACAGGGGGCAGACAACGCAAACAGTAGTCCCATCACTTCAGCAAGTCAATCAGGCCTTTCCCGCGAACGAGGCAGTGGTGGTACAGTAAGCACTCGCCGCTCAACCTTTTTAGTAACGGTAAATCGCATGTCATTGCAGCAATTTCATCCGGCCTGTCAGAGCTGGTTCAAACAGCAGTTTGGTGCCCCAACACCCGCGCAGGCGCAGGCATGGCCGGCTATCAAGGCGGGCAAAGATACATTGATTGCGGCCCCCACCGGCAGTGGTAAGACCCTGGCCGCATTCTATGCTGCTATTGACGATCTAGTCTGGCAGGCACAGCAGTCAGCGCTGCCGGCAGCTACGCGGGTGCTTTATATTTCGCCATTGAAAGCACTGAGTAATGACATCCACCGCAACCTTGAAGTGCCGCTGGCCGGGATTGCAGATGAACTGTTCCTGCAAGGTTTGTTCCCCGCCAATATCGAGGTGGCAGTTCGCAGCGGAGATACCTCCGCCAGTGAGCGCCAGCGGATGGTCAAGAAGCCTCCGCATATACTGGTTACCACGCCGGAATCACTGTATCTGCTGTTGACCAGCCGCAATGGCAGACAGATGCTCAGTACCGTGCGCAGCGTAATCATCGATGAAATACATGCTTTGCTGGGCGATAAACGCGGCTCACATCTGGCTTTGTCACTGGAGCGCCTGCAGGCCTTGACGCAGGCGCCCTTGCAACGAATCGGTTTGTCAGCGACGCAAAACCCCATCGATCTGGTTGCTCGTTATCTGACTGGCAATGGCCAGCGGGATGCCGACAGTGGCGAGTTCACAGCACCTCCCTGTGTGGTAATAGATTCGGGTCATCGCCGCCGGCTTGATGTGAGCCTGGAAGTTCCAGGCTCAGCCTTAAGCGCGCTGATGAGTAACGAGGTGTGGGAAGAATTGTATGAGCGTCTGGTGCAGCTGATAGAGCGGCACGACACTACCCTGGTTTTTGTTAATACCCGGCGCCTGTCTGAGCGTCTGGCGCTGGCATTGACTGAGCGGCTGGGCACCGGGACCGTCAGCTCGCATCACGGCAGTATGAGTAAAGAACACCGTCACACGGCCGAGCAGAAGCTGAAAGCAGGGCAGTTAAAAGTACTGGTTGCTACCGCGTCCATGGAACTGGGCATTGATATTGGCTCAGTCGACCTGGTGGTACAGTTTTCATCGCCGAAAAGCATTGCGACGTTTCTGCAGCGGGTTGGTCGCAGCGGCCACTCAGTAGGCGGCACTCCCAAAGGTATCC
>JBDNGQ010000155.1:0-2984 GCA_041689205.1 Pseudohongiellaceae bacterium | reverse complement strand
CCCTTGTTGGGTGACCAGCTGTGCCGCTTCCAGTTTGAATTCTGTTGTAAACGAACGTCGTTGCCTTGCCATTGAACACCTCTTTCAATGTGGTAATGTTACCACCTTAAATGGTGTCCGGTTTTATTAGACCACTACACACCCCATTGGCAAAAGATGATAGCGACGTGAGGGTTAAACAACAATACGCACGCTCAAACACTGAAGCAAATTGCTAAACCATGGACAAACGGACTACATGCGAACCCGTCTTCACTCCCACAATTGCAATGAGAACCCCAGCCTCAAAACGGTAAGTCATCCGGTCGACTCGGGCAGAACCAACGTTGTTGAACGGACAGGTGTAACGCTTCCCCCAAAGCGCCGCTGCCCACTGCGCGTGCTTTTGCCCGCCCTGCTAGCGGTATGCGGTAGGCCGCCGTCATAGAGTCGCGCAGCTCCCCAAACACATTGGGGTCAACCCGCTGCGCCACATATTCAGGATTGAACACCAGCCCATGTGAAGCGGCACTTTCCATCATCCAAGTAAGCGCCACATCAGACAGACCCGCGTCTACGTAGCCACCCCCAACATTGGCATGCACTCCGGGAAACCACATCTGTTGAACGGTTTGCACCTGCGGTGGACAAGGCTGCTGCCATAACGCAGGTTCAAAGGGTGCGCGCTGCTCGTTGATAGCCAAGGCCTGATAGGCATGTGTAATATTGTCGCCGAGCTGTACATTGTGAAAGCGGTGCCGGGCGCGGGTGAGCCACCCCATCGGGCCTTTGGTGGGCAGCCCCATCGCTCCCACCGTATCCCATACGCCTAAAAAATGGACAACTCCGGGGTGGCTAGCGTTTCTTTCGCGAAAGTCTGTGCCGGCAGCCGCACGTTTGATAGGATCGGAGATTCGGTAGATAGAAGACGCTTGGCTAGCTATCTGGCTTGAGGACATCTCTGCGGTAGCCACTGGAATGCCGCACAGTTGCAGCATCCCCGCCAGACTGCGCACCGTAAATGCACCTCGACTAAAACCAAACATAAACAATCTGTCATCAGGCTGAAAATTGTCGATAAGCCAGGTATACGCCTGCCGCATATTGCCAAACAAACCACGACCCGCCACGCCGCCCCACATCTTGTCTATCCAGCCGCCGGCACCGACACCTGCGGCGTACCAACGCAGTTGACAAAGGCCGGAGTCACTACGTTGAACTGCCCGCACCATTTTCACCACATTGCTCGGAACCTGTCGGTCGCGATCAAACTGGTCAGGTTTGTTCCAGGTACCATCTGTGCCAATTACCAGATTTCGCATAACAAAAGCTCCCTTTTTCTCTTGTTATAGACCACGAATGGGGACGGAGGGATCAAAAAATGATCCCTCCGTCCCCATTTCCTCCCATTTCCTGTTTAGAATGCGCACGGTGCTTAACATTTAACAAAAAAGGATGTCATGAAAATAACTATCGCTGGAACCGGCTATGTCGGTCTGTCTAACGCCGTGTTACTTGCGCAGCACAATGAAGTGGTCGCTCTGGATATCATCGCGGACAAGGTTGAGATGATTAACCGCCGGCAAAGCCCGATTATAGACGCAGAAATTCAAGACTACCTGCAGCATCAGACACTGAACCTGACGGCCACATTAGACAAGCAGCAGGCTTATGCCAATGCCGATTTTGTGATTATAGCCACACCCACTGACTATGATCCAAAATCGAATTACTTTGATACGCGCTCAATAGAAGCCGTCATTAAGGATGTGATCGCCATTAATCCGAGCGCCGTGATGGTTATCAAGTCCACCGTGCCCGTGGGTTACACCGTCGATGCAAGTAAACGTTTTAACACCAACAATCTGATATTTTCGCCCGAATTCCTGCGCGAGGGACGTGCGTTGTATGACAACTTACATCCTAGCCGCATCGTTGTTGGGGAACGCTCTGAGCGTGCACAGACATTTGCGCAACTGCTAAAACAAGGCGCTAGTAAACAGGACGTACCCATATTATTTACGAACGCCACCGAAGCTGAGGCCATTAAACTATTCTCCAACACCTACCTGGCCATGCGTGTCGCCTACTTTAACGAACTTGACAGCTACGCTGCCAGCCATGGCCTGGACCCGCGTCAGATCATCGACGGGGTATGTCTTGATCCGCGCATCGGCAATCATTACAACAATCCCTCTTTTGGTTATGGCGGTTACTGCCTGCCCAAAGACACTAAACAGCTATTGGCAAACTATGCGGAAGTGCCACAAAACTTGATCCGCGCCATTGTGGACGCCAACCGCACGCGCAAGGATTTTATCGCCGACAGTATTGTTGCGCGCCAACCTCGTATTGTTGGTGTATACCGACTGATCATGAAAGCGGGCTCGGATAATTTCCGCGCCTCTAGCATTCAAGGCATCATGAAACGAATCAAAGCTAAAGGAATTGAAGTTGTAGTATATGAACCGGAGTTCAAAGAGTCTGAATTTTTCCGGTCCAGGGTCGTCAACGATCTGACGGAATTTAAACAGATCAGTGACGTCATTGTTGCCAACCGCATGACTGATGTGCTGGCAGATGTTGCTGAAAAAGTTTACACACGAGATTTGTTCGGCGCTGATTGACAAGATGCGGGTGATGGGGACGAAGCGCGTACGCCCTGCGTCCCCATCACCTCCTCCGTCCCCAATTGATGCCCACCACCTCCTCCGTCCCCAATTGATGCACCTCCTCCGTCCCCAATTGATGCATCACCTCCTCCGTCCCCAATTGATGCAATGGCGCACCACCTCAGAGCAATATCCGAAAAATCATCTGCACCAAAACAGCTCGCGCAACAAAAACGCATTAGAAATAGACATTACCGGTATTTTTCAAGATAGTTGTCCGCTCAACCTGCATTAGGCTACCATTTTCACTTTGTACTGTTCCCGTTCCGGGTTCAAGCTCACGGCACCAATAGGCGTCAGATTTTTGATGCCTTGTGACCATCGCTCCGGATG
>JBDNGQ010000154.1:0-8593 GCA_041689205.1 Pseudohongiellaceae bacterium | reverse complement strand
TTAATTTAAGACAATCCGTTGAAAAGCTGGTTGCTGACATTCCGAATCTTCAGATCAGCGTAGATTTTAGTGCGGCTCCTGCCATCCATGATGTTGAAATCGCCGAAACGCTGTTGCGCTGTATTCAGGAAGCAATTACCAATGTACTGCGCCACAGTAAAGCATCTCACTGCCGCATCGCTCTGACCGAAGCGTATAACGAGTTCTTCCTGACGGTAAAAGATAATGGCAGGAGCGGAACTTCCATGGGGGCTGGGATCGGGGCAGGGGCAGGGGCTGGAAAGAGCGCTGGGATAGTGGCTGGCAATGGTCTGAAAGGGATGAGCGAACGCGTTCAGGAAGCGGGTGGTGAAGTAAGCTGGCGTCAGGAACAGGATGGTTTCCTACTTCAGTTGCGCCTGCCAACGGGAGACAGCGCATGAAAATTCGCGTCATGCTGGCCGACGATAAAACCTGGTTCGACAGGGCATCTGCAGCCTGCTGGAGCTCAGTGACAATATTGTGGTGGTCGGTCAGGTTGAAGATGGCTCTGAGGTAGTCGATGGAGTGCGCCGATATATGCCGGACGTGTTATTGCTGGACATTCGCATGCCAAAGATGACCGGTATTGAGGCACTCCGGGCACTGACTGCCGCAGGGCTGATGGTGCCCAGTATCATTCTTACGACCTTTGATGATCATCAGCTGGTACTGGAAGGATTGCAGGCCGGCGCTAAAGGATTTCTGCTCAAAGATGTATCACTGCAAAGTCTGGTAAACGCTATCGAGCGGGTTCATGCCGGAGAAACTCAGGTGCAACCCGCTATAACAGAAAGGATACTGAAAGGCTTAAGTACCATGAAGTCAGATTTCACCAGCACGGCTATTCCGGAGGAACTCAGTGTCCGGGAGTTGGAGGTGCTGCGCTTAATGGCCGGTGGTTACAGCAATAGAGAAATATCGCTGGCTACTCATAAATCAGAAGGCACAGTAAAAAACCAGGTTTCCGCAATACTGGAAAAACTCGGCGTTCGTGATCGAACCCGGGCGGTACTGCGCGCGATAAACATCGGCATCATATAAACACGCTGGGTACCGACATCTTTTTCAGCATCTGATTCGTGGATTTCCTGCTGCAGGCAACTACACTTGATACAGGGTTGCCTGAAACAACAGAGCAGCTCAATGTGTAAGTGGAGATTTTGGTCTGAGCTGGGGTTATTCAGCCTATGGTTTGCAGGATTGCCTTGATAGATATGACTTAAACTACTTCACAACGGTTGACCAGTTCGGATGTCACAAAACCACCAGCTAGAAGATCGTTGTCAGCGAAGACGGTACGCCTGGGTCGGAGCTTTTGCTCCGACCGGGCTTCGTTCAAAATCTAAAAAGATATGAGGAGGAAGGACACATGAGGATAGACTCACTAATAACAAGGCTAAGCAAAAACACTGTGAGGGATCATTTTGCGTTAAGCATTCAAGTTGTTGTCTGGGTCATGCTCGCTCAGAGCGACAGTTTTCCTGAGTGGTTTTATCTGGTGTCACTGACTGTCATTGTGGTCCTTCTCACAATCATGCATTTTCTTTGTCGCGCATCAGTTAACCTCAGTAACACCTAAGACACAGAGCAACAGTTGAAGCACTGAGTAAATGATGAACGCCCTGCCAGAAGTTGATTCCTCGGGCAGGGCGTTCAGGTTTGCTGTGACAACACAACGCGGCGCCAGCGCCGCCAGTCATCAAGCCGTCAACAGACGAGTCACCAGATTATCCATCAATGGCATCTTGAAGTGATTGTGGGTCAGCGGCTGCGCCCCCTGGCTTGCCAGTCCGGCTACCATGTCGGCAGTGGCCTGATTGCGGGGTTGTCCCTGAATTGCACGCTCAACAGAACGCAGGCGACGCGGTACACATTCTACCGCGCCACACACCAGGCGAGAGTCCGCAATATTGCCACCTTCCATGCGCATCACGGCAGCAATGCTGACGAGCGCAAAATCCCAGACATTGCGATCAGCTACTTTTTCATGGTAGTACTCGGCATTGGCCCATTTGGCGGGAATGCGCACGGCCGTCAGAATTTCACCGTCACGCAGCACAGTCGTGTTCAGAATATCCACATCCGGACCAACAAAGAAGCGTTCAGCCGGCACCACACGCTCACCGCTTCGGCTGGTGATCACCATTTGCGCTTCCAGAGCTACCAGCGCCGGGGCGGTATCACTGGGGGTAACCGCCACACAACGGCTGGCATTGAATAGGGCGTGCTCACGGTTCTGAGCTTCAGGTGTATCCGCATAGCAGAGGTTGCCTCCTGCGCGGTAACACGTAAGACCACGGCGGTAGTACCAGCATCGAACGTCCTGTGCCACGTTCCCGGCAAGCGTGCCGGCATTGCGGATTTGCGGGCTGGCCACCACAGAGGCTGCCTTGCTGAGCAAGGCATACTTCTCACGGATGAGAGGGTTGTTGACCACTTCGGTCAGTGTCGTCAGCGCACCAATCTCGATTCCATCGCTGGTTTCGCGTATTCCGCGCAACGATTCGATTCCATTCAGGTCGATCAGTGCTTCCGGCTTTTTCGCATGATCCTTGATCCAGCCGTAAGTGTCCTGGCCTCCACCTACCAGCCAGCCGCGGTCGGCCAGTCGGGAGGCAATCTCCAGTGCGTCCTGCAGCTGCACCGGCTGGTATAGCTCCATGGCGGGCATATTGTCATAAGATGGCATAGTCTAACCCTCAGAATGTATTTGTTTTTAGATCGCCGGTGTTGAAATGATCAAGCTGCGCTACGTGATTAATGATCATGTCGGCCGTGACAGGCACACGGTGGAACAGGTGCCCGCCCAGTGCGTCAGCAATAGCACTGGCCAGCGCTGCAGATGCACAGCCTTGTGAGGGCTCACCCACTCCACGAGAACCCATAGGGCTCTGTGGGTCCGGGACTTCAGTCGCAGCACTGCGGTTAACCCGCGCCACGTCCAGATACGTTGGTATCTTCGCCTGATACAGGCCGACATTGGCAGGCAGACCATTTTGCGGATCGTAAACCAGACGTTCATAACCGGCCAGACCTACACCCCATACACCGCCACCGTTCATACTCTGACGGAAGCCCATCGGATGAATTACGGTGCCACAGTCCGCAACAGCGGCATAATCGACTATCTCGTATTTACCAGTCAGCGTATCCAGCTCGATTTGCATGAAACCAATCGTTGTACCCGGCACCGTACCGGTATGGCGGGAATCCTTGGCAACACCGATCAGACCAGTGCCAGCCAGGCCTTGCACTGCTCGCTGGGTAACCGCGTTCAAATCCTCTGGATACTGCTGCCCGCTGTACTCGCCACCAAGAGCCACAGCCCTTTGCGCCGCTTGCGCATAGGTCATTGCCTGGCCTGGATTGCTGATACGGAATACCTGCTTGCCATCGATATCATACTCATCCGGCTCACCGCCCAGATCAGCAGCAGCAATCGCTTTAAGCTTACGCAGAGCATCCTGAGCAGCAACAAAGTTGGTGCGCACTTCCGTGAACATGGTGTTACTGCCAGCCTGGAAAGTACTATAAGGCAGGTGCAGATCGGTATTACCACGCACTATCTCGCAGTTGTCCCATTCCACTTTGAGCACTTCGGCAGCCGTTCGTACTACCGCTGCATAAGAGTAGGTACCCAGGTTGCCAACACCGGTGTGCAGATAGAGTTTGCCATCAGTGCCAATGCGGCACAGGCCGTCATAACCGCTGGCACCAGCCGAATGATAACCCATGCCCACGCCTATGCCAGTGACCTTGCTGCCATTGCGGCGTCCCGATAACTGACTGCGTTCCTGCCATCCGAACAGTTCGGCGCCTTGAGCAATCGCCTGCGGGAAAGCACTGCCGGTAAGCTCACCGCGCTGTGGACCAATCGTCCCAGCATTGTCAGGCGCGTTTTGTATCATTACCTGAACACGGTCCAGTCCTGACTGTTTGATTGCCTTGTCGAGGATAGGGGCAAGGGCAGTTGCCATTTCATTTTCGCCAGGACCGCGTTGTGCACCGCGTGGCGCTGTATTGGTGTACAGAGAAACACCACGAAAGCGCATGGCCGCAGGTTGCAGCATCAGCGAGACGTAATTCGCGGCACTTGGGCCACTCGCACCACCACCCGAACCCGCGTCGCCAACGATTACCAAGTCGACGGCACCGACGTCGCCGTTTGCCTTCAAACCCAGTTTCATCCAGCCCTGCATACCTGCCCGGGCGGAACCAATATAGAACTCTTCTTCCCGGGTAATACGCAACTGCACAGGTCGATTGATTTTGCGTGACAGATGGCCGGTTACCGCCATGATGGGGTAAGGGAAAATCTTGCCGCCGAAGCCGCCGCCGGTGTTTTCGTTGATAAATACCAGATTGGCGGGATCGATACCCAGCATGCCGGCCAGCGGTGCTACTCCAATGGTATGGCTCTGCAGCGACCCAAAGAAATAGCAACGACCGTTTTCCCAATACGCCATTCCAGTGCGTGATTCCAGCGCGTGGTGTGACTGACCGATGGTGACAAAGGGTTCTTCGACGATAGAGGTGCACTGCGCGAACTCTGCTTCCAGGTCACCAAAAACCCACTCGTTTGCGTAAGTTACATTGCCAGGATCACGGCCGGCGCGAAACGCGGTGACGGCATCAATCGACCACTTGATCTCGCCAACATCGGTACCAGACTGTGTGGTGCCCGCTGCGGCTGCTGTTGCGTTGCGAACAAGAGTATTGCCGTTGGGATAGGGGTTGGGGCCACCTTCCACCAGGGTGTCAAGCGGGTCGATCACGAACGGACGGCGCTCGAATACCAGCCGGATTTTATCAATGGCGTTTTCTGCGATTTCCTCAGATTCCGCTGCCACTGCCAGAATTGGCTGACCGATATAAGTAATGATATCTGAGGCCAGCGAAGGGTTAGCTGGCGCCGCGGGTTGGGGCAGGTCTTCAGTAGTCAGAATACCAACCACTCCCGGCATGGCCAGCGCTTCGGAGTAGTCAATGCTGACTATACGGCCTGCCGGCAGGGGGCTGGTCAGCAAGCGCGCAAACACCATACCGTCCTTTTTGAAGTCTTCAGCATAACGTGCCGAACCGGTTACCTTGCCTTCAACATCTGGTGGAGTGAAGTCCTTACCAATGTGCATATATGTCATGATAATTGCCCCGAGGCGCGCATCACGCCGTTCAAATAGTGATCATAAGCACCGCAACGACAAAGATTGCCGGAAAGTGCCTGACGCGCTTCGTCGCGTGTGGGCTGCGGATTAGTTTTTAGCAGGGCCACTGCAGACATGATCTGGCCGGGTGTACAGAAACCACACTGGGGGCTCAATTCGTCGATGAAAGCCTGTTGCACAGGGTGCAGTGTGCCATCAGCACCAGGTAAGCCTTCTATAGTCATTACCGCCTTGCCCTTGACCGAATGGGTCAGGGTAGAGCAAGCGTAGTGTGTTACGTCATCAATGGTGACAGTGCAGGCACCGCATTCGCCACGGTTGCAACCCAGCTTGGTGCCAGTCAGGCCCAGCTTGTAGCGCAGCGTGTGTGCCAGAGTCTCCTGCGGCATGACATCTACAGGTCGATTACGGCCGTTGATATTCAGAGTCACGAGGCGTTCTACAGCGCCAGCCGGCCGGTTAGCCGCCGTGGCCAGATAGAATCCGGCGCCAGATGATGCGGCTGCGCCGATAAAGATGACGCTCTTAATAAAGCGTCTACGGGTTAGTTTAGGGTTCACGGAAATAGTCTCCACTTGCGGTTGCTTATGTTTGTTGGAGGCGCGGTGTATGGACAGTACAACCAGATTCTGCTCTTTCACAACCCAAGGCTATGCCTGTTTGCGAAATGGTTCAATCTCTAAAGCGAAAATGTCACAATTTGTCAGGAATTTGATGCTGCAAGTCGAGAATTTTCAGGAGTTGAGCGCCAGGATAATCCAGACAAGGCTTCTTTGACAGCAGAAATACCTGTGGAAACGCATAGAATGAATCTCTTCGATGGCGATGGCGCTCACCTGAGTGTTAATAAAAGTCCGTATCAGTGCTCTGAGGAGGATGAACCATAGACATACTGACCCCGGAGCAGCGCTGCGCCAGAAGCAACGCTTGGGGGTATTATCGGTGCATTACAGACTGGATCACCCAAATTGCACAGATGAATGAAGAGGGCACGGCTGATCTTTCACTTAAGTTTTGTATCAATCCGCGAATGTTCTGGACACAGCCGCGGTCGTTCAGATAGATTCAAAGCGTGGATTGGAGATAGCCATGCGGGTGTAGTTCAGTGGCAGAACGAAAGCTTCCCAAGCTTTATACACGGGTTCGATTCCCTTCACCCGCTCCATTTATTTTTTATTCTTCCAGACAATCTCATAAAGATCATCACGACGATCTTTGGCATTAGTCACTGAACCTTCATGGCGCAATTGCACCAGCTTATCGAGATCCAGGTCGGCCACCAGCGCCATCTCAGTATTTGGTGTACTCTCGGCCATGATCGCATCGTGCGGGAAGGCAAAATCCGAAGGTGAATAGACCGCAGACTGCGCATACTGAATATCCACATTGTGCACCTGGGGCAGATTACCGACGCTGCCGCCAATAGCCACATAACATTCGTTCTCGATAGCTCTGGCCTGGGCACAGCGCTGCACACGCAGAAAGGCGTTTTTGGTATCTGTCCAGAAAGGCACAAACAGAATATCCATACTTTCCTGCGCCAGTAAACGTGACAATTCCGGGAACTCAACATCGTAACAAATCAGGATACCTATGCGACCGGAATCTGTTTCAAACACCGCCAGCTTATCGCCGCCTTCGATTACCCAGTCGCGCCGCTCATGCGGCGTGATGTGCAGTTTAGCCTGTGAGTCAACGGTACCATCACGGCGACACAGATAGGCCTTGTTATACAACACATCATCTTCCATCACTGGAATGCTGCCAGCAATGATATTGATGTTGTAGGTAATGGCGAGTTCTGAAATAGCTTCAATACTGCGTTCAGCAAACGTGGACAGGAACCGGATGGCATCAAATTGATTCTTCTGATTACCGAGCCCCATCAAGGGAGCATTAAAGAATTCTGGAAACAGCACGAAATCGGCTTCGTAGTCAGCCATGGTATCGACAAAGAATTCCACCTGGTTCAGCCACGCCTCGAAGGAATCGGTCAGGCGCATCTGCCACTGCAGAATACCAACTCGCACCACAGATTTTCGACGCTGTAACAGATCCTGAGTCTCAGGCTCATAAAGAATATTGTTCCACTCAAGCAAGGTTGCATAGCCTTCGGACTTTCTGTCCTCAGGCATATAACCCTTCAACAGCCGCTTTACTTCAAAGTCATTAGCCAACTGGAAGCTGAGAATCGGGTCATGAATTTCTTTTCCATCAACGGCTGCAATATATTCTGGCGGAGACAGTTTGGCAGAATGTTTATGATAATTGGTGATGCGTCCGCCGGCTAGAATTGCGCGCAGATTCAGTTGTCGGCACAACTCCTTGCGGGCGTCGTACAAACGACGACCCAGGCGCAGATCGCGATATTCAGGATCTACAAAAAGATCCATGCCATAAAGTGCATCGCCATCTTTATTATGATGCATCTGCTCACGCCGCCCGATCAGATCCTCATACGTATGCTGGCGGCTGAAACGATCATAGTCGCAGCGGATAGTGAGCGCCGCAGCGACTACTTTGCCATTATCCTCAATGCAGATCTGCCCCTCAGGAAAGCCACCAATAAGTTCCTGAATAGAACTCTTTGGCCATGCTCCGCCCAGATCCGAGTAAACAGCCTCCATCAGACTGGCGAGCTCGGCGTAATCTTCAACAGTAAGGTTGCGGAGTTTTAAGTGAACATCTGAGGGGCTTTCGGCATTCATATTGCGTTCCTGTATCAGTTTCAAAAGATATCGTTGACCGAGCAGCTTTCTATGCCTGCAGAGCAATCTGACAAGACGATCCACTACAGAGATATCGAGGAAGAGGAGAGGTAAGCGCGGCATACTAGCAAACTTATGCCCTTAAATCTATTTGGGTGATGCAGCACAAACCGCAGCGGAAGTTTATGTCAGTATAGGAACACCATTTTAATTCCCCGTCCGGGTATAAGTTTACATTAGAAGAAATACAGGAATTCTCTTATGAAATTGCAAGAACCGGGCCTGTTTCGCCAGCAGGCATGTATTGATGGCCGATGGATCAGTGCAGATAATCAACACACCATTGATGTTAACAATCCTGCAACCGGGGAAATAATCGGACAGGTTCCAAAAATGGGCTCCGCAGAAACGCGACGTGCAATAGAGGCTGCAGATCGCGCTCTTCCAGCATGGCGATCAGCGACTGCAAAAGAGCGTTCCAATAAGCTGCACTGCTGGTTTGATTTGATGCTTGAAAATCAGGATGACCTGGCACGCATAATGACAATGGAACAGGGAAAACCATTGCAGGAATCGAAAGGGGAAATTCTTTATGCCGCCTCTTTTATTGAATGGTTTGCCGAAGAGGCAAAGCGTGTTTATGGGGATGTCATCCCTGGCCATCAGCAGGATAAACGGATCATCGTTCTTAAACAGCCG